>JAICSH010000002.1 GCA_025936995.1 Thermoleophilia bacterium | reverse complement strand
TCGACTCGGTCGCAGCACTGACCCCGAAGGCAGAGATCGAAGGCGAGATGGGCGACTCCCACGTCGGCCTGCAGGCGCGCCTCATGAGCCAGGCGCTGCGCAAGCTCGCCGGCACGCTCAACCGGACCGACACGATCTGCCTCTTCACGAACCAGCTGCGCGAAAAGATCGGCGTCATGTTCGGGAACCCCGAGACGACGCCGGGCGGCCGTGCGCTGAAGTTCTACTCGTCCGTGAGGCTCGACATCCGGCGGATCGAGACGCTGAAGGAAGGTGTCGAGGCGTTCGGGAACCGCGTCCGCGTCAAGGTCGTGAAGAACAAGGTCGCGCCCCCGTTCAAGCAGGCGGAGTTCGACATCATCTACGGCTCCGGCATCTCGTGGGAAGGCACGGTGCTCGATTCGGGGCTCGAGCGGAAGGTCGTGACGAAGTCGGGCTCGTACTTCAGCTTCGGCGACGAGCGGCTCGGCCAGGGGCGTCAGAACGCGACCGCGTTCCTCCGTGAGCATCCCGACGTGACGCAGCAGATCCTCCAGCAGATCCAGGCGGAGCTCGGCTCGGAGCAGATCGCGTCCGCGCGGCTGCTGCCGACCATCGACGAGGAACCCGCGACGAGCAACGGCAAGGCGGAGGTGGCGGCGGAGGCGCTTGCGTCGGCCGAAGCCGAGGCGTGACGCCGACCGTCACCGGGCTGCGCGAGCGGAAGCGCGGCCGGGTCGCCGTCGAGCTCGACGGCCGACCGTGGCGCATTCTGCCGGCGGACGCGGTCGTCCGAACGGGGTTGGCGGTAGGGCGCCGGCTCGATCGATCCACGGCGCGGGAGCTGGCGCGTGAGGTGCGACGCACCAAGGCACTCGCAGCTGCGACTCGCTCGTTGGCTGCGAGCGGCCGCTCGCAGCGTGCTCTCGAGCAGCGGCTCGCCCGTGCAGGGCATTCCGCGGATGCGCGGGAGGCGGCGCTCGCGACGCTGGATCGTGCCGGGCTCATCGACGACGCCCGGCTGGCGGAAGGCCGCGCTGAGCTGCTCGCCCGGCGCGGCTACGGCGATGCTGCGATCCGGGCCGACCTCGGGCGGCGTCTCATCTCAGGCGAGATCGCCGCGAACGCAGTGGCGGCTCTCGAGCCGGAGGCCGAGCGCATGCGATCGCTGCTCGAGGGGCAGCAGGTGACGCCGGCGCTCATCCGGCGGCTCGGCGGCCGCGGCTTCTCACGCGACACGCTCGACGAGGTGCTTGCCTCGTTTGCGCAAGGGGCGTGAGACGCGGTACGATTGTCGGGCATTCCATTCGATGTTTTGCCTGCAAAAGCAGCTTTTCCGAAACCTGAACCGATGAAAGACAACTCACGTCCGGCAACTCGGAGGTTGTGCGCGAGGTAGCGCGGTGACCTTCGGCGGACCCGAGGTCCGCCGAAGTGGGCTTCTCGGATAGCTGCCGGCCAGGCCCGGCGCCGAATGGGACGTGCCGCCGAAAGCGGCTCGAACCCCCGACCGAGGAGCCGGCTCGTGCTGATCGGGATCGGAATTGCCATCGGGATCGCCGGAGGTGTCGCCCTCGCGCTCCTGGCGGTGTCGATGTTCGGCACGACCGGCGTGACGAAGGCGCGCAGGATCCGAGACCGGTTGCTCGAGGACGCGCGCCGCGAAGGCGAGGCGGTGCGGCGGGAGGCGCAGGTCGAGGCCCGCGAGCAGGCCGTCCGCCTCCGCGGCGAGATCGATGCGGAGCTCACCGACCGGCGGGCGCAGGTTCTGAAGATCGAGGAGCGAGTGCTCGCGAAGGAGCTCGAGATCGAGAAGAAGCTCGAGGAGCTCTCGCGCCGCGACCAGGGGCTCGCCGACCGCGAGGAGCACGTCCGCGTGCTGCAGGAAGAGCTCAAGGAGGCGAAAGGGGCGCAACTCGCCGAGCTGGAACGGGTGGGCGGCCTCACCCAGGCCGAGGCGAGAGCGCTGCTCCTCGAGCGTGGGGAGGAGCAAGCCCGTCACGAGCTCGCCCGCAGAGTCCGGACGCTCGAGGACGAGGCGCGCGCGGACTCGAAGCGCCGCGCCCGGAACCTCGTTGCCGATGCGCTGCAGCGGGTTGCCGCGAGCCACACCGCCGAGACGACGGTCACCGTCGTCGAGCTGCCCTCCGACGACATGAAGGGTCGCATCATCGGCCGTGAGGGCCGCAACATCCGCGCGCTCGAGCACCTGACGGGCGTCGATCTCATCGTGGACGACACGCCGCATGCGATCGTGCTCTCCTCCTTCGACGGGCTCCGGCGCGAGATCGCGCGCCTGACCGTGACGAAGCTCCTCGAGGACGGGCGCATCCACCCGGCCCGGATCGAGGAGACGTACTACGAGTCGAAGGCGGAGGTCGAGGAGGTCGTCCGCCACGCCGGCGAGCAGGCCGTCTTCGAGGCGAACTGCGGTGCGTTCGCGGAAGAGCTCGTCCAGATTCTCGGACGGCTCCGGTTCCGGACGAGCTACGGCCAGAACGTGCTCAAGCACACGCTCGAGGTCGTGCACCTCGCCGGGATCATGGCCACCGAGCTCGAGGCGAGCGTCCAGACGGCGAAGCGCGCCGCGATGCTGCACGACATCGGCAAGGCGATGAACCACGAGATGGAGGGCTCGCATGCCCTCATCTCCGCGCAGCTGGCGCGCCGCTACGAGGAGTCCCAGGGCGTCGTCCACGCCATCGAGGCCCACCACTACGAGGTGCAGCCGCAAACGGTGGAGGCCGTGCTGCTCATCGCGGCCGACGCCGTCTCGGCGAGCCGGCCCGGCGCGCGGGGAGAGAGCCTCGAGCAGTACATCAAGCGGCTCGGGGCACTCGAGGAGCTCGCAGCCTCGAAGGCGGGCGTCGAGAAGGTCTACGCGCTTCAGGCCGGCCGCGAGATCAGGGTGATCGTCAGCCCGGGCGACGTCGACGACGACGCAGCGGCGCTGCTCGCCCACGAGATCGCGCGCGAGATCGAGGACCGGCTCGAGTACCCGGGCCAGGTGAAGGTGACCGTGATCCGTGAGAGCCGTGCCGTGGAGGTCGCCAAGAATCACGCCGCGACGACTGCACATCCCGTGGCGCCGGAGCCGCCGGGGCGAGCCGCGGACTCGCCGATTCAGGCCGCGTAGGACCCCGCGAGGCACGCTGCACGCCGGATGAGCGACCCGGCCCCCGGCCGTTACGAGTTCCTCGACTTCAATGCGCCGTTGTCGAGCCGGCGGGCCGACGCGATCGCGAAGGCGCTCGCCGGCGCCGAGCCCTCGATGGTCCTCGACATCGGCTGTGGCTGGAGCGAGCTGCTACTGCGTGTGCTCGCGGCCGCTCCCGACGCGACGGGCACCGGAATCGACACCGACCGATCCTGCTCGAGCGTGGACGCGCCAACGCCGCCGACCGCGGGCTCGACGCGCGGGTCACGTTCGTCGAGGCGGCGGCGCCGACCGAGCACGCGCCGGCCGACCTCGTCCTCTGCCTCGGCTCTGACCACGCGTACGGTGCCCAGCCGGACGCGCTCGCAGCCTTGTTCGAGCTCGTGCGGCCGGGCGGCCGGCTCCTCTTCGGCAGCGGCTTCTGGGAGCGGCCGCCGACGCCGGAGCAGGCCGCCGCCGTCGGCTTCGAGCCCGCCTCGCTCTCCGATCTCGCGGGACTCGTCGATCTCGCCGTCGCCGCGGGCTTTCGGCCGCTCTACATCCAGACGGCCAACCGCGACGAGTGGGAGCGTTTCGAGTCGGGCTACCTCTCCGACGGGGAGGCCTGGCTGCACCGCCACGCGCGCGTGCCCGGCGCTGTTGAGGTGCGTGCTCGGGCGGACACTCATCGCAGCGAGTGGCTGCGCGGCTACCGTGACGTCCTCGGTTTCGCCTACCTCACGCTGGGTCGGAGCGCATAGGCGGCGGTTACCCTGTGCCGGTGCGCCGGTACCACGTGACGACGTTCGGCTGCCAGATGAACGCTCACGACTCCGAGCGGATCAAGGGGCTGCTCGAGGAGCTCGGGCTCGGGGAGGCGCCGTCGCAGGACAAGGCGGACGTCATCGTCCTCAACACCTGCACGATCCGGGAGAAGCCCGACACGCGGTTCGCCGCGCACATGGGAAACGCCGCGAAGCTGAAGCGCGAGCGGCCCGGGACGGTCGTCGCGGTCGGCGGCTGCTACGCGGAGGCGCAGCGGGAGCGCTTGTTCGCCCTGTATCCGGATGTCGACGTCGCCTTCGGCCCGGGCACGATCTCCCACCTCGGCGACTGGCTCGGGGCCGGCGGCGAGGGAGTAGCGCGGAGCTCGTTCGGTACCGGCGAGGAGCGTGCGTTTGCTGCGGGCCTTCCCGTGCGGCGCGAACGGCGCTTCCAGGCCTGGGTGCAGGTCTCGATGGGCTGCAACTCCGTCTGTTCGTACTGCATCGTCCCCGCCGTCCGCGGGCGCGAGATCTCGCGGCGGCCCGGCGAGATCCTCGCCGAGGTCGAACGGCTCGCCGTGGAGGGAATGCGCGAGGTGACGCTCCTCGGCCAGAACGTCAACTCCTACGGCCGCGACGTCGGCTCGAGCTTCGCGGAGCTTCTGCGCGGGGTCGACGCCGTCCCCGGCATCGAGCGGATCCGTTTCACAAGCCCGCATCCGAAGGACTTCCGCCGCGACGTGATCGCGGCGATGATCGACTGCGCCGCCGTGTGCGAGCACGCGCACCTGCCGCTCCAGTCCGGATCGAGCAGGATCCTCAAGGCGATGCGGCGTACGTACTCGCGCGAGCGCTACCTCCGGCTCGCCGACGACCTCCGTGCCGCGATCCCCGACCTCGCGCTCACGACGGACATCATCGTCGGCTTCCCCGGGGAGACCGAAGACGACTTCGCCGAGACGCTCGAGGTCGTCGAGGAGGTCGGCTACGACGGCGCGTTCACCTTCGTCTACTCGCCGCGCGCGGGGACGGAGGCCGCCGCGATGGAGGCCCAAGTCCCGGAAGAGGTCAAGCGCGACCGCATCGAGCGGCTCGTCGAGGTCGTGCAGCGAGTCGCAGCCGAGCGGAACGCGCGACGGATCGGGATGGTGGAGGAGGTTCTCGTCGAGGGGCCGAGCCGAACCGAGCCGGAGCTCTTCCGCGGCCGGACTCGCCGGAACACGACCGTGAACTTCAGCGGCGATGCGGCGCCCGGCGAGCTCGTCCCCGTCGAGATTGCGAGCGCGACCTCCACGACTCTGCGCGGCGCTCACCTTGCGGCAGCTGCAGCCTAGAGACCTCGTCTGGGACGGCTGCCTCAACGTCCGTGACCTGGGCGGACTTCCAACGCAGGACGGAGGCGAGACCCGCTTCGGCGCCGTCGTGCGGGCAGACAGCGTCCGTCAGCTGAGCGACGAGGGATGGAGGGCGCTCGTCGGCCACGGCATCCGAGCCGTCATCGACCTCCGCGGCGACCACGAGCGTGCCGACGATCCTCCGGCGGAGGTGCCCGTCGAGGTGCTGCACGTCCCGTTCATGGAGGCGAGCAAGGAGGAGTGGGAAGACATCGAGGAGGATCTCGAGGCCGCGGCGGCGGCAGCTCCCGACGTGGCGACGGCGACCCAAGACGTGTACCTCATCTTCCTCGAGCGCTTCCGCGACAACGTCGCGCGTGCGGTGCGCGCGGTCGCCAGCGCGCCCGAGGGCGGGGTCGTCATCCACTGCGCCGGCGGCAAGGACCGGACGGGGCTGCTCTCGGCATTCCTGCTTCACCTCGCAGGCGTGAGCGATGACGACATCGCGACCGACTACGCGCTGAGCGAGGAACGGCTGCGGCCGCGGCACGAGGCGTGGTTCGAGGCTGCCGAGAGCGAGGAAGAGCTCGTGCGGCTGCAGCGGATCGCGCAAACGCCGGCAGCGTCGATGGCCGGGGTGTTCGCCGAGCTGGAACGGCGTCACGGCGGCGTCGAGTCGTACCTCCGGGCGGCCGGCGTGACGGACGAGGAGCTCGAGCTCGTGCGCACGCGGCTCCGTGGCTGAACGCGTCGTCGGCCTCTTTGGGCCGACTGCGAGCGGGAAGTCCGACGTCGCGGCGGCCGTGAGGGAACTGATGCCGGCCGAGGTCGTGTCTGCGGACGCGATGCAGGTCTACGCCGGCCTGCCGATCCTCACAAACCGGTCGCCGCACCCGGAGCGGCTCGTCGGGATCTTTCCCCTTTCGCACGTCGCGTCCGTGGGCGAGTACGCGCCGCTCGCGCATGCGTCGATCGACGAGATCCTCGCAGCCGGCAAAACGCCGCTCGTCGTCGGAGGAACCGGGCTCTACTTCCGTGCGGCGCTGGCCGAGCTCGGGCTCCCTCCGGCACCGGCGTCCGGCGAGCGGGAGCGCTGGGAGCGGCTCTACGACAAGGACGGCGCGGCCGCGGCGCACGCACGGCTGGCGAAGCTCGACCCGGATGCGGCGGCGCGCATCCACGCCAACGACCGCCGGCGCGTCGTGCGGGCGCTCGAGCTCGCGGAGGCGGGCCACTCGCTGGCGCCGCGACGGGAGAGCCTTTTCGGTGGGGCGTGGCGACATCCGACGCTCGTCGTGGGGCTTGACGTTCCGAAGCCGGAGCTCGAGCGGCGGATTGCGGAGCGCACCCAGCGGATGTTCGACGCCGGAGTCGAGGAGGAGGTACGAGGCGCGCTCATCGCCGAGCCTTCGGTGACTGCAACGAAGGTGATCGGCCTCCACGAGGTGGCGACGCTGCCGCGGGAAGAGGCGATGGAGGCGCTCGCCACGCGTACGCGGCGCTATGCGGCGTATCAGCGGAAGTGGATGCGGCGCCTCGAGGGGCTCGTTATGGTCGCGGCCGACCGGCCGCCGGAGGAGACCGCAGCTGAGATCGTCGCGCTGGCACGCACACGGGAACATCTACCTCGTCCATGAGGGGCCGGTGGCCGGCGTCGACCTGTCCGGCACGGACGGGGCTGTCGAGGTGCTCTCGGTCGAAGGGGACGACGTGTCGATCGCCATCGTCAATCCCGACGGCTCTCGCGCGGAGATGTCGGGTAACGGAACCCGCATCGCTGCGGCGTGGCTCATGCGCCGGACCGGCGCGACGCGGGCGCGTGTGCACGTGGGGGGGAGGAGTGTGCGCGTGAGACGGTCGGCGGACGGCCTGTACGAGTCGGAGCTCGGCGCGGTGGAGGTAGGGCCCCCGGAGCTCGTCGACGGAATCGAGCTGGTCCCGGTGCTGGTCGGGAATCCGCACGCGGTCGTCGTTGGAGAACCGGATCGGATCGGCGAGCTCGGGCCGCTCCTCGAGCGGCATCCGCGTTTTCCTGAGCGGACGAACGTCCAGGTGGCGCGCGTCGACCGCCCGGGCGAGGTCACGGCGCGCGTCTGGGAGCGCGGGGTGGGCGAGACGTCCGCCTCCGGGACGAGCGCTGTCGCAGTCGCCGCCGCGACGCACGACGAAGGCGAGGTCGTCGTGCACTTCCCTGGCGGGGACCTGCGCGTCCGGCTCGAAGGCGGCCACGCGTGGCTCACAGGACCGGCAGAGCCGCTGCTCGACGAACCGCCGGGCTCCGAGCAAGAAACCGGCACCGTCGCGTAACAGATCTCGGGGTAGCATCGGCTCCGAGGGCGGAGGGAGAGCTGCCCCGCCCTTGGGTGGGGGTGCGTGCAGAGCCCGGGCCCGAGCGACGGCGGGCGAGGCCGCTCAGGCGCCGATCGCGAACTCGCGCAGCACGTCGTTCAGGCTCGTCTTCAGATCTGTTTGCGCGCTCCGCCAACCGACCACGAGCGCGCACGCGACCTCGTACGTGCCCGCCGGGAACTCCTTCGGCCTCGTGCCCGGGACGACCACGGCCCGCGGAGGCACATAGCCACGATGCTCGACCGGCTCCGGCCCCGTGACGTCGATCACCGGAACCGATCCCGTCAGCGAGACGTTCGGTGCGAGCACCGCCCGCTCGCCGATCACGACTCCCTCGGTGAGGATGCAGCGGGAGCCGACGAATGCACCGTCCTCGACGATCACCGGACGCGCCTGCACCGGTTCGAGCACCCCGCCGATGCCGACGCCGCCCGCGAGATGGACGTCCGCCCCGATCTGCGCGCACGATCCGACCGTCGCCCACGTGTCGACCATCGTGTTCGGCCCGACCCAAGCACCGATGTTGACGTAGCTCGGCATCAGGATCACGCCGGGCGAGAGAAACGAGCCGTAGCGGGCCGTCGCGGGCGGCACGACTCGCACGCCGCGCTCGGCATGGTCGTGCTTGAGCGGGATCTTGTCGAGGTACGCGAAGGGGCCGACCTCGATCGGCTCGACCTTCCTGACCCGGAAGTACTCGAGGATCGCCGCCTTCGCCTCCTCGTTCACGCGCCACTCGCCGTCGCGCTTCTCCGCCACGCGGATCTCTCCGCGGTCGAGCGCCGCGATCGTCTCCTCGACGCTCACGCGAGGCTCCCCAGGATCTCCGCCGCCCGCTCGCATTCCTCGAGCGTCGGCACGAGCGCGAAGCGGACGTAGCCGGCTCCGCTCGGCCCGAAGAACTCCCCGGGGGAGACGAGCACGCCGCGTTCGAGCAGCACGTCGACGACGTCGCCCGCGTCGGGCACCGCGACCCAGAGGTACATCGTCGCCTCGCTCGCGACGATCTCCCAGCCACGGCTCTCGATCGCCGGGATCATCACGTCCCGCTTCGCCCGGTAGCGCGCCCGCGTCTCCTCGACGTGACGTTCGTCGTCCCACGCGACGACCGAGGCGCGCTGCACGAACTCCTGCGGCGCGGTCCCCACCGTTGGGCGGTATGCCTTGAGCGCCGCCACGATCGCCGGAGACCCCGCAACGAAGCCCGAGCGGTAGCCGGTCATCGAGGAGCGCTTGCTCAAGGTCTGGAAGACGACGAAACGGGAGCGGTCGGCGGCCTGGAGCGCCGACGGCGGCGGCTCGTCGAACCAGAGCTCCGTGTAGGCCTCGTCCGAGCCGACGACGAAGTCGTGACGCTCCGCCGCCGCGGCGAGCTCGTCGTAGAACGCCGGCGGAGCCACGGTGCCAGTCGGGTTGTGCGGGTAGTTGACCCATACGAGCGCGACGTCGTCGTCGAGCTGCTCGAGGTCCGCCAGGAAGCCGTTCTCACGCAGCAGGGGCAGCGTCTGGACGCGCGCGCCCGCGAAGAGCGCGCCTCGCTCGTAGACGGGATAGGCAGGCTCGCCGAACGCCACGACCCGCCCGCCCGTCCCGAGCACCTGCGCGAGCGAGAAGATCGCCTCCTTCGAGCCGTAGGTCGGCACGATCTCGGTCTCGGGATCGAGCGCGACGCCGAACCGCCGCTGCACCCAGCCTGTCGCGGCCTCGCGCAGCTCGGGCAGGCCCTGCGCGAGCGGATACGGCGCGCGCTCCGGCAGCGCATCGACGAGCGCCTGCCGGATGATCGGGTCGGTCGGCTCGTTCGGGTCGCCCTTGCCGAAGTCGATCACCTCGACGCCCGCGTCCAGCAGCCTCCGCCGCTCGTGCTCGAGCCGCGTGAACGGATACACGGCCATGTCGGTCAGGACAGGGTTGATCACGACAAGAACCTAGCCAGCGTTTCGTACACCGCATGCAGATTCGCGATCGGGATCTGCTCGTCCTGCCGGTGCGCGAACGCCGTCGCGCCGGGGCCGTAGTTGATCGCGTCGATGTCCTGCTCGGCGAACTGCGCCACCGGAGTCCACGCCTGCTTCGGCGCGACGTCCGGCACAAGCTCTCGGAGCCGCTCGACGAGCGGGTTGCCGAGCGCGGGCGGGGCGGACGGCGAGTTGTGGAGGACGTGCAGCTCGCCCTCCGGCACGAGCTCGCGCAGACGCGTCTCGGCCTCCTCCCGGGAGCGGCCCGGCGCGAAGCGGAAGTTGAGCTCGGCCGACGCACGCGCCGGCACGACGTTCGCAGCGATCCCACCCTCGACCCGCACTGCGCTCAGGACCTCCCGGTACACGAGCCCATCCAGCTCGACGTCGAATGGCTCGAGTTGCGCGAGCGGCGCGAGCCCTTCCACCAGCGCGTGGATCGCGTTGCTCCCGGTCCACGGCCTCGCCGAGTGAGCGCTCTCTCCCTGGAAGTCGACGCGGGCCTGGAGGTTTCCGAGACAGCCGGCGTGGAGGATCGCGTTCGTCGGCTCGAGCACGACGGCCAGCTCGACGCCGCCGAGTACGCCGCTCGCGAACACTCCCGGCAACGGGCTCTCGTCGAGCGCGACCTCCTCCCGCGTGAAGAAGACGTAGCGCGCGGGACGACTGTCGCGCGCGAGCTCGAGCATCACGGCGACGCCGCCCTTCATGTCGCTCGCGCCCAGCCCGTGCACGGCGTCGCCCTCGATCCGGCCGGGAAGGTTCTGCTGCGCCGGCACGGTGTCGAGGTGGCCGGCGAGGACGACAGGTGACCCGGCGTCGCCCCAGACGATCGCCTCGCCGTCGTCGTAGAGCGGCGCACCGGGCAGGAGGCTTCGCACGACGTCCATGGCGGCGGCCTCCTCGCGGCTCTCGGAGGGAACGTCGACAAGCTGGAGCGTGCGACTCGCGAGGTCGGAAGCGGGCATGGCAGGAGTCATAATGACCGGCGGATGACGGTGAGACAGCCCGATCGCTCCTGGGCGGCCGAGCCCGAGCGCGGGCTCGTTCTTGCGGTGCATGCACCCGGAGCCGACGGCGCAGACGAGCTTGCCGAGTTGGAGGAGCTCGCGCGGACGGCAGGAGTCGAGCCGGTGGGCCGCATCGTGCAGCACCGCCGGATGCCCGACAGGCGGAGCTACGTCGGCAAGGGCAAGCTCGACGAGCTGAAGCAGGCCTACGGCGAAGCGAACGCCGAGGTGCTTCTCGTCGACGACGAGCTGAGCCCGCCGCAGCAGCGAACGCTCGAGAACGCGCTCCAGTCGCGGGTCGTCGACCGGACGCAGCTGATCCTCGACATCTTCGCGCAGCACGCCGTCAGCGCCGAGGGAAAGCTCCAGGTCGAGCTCGCGCAGCTCGAGTACAACCTGCCGCGGATGCGGGGGATGTGGCAGCACCTCGAGCGGCTCGGCGGCGGCACCGGCGGCCTCGGCGCCGGCGTCGGCACGCGCGGCCCGGGCGAGTCGCAGCTCGAGACGGACCGGCGGCTTGCGCGCCGCCGTGTCACCGTCCTCCGCGACCGGCTCCGCAAGCTGAGCCGGCAGCGCGACGTGCGCCGCAAGGAACGAAAGCGGACAGAGACGCCGACGGTCGCGCTCGCGGGCTACACGAACGCGGGGAAGTCGACGCTCCTCAACGCCCTGACTGACGCGGGCGTCTCCGTCCGCGACCGCCTCTTCGAGACTCTGGACCCGACGACTCGCGGCTTCGAGCACGAGGGGCGCCGCTACCTCGTCACCGACACCGTCGGCTTCGTCCGCCGCCTCCCGCACCAGCTCGTCGAGGGGTTTGCGGCGACGCTCGAGGAGACGCTCGTGGCCGATCTCATCCTTCACGTGGTCGACGGATCGGCCACGCAGCAGGCGCTCGTCGAGCAGATCGCAGCGGTCGACGCCGTCCTGCGGGAGATCGGCGCGACCGAGCTGCCCGTCGAGGTCGTCGTCAACAAGATCGACGCCGTCGACACGCTCGGCCGGCGACGCCTCGCGAACCGCTACCCGGACGCGCTCCAGATCTCCGCGCTCACCGGCGAGGGCCTCGAGGAGCTGCGGGGGCGCATCGCCGAGCGCTTCGGAGAGCGGTTCGAGCGCGTGCGGCTCCTGCTGCCGTACGAGGAGGGGGCACGGCTGAACGAGCTGTACGCGCTCGGTGCGCCGATCGACGAGCGCGAGGACACGCCGGAAGGGGTTCTCGTCGTCGCGCGCTTGCCCCGTCGCGAGCTGCGCCGCTACGCGTCGTATCTCGTCGCCGAGGAGGCTCCCGAGCAGCGCCGGACGGGTGCGTGACGGAGCTGCCGGTGAAGCGCCTGCACGACGGCGCGACGCTGCCCACGCGGGCGTACGACGGCGATGCGGGCCTCGATCTCTCCGCCTGCGAGCGAGTGGAGCTCGGACCCGGCGAGCGCGCCGTCGTCTCGACCGGCCTCGCCGTGGCCATCCCCGAGGGCCATGCCGGGCTCGTCCTGCCGCGCTCGGGGCTCGCGGTCCGGCACGGCATCGGCAAGGTCAACGCGCCGGGCCTGATCGACGCCGGCTACCGCGGCGAGCTCAAGGTCGTTCTCCTCAACACCGACCGGAGCGAGCGGTTCGTCGTCGAGCCCGGCATGCGGATCGCCCAGCTCGTGGTCGTTCCGGTGACGCTGCCCGAGCCGAAAGAGGTCGACGAGCTCCCGGGGAGCGAGCGGGGGGAACGCGGCTTCGGCAGCTCTGCCCACTGATGCCGACCGAGCCGCGCATCCGGGTCTCGGCCGTCCTCCGCTGGGAGGACCGCATCCTGCTCTGCCGGCACGAGAAGGCGGGGCGAGGCGAGTACTGGCTCCTGCCCGGCGGCGGCGTCAACGGTGGGGAGAGCCTCGTCGAAGGGCTGCGCCGGGAGCTCTCGGAAGAGGTCGGGATCGGCGACGACCTCATGTTCGAAGGGCCGGTCGCGGTGGTCGACTCGATCGCGCCGAAACGCGCTTTCGTGTGGCGCCACGTCGTGCACATCATCTTCGCCGCCGACCTCTCGGGCCGCTCCCTGGAGCGCGTCACCTCGACGGACGCCGCCGTGCGCGGCCATCGCCTCTTCGACCCTCTCGACCTCGACGACGTCGTGCTCCATCCGCCGATTCAACGCTTCCTCGGCCGCTGGCAGCCCGGCGACCCGGCCGTGTATCTCGGCGCGCTCTGGGCTCCGTGAGCGAAGGATCGGGAGCCGCACAGACGGGGTAGGTTGCGCAAGTTGCCTCCGCTGAAACGAGTCTCGATCCAGGGGTATCGCGCCGCGCGAGAGCTCGCGGTCGCGCCGGGCTCGGTGTGCGCGCTCGTCGGCGAGGCGTCGAGCGGGAAATCCACCGTGCTGACCGCGATCTGGACGCTGCTCGAGGCCGCCGCGCCGCCGCCGACGATCGACGACGTCGCGCGGGACGGGGCCGGCGGCCGCATCCATCTCGAGGCCGACGTCGCGAAGGGCACGATCTTCCTCGACGCAAAGCCGCCCGACACGCTGAACCTCAACCGCGCGGGCGCCCCGCCCGTGCTCTTCCTGCCGGCGAACCTCAGGTCGCGGACGCTCGTGGCGCCCGCGACGGGCCGGGGAGCGGCCGAAGTGGCGGAGCTGTTCCACCCGCCGACGGTCGACCGCCACTGGGCGGCGGCAGACGGGGGGCTCGCGCTCGTCACCGGCATGGAGCGGCTGCTCGCGTCGAACCTGCGCCACTTCGTCCTCCTCATCGAGGAGCCGGAGCTGTATCTCAGCCCGCATGCGCAGCGGCACCTCTACGGCCTCCTGCGGGCGCTCGCGCAGGCGGGGAACCAGATCCTCTACTCGACGCACGCGCCCGTCTTCCTCAGCGTGGACAAGCTCGAGGAGCTCGCGCTCGTCCGGCACACGCCGACGGGCGGGACGTCGCTTTTCCAGCCCCAGCCGCTCGCCGAGGCCGAGTCGTTCCGGGCGCTCTCCGAGTTCGACAGCGACCGCGCGGAGCTCTTCCTCGCGCGCTGCGCCGTCCTCGTCGAGGGGCGGACCGAGAAGCTCACGTTCCCGCTCGTCTTCGACGCCCTCGGCGTCGACGCGGACAAGGACGGCATCCTCGTCCTCGAGTGCGGCGGCAAGGGCAACATGCCCCTCTTCGCGCGCATCTGCAACGCGTGCGGAGTGCCGTACGTCGTCGTCCACGACCGCGACGCGCCTCGTGGCCAGCGGCCCGTCGAGTCGGAGCGGATCGTCAACCGCCAGATCCGCGAGGTCGCGGGGAGCCGGCGCACCGTGGTGCTCACGCCCGACTTCGAGAGCGTGTCCGGGCTGCGGGCGAGCAACCGCGGCCGCAAGCCGCAGAAGGCGTGGCAGCGCTATCGCGGCAACGGCGAGGTGCCGCAACCGCTGCGGATCGCGGTCGAGAAGATCCTCAAGGTCGCGCAGGCGGGTTAGTCAGTCGAAGCGGCCGCCACGCGAGCGGGCGCGGGCGGCCGACACCTCGTGCGCGCTGCGCTCGAGCTCGTCGGGCAGCGGCTCCAGCGCGGGGGACTCGTCGGTGCCGAGCCGGTGCGCGAGCGCCTGCGCGAGCAGCCAGTCGGCGAGCCAGGCGTTGCGCGGCAGGAGAGGCCCGTGGAGGTACGTCCCGATCACGCGGCCGGCGCGGCAGCCCTCGAAGCCGCCCTCGCCGTCATTGCCGAAGCCTGCGAGCACCCGTCCCAGCGGCTCGGCGCCGGGATCGAGGCGTGTTCGCCCGGCGTGATTCTCGAACCCGGCGACCGTCCGCTTCTCTCCCGGGTCGAGCTCGCACTCGATCAGCACGTCGCCGATCATGCGGCGCTCGCCGGCGACCGTGTCGAGGGGGAGGAGGCCGATGCCCGGCATGTCCTCGCCGTGGAACCCGCGGTAGCCGCGCCCGAGCAGCTGGTAGCCGCCGCAGACGGCGAGCACGGCGGCGCCGCCGCGGACGGCCTCGTGCAGCGGCTCCGACTTCCGCACGAGGTCCTCCGCGACGAGGAGCTGCTCCCGGTCCTGGCCGCCCCCGACGTAGTAGAGGTCGTGCTCCCCCGGCGTCACCGGATCTCGCATGCCCAGCGGAGCGACCTCGAGCTCGTGGCCGCGCCAGGCGGCCCGCCGTGTGAGCACGGCGATGTTGCCGCGGTCGGCGTAGATGTTGAGGTAGTCGGGATAGAGATGGCCGACGCGGATCGTGCTCATCCGGAGCGCTCCCAGTACGGCTTCGCAAGCCCGCGCGAGGCGAGGACGCGCTGCAGGCCGAGCATCGCCGTGTAGGTGGGGAGGAGGACGAGCTCGGCGCCGCCGGGGGTCAGTTCGAGCCCCCGGTCGAGCGCACGCGCGAGGTCGGGCTCGACCTCGATCGTGTCCTCGGCGAGCCCGCCGTAGCGAAAGCGGAGCGCGAGCTCGGCCGCGCGGCCGCCGCTCGCGACCAGCCGCTCGAGGCCCGGCAGGAGCGGCTCGAAGTCGACGTCCCAGATCCACGATACGTCGCGCCCGTCCGCGATCTCGTCGTTGAGCGCGACGACGAGCACCCGGGGCGCGCCGCCGTCCACGAGCGTCCGGACGGCCTCGTTCGCGCCGGCCGGGTTCTTGATCAGGAGGAGCAGGACGCGCTTGTCGCCGACGGTGACGCGCTCGAATCGGCCGAAGGCGGCGGAGAAGCGCTCGAGGCCGGCGGCGATCTCGTCGAGCTCCGCGCCGAGCGAGCGCGTGAGGGCGGCGGCCGCCAACGCGTTGTAGACGTTGTAGAGACCTGGAAGGCGGAGCTCGATGCGGCGCGATCCGTCGGGAGTGTCGAGCAGGAACGACGCGCGCTCCAGTCCCTGCAGCGAGACCTCCCGTGCCGTGACCTGGAGCGGCGGCCGTGCGTGGTCGCCACGCGGGCACCGGTAGGCGCCGAGGTGACCGACGTAGGCGGCGGCGTACTCGTACGGCGTGCCGCAGCGAACGCAGTACTTCGAGTCGGCTGCGTGCTGGAGCGAGGTACGGGCGACTTTCGGATCGTCGAGCCCGAATGCGACGCTTCCGGAATGCGCCTCGGCGACGGCCGCGAGCTGCGGGTCGTCGGCGTTGTAGACGAGAAGCGCTTCCGCCGGCAGCTCCCCGACGGCCTCCCGCCAGCGCTCGGCGACAAGCTCGAGCTCGCCGTAGCGGTCGAGCTGGTCGCGAAAGAGGTTGCCGAGGCAGACCGCTCTCGGCCGCAGGCGCCGCAGGAGCTCGGGCAGCGCGCCCTCGTCCACCTCGAACAGCCCGAGATCCGCGTCGTCGCCGGAGCTGAGCAGCGCGGACGCGACGCCCGAGACGAGGTTGGCGCCGGCAGCGTTGTGCGCGAGCCGGTGGCGCGGCCGCAGGATCGCAGCGGCCATCGCGGTCGTCGTCGTCTTGCCGTTCGTCGCGGAGACGGTCGCTGTCCCGCCTGCCAGTCGCGCGGCAAGGCGGTCGATCGCGCCCCGGTCGAGCTCGGCGAGGAGCTTGCCCGGGATCGTCGTTCCGCCGCCGGCTCCGAGGCGCCGTGAGAGGGCGGCCACGCCGCGAGCGGCCGCGATCTCGAGCGCGAGTGGGGGACGGGGCCGCATCCGCCCCGAGCGTAGTCCAGACACGCCTGCAAGGGGCTACTTGCGGAATACTCAACCTGCTCTAAACTTATTGACATGGCCGAGAAGCCCCGGTATCGGGCGCTCGCCTCGATCGACCCGCGAGAGCTCGAGCAGTTCCAGGCCGGAATCCGCAAGCGCTACACCGACGAGCAGATCGTGGCCGAGATCGTCGCGTGCGCGGAGCGGCTCGGCCGCTCGCCCACGATGCGGGAGTTCGCCGCGGATGCGGGGACCGCGGTGCATCCGCAGACGGTGATCGAGCATTTCGGCTCGTGGAACGCCGCGAAGCGCGCCGCCGGGCTCGTCCCGCGGAGGTTCGCCACGCGCGAGGAGCTCCTGGGGCTTCTGCGCACGCTCGGCGAGGAGCTGGGACGCCCGCCGAGTGCCCGCGACATCGACGAGCACAAGGGCCGTATGCCGTCGAAGTCCCTCTACTGGCACACGTTCGGCTCTCTCACGACCGCGCTGCGGGAGGCCGGGTTCGACGTGCCGGTCGGGGAGGAGAGACTCGAACGGGCGATCGATCAGGGTGTCGGGCTCGCCGAGCGGCTCGGCCGCCTGCCGAAGTTCGCAGACTGGGCGGAGGCGCGGCGCGAGGACGACTCGCTGCTGACGGAGTGGCAGGTCTATCGCATGTTCGACGCCCGCCGCGGCGCGTGGTCGACGTTCCAGTTCCTCGTTCGCCGGCGTCTCTCGGAGCAGGGCCGAGACGTCGCGAGCGACGGAACCCTGCGGTAGCGGGCAGGGTGTCAGGCGGCGGTGCCGGCGATCGCGGCGAGCCGCTCGAGACAGTGCGCGCTCTCTCCGGGCGCGCGGACCGCCGGTAGCGCGGTCTCCTCGACGTAGCTGCGATCAGGGCGGAAACGGGCCGTCTGGGCGACCCGGCCGGCGCGAAGCGCGAGGAACGTGCCGTCCCGGACCTCCATGGCGCGGAGCCTGACGCCCGTGTACTCGGAGACGACCTCGAGAGCCGTCCGGTTCGACGCGAAGAAGACCTCCTCGCGGGCGCGGCCGAGCCAGAGCGGCCGGCCGACGCCGCGGGCGGCGAAGACGGTTCCCGGCTCGCGCTGGTCGAGCCATGCGGTCGCCATGGACCCGGCGAGCGCCTCGAGCGCGCGAGGCTCGTTCCGCGAGTGCGCGGCGAGCGCGAAGATCGCCTCGGAGTCGACGGTCATCCGCGGCTCGGCACGCGAGCAGGAGTGGGGGGCGAGCAGCTCGTCGTCGTTGAGAATGATCCCGTTGTGGATCCCGACGACCGGGCCGTGACGTACCGGATGGTTGTTGGCCGGGATCGACGGATGACCCTTCGTGTAGTCGCGGACGTGGACGAGCAGCTCGGTCGCCGCCGCCGGCACGGCGATGCGCTCGAGCAGAAGGCTGGCGGGTGTGCGCTGCTTCGTGACGACCGGATACGTGTCGGCGCGCCCGCGATAGGCGTATCCGACGGCGTCGGCCCCTCGATCGGCTATTCCGGCCAGCAGCGCCTGCGCGGCGAGCGTGCGGTCTACGGCGCTGCGCGGGGAGAGGCTATATCCGGCGATTCCGCACATTCGTCCTGGCCAAGCCTTTCTCCATATCGGCACTCATTCCCTTCCACCGTAGTGCAACCTGGTTAGGGCTTTCTAAAGCGAATTCGGCTGGAAGCCGATAGAGCCCGCGATGGAGCATTCAGTTGCGGCTGAGGGCCCGGCCGAGCACGTACCCGCCGAGGACCCGCTCAAGCTTTACGTACGCCAGATCGGCGGCGGCCCGCTGCTCACGCGTGAGGAGGAGCGTGAGCTTGCGCGCCGCAAGGACGAGGGCGACGAGGAGGCGAAGAAGCGGCTGATCGAGTCGAACCTGCGGCTCGTGATGGCCATCACGCGCAACTACACGAAGGCGAGCGTTCCGCTCCTCGACCTGATCCAGGAGGGCAACCTCGGCCTCATCCGCGCGGTGGAGAAGTTCGACTACAAGCTCGGCTTCAAGCTCTCGACGTACGCGACGTGGTGGATCCGCCAGGCGATCACCCGCGCGCTCGCCGACCAGGGGAGGACGATTCGCCTGCCCGTGCACGTCGCCGACCAGGTTCGGCGGCTCTTGCGCGCCCGCCGGCAGCTGGCACAGAAGCTCAACCGCGAGCCAACGCTCCCGGAACTCGCGAAGGAGGCGCAGCTGTCGGAGGAGCGGGTGCGCGAGCTGCTCGACCTCGTCGAGAACCCGGTCAGTCTCGAGACCCCGGTGGGGGACGGGGAGAGCCTGTACGGCGACCTCATCGAGGACGTCAACTCGCTCGCCCCGCACGAGCAGTCCGCCGAGCAGGCCCGAGCAAGGGAGCTTGCGGACGCACTGGAGCAGCTGAACCCCCGCATGCGCCGCGTTCTCACACTCCGCTTCGGCCTGGACGGAGAGCCGCCGCAGACCCTCGAAGAGGTGGGATCGCAACTGGGCATCACCCGCGAACGCGTCCGGCAGCTGGAGACGCGTGCGCTACGCGAGCTCCGCCTGGCCGCGCCCGGCCTCGAGCACTACCTCCGCGCGGAATAGCTCGCGGGCTGCGCTGAGCAGGGTTCGAGCCGTCGGAACCCCGCTTAGACCAGGGCCGGAGGCTAAGACAGCGCGCAGCGTGGCTTAGCCGGCGGCCGAACTGCGCTCGCGTCGGCCTTCGCCGCGCGCGAGCGCACGACACGGCCACCCGCCGAGGGATCCAAAGCAGGAACAGCACGAAGCGGCCCCGAGATCGCAATCTCGGGGCCGCGGAGTTCCACCTCACAGCGCGCGAAGCGCAGCTTCGCGCGCTAGGGAGCAGCGACCATCTGCATCTCGCGGAGGTTCGCGAGACGGCGGAGGGAGTCGAGCTCGATCTGGCGGACGCGCTCTCGCGTGAGGCCGAGGCGCCTGCCGATCTCCTCGAGCGTCTTCGGCTCCTCGTCGACGAGCCCGTAGCGGAGGACGAGGACCTGGCGCTCCCGGTCGGACAGCGCCTGCAGCGCGACTGCGAGGGCCTGGCTGCGGAGGGCGCCTTCGACCCGCTCCTCCGGCAGCGGCTCGTCGCCGGCGACGAAGTCGCCGAAGACCGCGTCCTCCTGGTCGCCGACGGGCTGGTCGAGACTCGCCGACGCGCGCGCCGCCGATTTCACCTCTCGCGCCTGCTCGATGGGCAGCGACGCCTCTGTCGCGATCTCGTCGAGTGTCGGCTCGCGGCCTAGCTCCATCCAGAGCGTCCGCTCGGCGCGGTTCATCTTCTGCATCCGCTCGACGATGTGGACGGGCATCCGGATCGTGCGCGCCTTGTCGGCGAGCGCCCGCGCGACCGCCTGGCGGATCCACCAGGTCGCGTACGTCGAGAACTTGTAACCGCGGCGCCAGTCGAACTTCTCGACGGCGCGGATGAGGCCGAGCGTGCCTTCCTGGATCAGATCGAGGAACGGGAGACCCTGGTTGCGATAGTTCTTAGCGATCGAGACGACGAGGCGGAGGTTCGACTGGATCATCCGCTGCTTCGCGCCTCCGTCGCCGCGCTCTATGCGCTTGGCGAGCTCGACCTCCTGGGCGGCCGTGAGGAGCTGATGCCGGCCGGCCTCGCGCAGGAAGAGCTGGAGAGCGTCGGTCGTCGTCTCGAGCGGCTGCGTCGCCGGCGGCGGCGCCTTCTCGGGCTCAGGCTCGGGTTCGGCTTCCGGCTCGGCGAGCAGCTCGATCCCGCGACGGTCGAGCTCCTGGTAGACGGCCTCGGTCTCCAGCGGATCGAGCTCGAGCGGCTCGAGCACCTCGACCAGCTCCACCTGGCGAAGCTGGCCGCTCGACTCGGCCGCCTCGAGGATTGTCATGAGCTCCTCGTTGGCGAGGATCGACTCGAACTCGACCGTGGTCACTGGCTCCCCCTCAATCGGCGCTCCTGGACGTCCGTTCCCGCCTGACGAACCTACCCAAACACGTCGGGCCACCGCGAATCAAGTCTGATGCACGATAAGCAATGTTATGTCAAGTAGGCCGAGAGCCATTCGAGCTCGCCTCGTTCCCTCCCACCCCGCCGAAGCAACCTCGGCCACTTATCCACAGGATGCACAGAGGGCTGTGGAAATGTTGATTATTCAACGTTCGCAAATTGCGGGATTTTCCGTTAGCGACCCCCTTGCGGCAGGTCCGAAGAGGCCATAGATTCCCTCATGCGCCGAGCGCGGCGCGGGAGTAGGACGAAGCAGCACCGGGAGGTTGTACGGGGCGGCTCGCAAGAGCCGAAACGGAAAGTCAACCGGGGTTGTGGACGAAACCGCGACCGGCTCGGCGAATTTTTTTGGTCCGCCCGCTCCCTGCGCCGCGGCGGCCGTTTCCTCGACTACGATCGCCGCGATGCCGTTTCCTCCTCGTCCTCCGCGTCCGCCGAGCATCGACCAGGGCGTGATCGCACTCATCTGGGCGGTCGCCCTCGGCACCTACATCTACTTCGGCCTCGTCGCGGTCGGCGCGAGCGGCGCGACGGCGATCGTCATCGCGCTCGTCTCGTTCGCGGGGATCTGGCTGCTCGTGCGCCTTCGCGGTGAAGAGGCTCCGGCGCGTCGCCGGCCCACCCGCCGCTCCTAGGTCGCGCGCCTACGCTGCGCGGCGGTCTCGCGGAGGCGCCGCGAGAGCGAAGACGAGCTTGCGCGCGAGGTCCGGGCCGAGCTGCACCTCGAGCCGCTCCCGGGCGGGAACCGTCTCGGGGTCGAGGCTCTCGAGGTGCGCCGCCAGCAGGCGTGCTCCCCGGTGTTTCGTGACCTGAGGCGAAAGGATCATCCCAGTCCTCTATATCGAGGACCTACCCCTTTAGCGTGATCCCTCCCGGCAGGGATCCGCGGCCGCTTCACCCGTTTGAGCGGCGGCCGCGGATCAGTGCGCGTGGGTCCGTCAGCGAGCGGGAGTCCGGGTCCTGGTCGGCTCGTCCGCCGGCGTCTCGGGCGGCGGTGCCGGCTCACGGCGCCTGTTCCAGCGCCGCTCGGCGGCAACCGGCTCGTCCGCCGGCCGCGGAGTCGTGGCGCGCGCCGGGCCTGAGTATCCCGGAGCGGCCTCCTCCGGCGGCGCGGGAACGCCGTCGAACGAGAGGCCGAGCACGAGGCCGAAGCCGAACGCGAGCACTCCGCGCCAGAGCCCAACCGAGTGCACGAGGCCGAGGATCCCGATCGAGTCGCTCCAGGAGTGAATCCTCCCCTCCTGCCAGCCGCTGCCGGGCTGGCTCGCGATCAGGATCCAGCCGACGCAGACGAGCACGGGCAGGAACGCGAGTACGAACGTACTCGGCGACAGCCGTAGCCGCAGCCCCTTCGTCCAGGTGCCGACGTGGTTCGACAGCGCCATCAGGAGCCCGGCTGCCGCGAGGATCAACATCGCGATCCAGAAGTCTCCGGTCGTCTGAGTTCCCACCTCTGTCGCGCCCCAGAGCCCGAGACCCGCCAACGCCGCAGCGAACGCGAGCGTCAGACCGCGGGACGCGTCGTACATGCCGTACCTGCGCATTCATCTCACCTCTTCCGTAGCCCGATGGCACTAGAACGGGCCTGGGTCGCCTCAGGTTCCGTTACCCCGGATCACTCGAGGGCAAGCCTGCGCGCGTCGAACGACGACGACCACAGCTCCGCCCGGAACTCCTCGAGCGTCGCGACCGTGTCCTCGGCGAACAGGTGTTCGACCACGCCGATCTCCCGGTCGTTGTGGAACGGGACGTCGACGTGCGGATGAGAGACGAGGTTGAGCGAGAGGCGCCGGCAGCTCGGGCACCGCACGGCGAGGCCGACGGAGCCGTCTGTCGCTGTGAGGAGCGTGAACGAGGACGGGAACACCGGGCGGGGCTGCTCCTCCGGGTAGCAGAAGAAGCTCCACGGCCACTCCCCCCTCTTGATGTGCGTCGCGGCGAGCTCGCCGAGCTCGGCTCCTACCGGCTCGGCGCGCGCGGTCATGAGGTTGAGGAACTCGCCCGCGTCGAGGCCGAGCGGCACCCAGTCGAGCTCCTCGTGCGTGAGCAGCCCGTCGTGCACCTCTCCGCAGCCGCAATCGAACCGGATGCGGTAGACCGCCGGATGGGCGGTGCCGGGGAGCTGCTCGATGCTCCGGAACGCCGAGAGCAGGACGTGCGTCTCGCCCCGCACGGGGCAGGCGAAGGCGTAGCGGCTCGTCAGCGGGTCGTACATGGCGACGTTGTAGAGACAACGCCGGACGGCGAGCGCCTGATGCTCAGTACGTGATGAGCGAGCAGAGGTCGTACTGGGACAGGCGTTCCCGCCCGCCGAGGAACGAGAGCTCGATCACGAAGTTCACGCCGACGACGGTGCCGCCGAGATGCTCGACGAGCCCGGCGATCGCCTCCACCGTCCCCCCTGTAGCGAGGACGTCGTCGTGGATCACGACACGTGCACCGCCGGGGATCGCGTCGGCCGCCACCTCGAGCGTGTTCTTCCCGTACTCGAGCGCGTACGTCGCGGACACGGTCTCGGGGGGAAGCTTGCCGGGACGGCGCGCCGCGACGAAGCCGCAGCCGGCCTCGACGGCGATCGCCGCGCCGAGCCAGAAGCCGCGCGCCTCCGCGCCGAGCACGAGCTCGGCGTCGCGCTCGCGCGTCCAGGAGGCGAGCGCACCGACCGCCTGGGTCAGCGCGTCCGGGTCGAGCAGCAGCGGCGAGATGTCTTTGAAGCCGACGCCGGGCTCCGGGAAGTCCGGAACCTCGCGGACGCGAGTGGTGAGGTCGATTCCGGCCACGGGGCGGGAGGCTACTCGACCATCCGGCGAGCGTTGCGCCGAAGGAGAAGGTCGGCGAGCTCCTGCGCGCTCTGAGCGAGGCGCTGCAGGTCGCCGAGGGCCGCCTGCCGGCGCTCGGCGTTGCGCGAGCGGAGGGCCGGAGCGATGACCGCTTCGAGCAGGCTGCTCTCGCGGTCGGCGGCTGTGCGGAAGGCGCGGAGGTTGCGCGCGCCGATTCCGAAGTGCGAGAGCGCCTCGCACGCCGCGGCGATGTCCGCCTCGCTCTCCGCGTAGATCCGCTGCCCGTCCTCGACGCGCGGCTCGAGCAATCCGTACTCCTCGAGCTCCCGTGCGCGTTCGGCCGTGATCCCGGCCCGATCGCAGAGCTCGTCGAGGTCGAGCTCCTCCTCCCCCACGTCGACCGCGCTGCGACGGCGCCGGCGCTGCTTGCCCGCGCCCGCCTCGAGCTCCTGCTTGATCACGCGCAGCGGGAGGAACTCGTCGCGCTGCAGGCGGAGGATCGTCTCGAGCCGCTCGACGTCGTCCTCCGAGAAGAGCCGGTAGCCGCCCTGCGTCCGCCGCGGGTTGAGGAGGCCCTGGTCCTCCAGGTAGCGGATCTTCGATATCGAGACGTCCGGGAACTCGTCCTTGAGCCGGCTGCAGACGGTCCCGATCGTGAGGAGCCGCCGGCGCGGCGGTGCTTCTGCTGTGGCCATCAGCGCTGGAGGAACGTGAGCCGGTACTTGCCGATCTGGATCTCGTCGCCGTCGGTGAGCTCGGCGGTCTCCACGCGGTCGCGGTTGACGAACGTCCCGTTCAGGCTGCCCTGGTCCTCGACCGTCCAGTGGTCGCCGTCCTCCTGGGTGAAGGTGGCGTGCTTGCGCGACACGGTGACGTCGTCCAGGAAGATCGCGCACTCGGGTGAGCGGCCGATCGCCGTCGGGCTCGTGCCGAGGGGGAACGTCTCGCCGGCCCGCCCGCCGCCGGAGCGCACGATGAGCGCCGCGCCGTGGACGCCGAGATCCTCGAGCGGATCGAGGCTCTCCGCCGCCTCGGGCACCGCGAAGGCCTCGGTCGACTCACCCTCTTCCGGCGGCACGAGAGCAGCCCCGCACCTCGCGCAGAAGTGCGCGGACTCCGGGTTGTTGTACCCGCACTCGGGGCAGTAGACGTGCGCCATCAAGCAGGCGGTGCAGCCTTGCCGGTGAGGATGTCGGTCAGCGAGTCCACGTCGACGGACTCGAGGACGCTCCGGCCCTGGGTCTCCTGCAGCCGGGCGACGAGCTCGGCGCGAAGGATGTCGATCTTGCCGTGCAGGAGCCGGCGGCGGTACGAGACCTCCTGCTCCTCCTGCGTGAGGTCGTCGATGAGCTTCTTGAGATCCTCGTCGGACAGCGTCGCGAGATCCGGCAACGGTTCCATCGTGCCCTTTCTACTCGTCATAGGCCCTCACCGAGGGTGAAGCTGAACTTTAGCCTTTGCGTTCGGCCGGCGTAAAGAGTCACGTACGCGTCGCAGCGGCCTCGCCCTGCTCGATCTCGTCCACGAGCGACCGGAGCTCCCGCGCGAGCTCGTCCGACTGCTCGCGCGTCCGGCCCTCGGCGTAGAGGTGGATGAGCGGCTCGTCGGGATCCGGCAGCACCTGCGCCCAGCCCCGCTCGTCGAAGAGCTTGATCCCGTCGGTGAGATCGAGGTCGCGTCCCGCGAGGCGCTCGTTGAGGACGCGCATGACGAGGCCCTTGAGCGCCCACGGGCACGGCACCTGGTGGTGGACGAGCGTCGACTCAGGCAGCTCGGCCACGAGCTCCGACAGCGGCCGGTTGACCGGCGCGAGCAGCTCGAGGAGCTTCGCGAGGCTCGCCACCGCGTCGTAGCCGGGCAGGAACTCCGGGAAGACGTAGCCGCCGCCCACCGCGCCGGCGAAGATGACGCCCCCCTCGGCCGCGGCCCGCGTCAGCTCGGGCAGGGAGGTCGGCGTCCGCACGACCTCGAGCTGCGAGTCTTCGACGAGGCGCTCGACCTGGCTCGTCACGGTGACGGGGAAGGCGAGCTTTCCGCGGCGGCCGTTCGAGCCGAGCAGGCGGAGGAAGAGGAGCAGCGCCTGCTCGACCGGCACCTCGTGCGCCTGCTCGTCGACGAGGTGCAGGCGCTCCGCCGAGCGGTCGAAGACCGCGCCGAGATCCGCGCCGACGACCGGCACGAGGCGCTTCGTCTGGCCGATCGCCGCGGCGAGCCCCGGTGCGGCATCCGCCTGGTCGGGCCCTTCGCTGGTGAATGCATGGGCTGCCACAACCTCGACTCCGAGCGGCCCGAGCACGAGCGGGAGCACGTACGAGGCGCCGGAGAACCCGTAGTCCACCACGACCCGGAAGCGGCGTGAGCGCACGGCGTCGGCGTCGATCGTCGAGAGCAGGTCCGCGGCGTAGGTCTCGCGCACCCGCGCGGGATAGGAGATGCCGCCGACCTCCCCGGCCGCGACCCGGCGGAACTCGCCGCGCGTGAAGTGCTTCTCGACCTCCTTCTGCATCGCGGCACTCATCTCGACTCCCGGAGGCTCGAAGAACTGGATCCGGATGACCTCGGGATCGTTCGGGCTGATCCCGACATGGAAGCCTGCGTCGTGCGCCTCGGACTTCACGAGGTGGCGTGCCACGGCGGCAGGGCTGATGCGGAGGTCGGCGACGTGGACTCCGGTCGACGTGATGCCGGAGATCATCGCCCGCTTGATCATGCGGCAGGCGCCCGCGCTCTCGCGACTCGCGACTACGCGCGCGCCACGCTTGAGCGCGGTGCCGAGCGCGGCAGCGAGCCGCACCGCGACGTCGGGCGTGAGGTCGACGTTCACCATGCCCGCGACCCCCTGCTTGCCGAAGACGCGTGTCGTGCCCCTCGACTCCCAGATCAGGCTCTCGTGCAACTGGGAGCCGGTCTCGACCTCCTTGAACGGATAGATCCGAACGCCGGGCAGGATCACGCTCTCGGCGCCGATCGTGACCTCGTCGCCGATCGCGACGCCCTCGTGCAGCCGGACGTGAGCGCGCAGGTCGCAGCTGCGCCCGACGATCGCCCCCTCGACGTCGGAGCTCCGCCCGATGTACGTCGAGGCGTCGACGATCGAGCGGACGACGCGCCCACGCTCGCGGACGGTCACGCTCGTCGACAGCACCGTGTAGGGCCCGACGTGCGCGCCACGCGCGATGCGGCAGTAGTTCCCGAGGTACGCGGGTCCCTGGATCGCTTCGAGGTCGTCGAGGTCCACCCCGTCCCCCAGCCAGACGTTGCCGCGGATCCGGATCCCGGGGATCTCGAGCCGGACGCGCTCGTCGAGCGCGTCGAAGTTCGCCTGGCGGAACTGTTCCAGGTTCCCGATGTCCTGCCAGTAGCCGTCGAAGACGTGGCCGTAGATCGGCCGGCCCATCTCGAGCAGCAGCGGGAACAGCTCCTTCGAGAAGTCGAACGGCCGGTCCTGCGGGATGTGTTTCAGCACCTCGGGCTCGAGGACGTAGATGCCGGTGTTGATCGTGTCTGAGAAGACCTGACCCCACGACGGCTTCTCGAGGAAGCGCTCGACGCGTCCGTCCTCGTCGGTGACGACGATCCCGAACTCGAGCGGGTTCTCGACGGACTTGAGCCCGATCGTGACCGAGGCCTGCTTCTCGCGGTGCGCCTCGACGAGCTTCGTGAGGTCGACGTCGCAGAGCGCGTCGCCCGAGATCACGAGGAAGGTGTCGTCGAGCCGGCCGGCCGCGCGCTTCACCGAGCCGGCCGTCCCGAGCGGTGATTCCTCCACCGAGTAGCCGATCTCGACCCCGAGCGTCTCCCCGCTCCCGAAGTAGCTGCGGATCGCCTGCGGGAGGAAGGCGACCGTGACGATCACGTCCTCGAAGCCGTGGCTCCGGAGGAGCTCGACGATGTGCTCCATGCACGGCTTGCCGACGATCGGCACCATCGGCTTCGGCTGGTTCGACGTGAGTGGCCGCAGCCGCGTCCCCTCGCCCCCGGCCATGACTACGGCCTTCATCGCCGCAGTTCTCCCCGCGCGGTCACGATGTAGAACACACCGGCGAGGAGCGCGAGTCCGAGGCCCGCCCAGAAGAGATCGAGCGGCCAGTCGGTCGGCTCGTGGGTGACGATGCGGAAGAAGACCGCCGCATAGAGCACCCAGGTCGCGGCCTTGCCGAGGAGGTTGACGTCGATCTCCACCCCGCGCGGGGCGAGGAACGCGGAGCCGACGAGCAGCACGACGTCCCGGCCGAGGATGACGACGAGGCCGGCCCAGGGGAGCCGGTCGTAGGCGAAGAGGAGGATCACCGCCGCGTCGATCATCAGCCGGTCGGCGAGCGGGTCGGCGAGCTTCCCGAAGCGCGACTCGACGCGCAGGCGGCGGGCGAGGAACCCGTCCACCTGGTCCGTGATGCCGGCGATGCCGAACACGACACCCGCGGGCCAGCTCGGCCGGTGGCCGGCCCGCACCATGAGCACGACGAAGACGGGGATCAGGGCGAGCCGCGCGACGGTCAGTGCGTTCGGCAGTTGCGCGAGCGGCATCGGAACGGCGCGGGCTTCCATGTGGCGAAGGATACGGGGGTCCTCTCCGTATGCTCTCGCGCGTGCCCGAGCTGCCGCGGATCCCCGGGTTCGTCGACGCGCACTGCCACGCGTTCCAGCGGGCGCTGCGCGGGAGGACGGAGGGCGCCGACTTCTGGGCGTGGCGCGAGACGATGCTCGAGCTCGCGGCCGCGCAGACGCCCGCGAGCGTCCGGAGGGAGTACGTCGACGTCTACCGCGAGCTTCTGGCCGCCGGCTACACCGCGGTCGGGGAGTTCCACTACCTCGGGCTCGAGGAGGGGCGCGCAGCTGCGGAGGCCGCGGCCGAGGCGGGAATCGAGCTCGTCCTCCTCCACGTCGCCTACGCGCGGGGCGGGATCGAGCGTTTCCGGCAGGAGTCGGTGGCGGCGTACCTGCGCGAGCTCGAGGAGCTGCAGGGCTCCGGGATCCGGGTCGGCGTCGCCCCCCACTCCGTCCGCGCCTGCCCGCGGGACTGGCTCGAGGAGCTCGGCAGGTACGCGGCGGAGCACGAGCTGCCGCTGCACGTCCATGCCGACGAGCAGCCGCGCGAGATCGAGGAGTGCCTCTCCGAGCACGGTCTCAGGCCTATCGAGCTGCTCGACGTATGCGGCTGTCTGAGCGATCGCACGACGGTGGTGCACGCGACCCACGCCGACGGATCCGAGCTCGACCTGCTCGCCGCGGCGGGTGCGCGGGTCTGCGCGTGTCCGACGACGGAGGCGAACCTCGGCGACGGGTTCCTGCCCGTCGAGCGCATTCTCCATCGCGCCATCGAGCTCTGCA
The DNA here is from genome assembly GCA_025936995.1 of Thermoleophilia bacterium. GTDB lineage: Bacteria > Actinomycetota > Thermoleophilia > Gaiellales > Gaiellaceae > Palsa-739. Next base: position 67,969 of record JAICSH010000002.1, on the reverse strand, counting down.
TCGGCTCGGACTCGAACGTCCGCATCGATCCGCTCGAGGAGCTGCGCGAGCTCGACGGGATCGCCCGCCGCCAGTCGGGCCGCAGGGACGTCTTCGCCGTCGACGCCCTGCTCGCGCTCGGCTCGGCCGGCGGTGCGAGCTCGCTCGGTCTCGACGCGTGGCCGGAGGTCGCAGTGGACCTCGCACATCCGGAGCTCGCCGGTGTCGAGGACTGGCGAGGCGCTCTCGTCGCCGGCTGCTCTGCCGCCGTTTTCCGGGGCCCGCGCTAGGTTCCCCGTCACTGCCAGCGGAGGAGGCCACCGAGTGGACGAGCACCATCACACGCACGAGTCGGACGACGAGAACGGCGGATCGTGGTCGACGCCGGAGGAGGAGCGCACGTTCCTCCTTATCCGCGACCTCCTGATGGAGATGCACGGCCGCGGACGCGGCATCTTCGTCATGCCGGTGCGGGAGGCGACGGAGAACTACGGGGTGGACGGCTGGGTGGTCGGGGAGCTGGGCGCGGACGACCGAAACGACCTCGCAATCGGCCCGTGGCTCGACCAGGTCGTCGAGGCCGCGCGACAAGCCGCAGGCTGAGTCTCTGAGTCGGGGCGGCGAGATTCGAACTCGCGACCTTTGGTCCCCCAGACCAACGCGCTAACCAGGCTGCGCCACGCCCCGCAGCGAGCACAACCGTAGCTCACCCGGGACCGCTCGGCACCGGACGCGCGTATCGGTGGCATGCGCAGGCTTCTCGCCCTCACGCCTCTCCTTGCCGCGCTGCTAATGCCCTCCTCGGTCGCCGCGACGTCACCAGGGCAACCTGTTGCGCTCGTGACCGCCGAGACCGCGAACGAGGTTTTCGCGCTCTCGCTAGGGCCGCACGGCGGACACGTGCTGAGACGGGTCCACCTCGCGAGTCCGCTCATGATCGCCGCGCCGCGTCACGGCCCGGCCGTCGTCGTGAGCACGACGGGAACGGTGACCCTGCTCGCCTGGCACACGCTGCGGCCGGTCAAGACCTTCCACTCGTTCCGCGCCCCGAAGGTGGCCGCGATCGCCCCCGGCGGACAGTTCGCCTACGTCACAGACGAGCGCACGGGCGACCTGTCGGTCATCGAACTTTCACAGCGCCGGATCGTCGAGCGCGTCTTCGTCGGCCTCGGCGCGCACCATCTTGCGATCAGCCCCGACGGCCGCCGGATCTGGGTGGCCCTCGGCGAGACGGCGACCACGATCGTCCGTCTCGACGCCGCGAATCCACGCGAGCCGCGCGTGGTCGGGCGGTTCGACCCCCGCGTGACCGCGCACGACATGAGCTTCGCCCGGACCGGCCGCGAGGTCCTCGTGACGTCGGCGTCGACGTCTGACGTGTCGGACTACTCCGTGGGCGGGAAGCTGCTCTGGACCGCCGGAGCCGGGCGGGGGCCGCAGCACGCCGTCTTCTCGGGCGGCACGGCGCTCGTCTCCAGTGGCTACGGGTCCTCGCTCGAGGCGTTCTCCCGGCGCAGCCCGTCGCAGGCGCCGCGCGTCGCGGGCGTGCCCTACGGCTCCTTCAACCTCGCGACGTACGGCGGCTTCGTCGTGACGACGTCGCTCTTCACCGGACAGGTAACCGAGCTCCGAGTCCGGGATCTTCACCGGCTCTGGACGACGAAGGTCGCCCGGGCCGCGCGCTACGTCACGATCTCCGTCTGGCCGGGCTAGCCCAGCTGGAGGTCGCGGACGGACGTGTGCGGGGGGAGCCGCATGACCGTGCGAAGCTTGTCCCCGGAGGCCGCGGCAAGAACGCGGGTGGCATCCGAGGTCGAGACCGCCAGGGCGATTCCGTGGCCCTCGGCCCCGAGGACGTCGATCGTCCCGCCGGGGCGGAGCTTGCCGAGCTGCGGGCTTGCGGTCAGCAAGACCACCGGATGGGAGCCCTCGTGGACTACCGCCAGCCAGCGGCCGGTCCAGCCGATCCCGCCGATGCGGCCGCGGTCGGCGAGCTCGTTCAAGCCGGGTCTCACGATGCCTACCGCGGTGCTCGTAGCGAGAGCGAGCAGCTTTCCGCCAGGCGCGAAGGCGACGTGGCGCACATCCCCGGCAGCGCGCGAGGCGACGACGCGGCGTGACGTGTGCCCGACGTCGTAGACGATGGCCTTCCCGCCGGCAGCGACGTAGGCGAAGGCGAGCGAATCGGCGCGCCACGAGGGACGGACCGCGCGCACCGAGCGGTCGATCGTCGTGTCCTTCCTCCCGTTCCCGTAGATCAGATGGAGCTCGAGGCGCCGGCCGTGCCTGACGACGTATGAGATTTCGAGCCCGTCCGGCGCCCAGGACGCCGCGACGACCTTTCCGCCGGCCGGGTGGGACCAGGCTCGGCGCCCGTCTGGCGCCATCGCGACGAGCGACCGGCCGATCCCGGCCGCGATGTACAGCGCATGCGGCGAGAGCGCAACCGCCGTGGCCTCCTGCCCCTGCAGCCGGAACCCGCCCTTGACCACCACGGACAGCCGGCCGTCGACGATCGCCGCGATGCCGTTCGCCCGGTCCGGCAGCGTGAGCTCGGTGGTCGCCGGCGGACGGTGCTTCGCCTTCGCCCCGAAACTCACATGGAGCGCACCCGCGGCGGCGAGCGAGCCGGCCGCGATCGCGAGCAGGACGACGGCCGCCGCGAAGACGAGGACGGCGGTCCGAAGACCACGATGCGGCGAAGCTGACGGGTGAAGCGCGCGCAAAGCCCGACGCAGCGCCTCCTCCCCCGCTCCCCGCTCAGGTTCCGGCGCCTCGGCGAGCATCCCCCCGAGCCGGCGCTCGAGCTCACTCGACATGCTCGACCTCCACGGACTCGCGCAGCTGCTCGAGGCCGCGTGCGAGGCGAGAGTTGACGGTGCCGACGGGCAGGTCGAGCGCGCCCGCGATCTGCTTCGGCGTCATCCCGACCCCGTAGCGCAGGACGACGACGACGCGTCGCTCCAGCGAGAGGCCCGCCACCGCCGACAGCAGGCTCCGGTCGCCGAGCGCGTGCACGGGGGAGACGTCCGGCCTCTCGGGCAGCTCCTCGTCGGAGAGGCGTCGCTCGGCGCGCAGCACGTCCAAAGCGCGGTTCGCGACGATCCGGTGCAGCCACGGCCCGAACGGACGGCGCTCGTCGAAGCGGCCGAGAGCGGCGAACGCGCGCTCGAATCCGTCGGCGGCGACGTCGTCCGCGAGCGAGCGGCGCCCCGTGATGGCGTAGGCCGCCCGCCAGGCGTCGCGCCAGTAGCGCCTGAAGAGCGCTGCGGCGGCTTCCCGGTCGCCGCGTCGCGCCCTCCGTACGAGATCCCGGTCACTCGGTTCACGCACTCCTCGCAGTTTTCTACGTACGAACCGGCGTCGCACGTCCCGAATCCGGCATATTCCTGCGGTGGAAGGCTGGCAGGAGCAGGACGACGCGCTCGTCCGGGAGTTCGAGCTCCCGACCTTCCCGGCTGCGATCGAGTTCGTCGACCGCCTCGCCGAGCTTGCCGAGAGCGAGAACCACCACCCCGACATCGACATCCGCTACCGGCGTGTCACCGTCCGGTGGACGACGCACTCGGAAGGCGGAGTCACCGAGAAGGACCGCGAGATGGCAGAGCGGACCTCCACCCTCGCCGGCGCCTAGCGCGCGGCCTCACCGGAAGAAGGTAAGACCGTGCCGCCGGCGGACACTAATCCTGACATGAGCGCGCTCGCAGCTGCCCCGGGCCTGGAGGAATGGCATCTCGACCTGGATGCCCAGGGCCCTCGGCGTGAAGAGGCAGTCGCCCGGCTCCACGGGATTCTCCTCCGGGCCGCGCGCTTCGAGGTGTTCCGGCGGAGCGGCGCCCTCCCCCAGCTCTCGGCGGTCGAGCTGGACGAGCTCGCGCAGGAGGCTGCGGACGATGCCGCCGTGTCGGTGCTGAGGCGCCTCGGCGACTTCCGCGGTGAGAGCAGCTTCCGGACGTGGGCGTACAAGTTCGCGCTGCTCGAGGCCGCCGTGAAGGTGCGCCGCCGCGCCTGGCGCGACCGCGAGGTGACACTCGAGCCGGAGCACTGGGAGAGCCTCGCGCACGCCGGACCCGGACCGGCGGACGACGCCGAGAGCGCCGCGCTGCTCGAGGTCGTTCGCGACGGCATCCGGACGGCCCTCACTCCGCGACAGCGGCAGGTTCTCGTCGCAGTCGTGCTCGAAGGCGTCCCGATCGACGTCCTCGCGGAACGGCTCGGCTCGAACCGGAACGCGCTCTACAAGATGCTCCACGACGCACGTCGGCGGCTGCGAAGCCATGTCGCCGAGGCGGGATATTCGGAGGCGATCGAATGACCGGACGCGACCTCGACCCCACTCTTCTCCGCCTGCTCGGACCCGGCGAGCGGGAGCTCGACTGCGACGAGTGCTTCACGCAGCTCAACCGCTACGTGGAGCTCGAGCTCGCCGGGGAGCCTGCCGACGAGCACGTGCCGGGTATGCGTTCCCATCTCGTCGGCTGTCCCGCCTGCGCGGAGGAGCACGAGAGCCTGCGCGCGTTGCTCGAGCTCGATTCCGTCTCCTGAAACGAGGGCCAAGCGATGCACACGACCAAGTACCTCATCGTCGGCGCCGGGATGACCGGCGACATGGCGGCGAAAGGCATCCGCGAGCACGACTCCGAGGGCTCGATCACCATGATCGGCGCCGACCCGCATCCGCCGTACAAGCGGCCGCTGCTCACGAAGGGGCTGTGGCAGGGCGCCCCGGAGGAAAAGCTGTGGCGCGAGCCCGCGGAGGGCGCCGAGCTCGTCACGGGACGCCGCATCGTCTCGGTCGACCTCGCCGCGCACACCGCGACGGACGACGCCGCCGAGGAGTACTCCTGGGAGAAGCTCCTGCTCGCCACCGGCGCCAAGCCGCGTCAGGTTCCCGGGGCCGACGGCGTGATCTGGTACCGGACGCTCGACGACTACCGGCACGTGCGCGCGGCCGCCAAGGAGGGCGCTCACATCGCCGTGATCGGGGGCGGCTTCGTCGGCTCGGAGATCGCGGCCGGGCTCGTCGGGGTCGGCTGCCGCGTCACGATGCTCTTCCCCGAGCCGGGGATCGGCCATCGGCTCTTCCCCGCCGGGCTGTCCGCCTCCGTCACTGACTACTACCGCGAGAAGGGCGTCGAGGTGCTCGCGGGCGAGATGGTCTCCGCGGCCTCGGCGAATCGCGTCGAGACCCAGTCGGGCCAGAAGCTCGAAGCCGATGCCGTCGTCGCCGGGCTCGGCGTCGTCGCCGACACCGAGCTGGCCGAGGCGGCCGGACTCGAGGTGAACGACGGCATCGTCGTGGACGAGTACGGGCGCGTGCCGGGCCACGACGACGTCTTCGCGGCCGGCGACGTGGCGCGCTTCCCGGTGCTCGCGCTCGGGATCTTGCTCCGCATCGAGCACGAGGATCACGCGAACAGCCACGGCCACGCAGTCGGCGCGAACATGGCCGGCGCGGACAAGCCGTACGACCACCTTCCGTTCTTCTACTCCGATCTCTTCGACCTCGGCTACGAAGCGGTCGGGCTCGTGGACTCGCGGCTCGAGACCGTCGAGGACTGGCAGGAGCCGAACCGCAAGGGCGTCGTCACCTACGTCGACGACGGCCGGCCGCGCGGCGTCCTGCTCTGGAACGTCTGGGACAAGCTCGACGCGGCTCGCGACCTGATCCGGGCCGGAGAGGGAGCTCTTGCGGTCTAGCTCCCTCGCCCGCTCGCGGAAGGCGCGGCGCGGGACGGAACTGGTGTGCGAAGCGGTCTTCCGGCCGCTCGCGCACCCGCTCGTCCTCGCGTTCGCGCGGCTTCGCGTCCCGCCGCCCTTCGTCGTCGTCGCAGCGGGAGCGGCAGGGATGGCCGCCGCCGTCGAGCTCGGACGCGGCTCGCTGCTCGCCGCCGCCCTCCTCGTCCAGCTCAAGACGCTGCTCGACAACGCGGACGGCCAGCTCGCGCGACTCACCGGCCGGACGAGCGCGTTCGGACGCTACCTCGACTCCGAGGTCGACCTGGTCGTGAACGCCGCGCTCTTCGCGGCGCTCGGCTGGAGCGCCGGCCAGCCGGCGCTCGCGCTGGCGGGGTTCGTCGCCGTGACGTCGGTACTCAGCCTCAACTTCAACGCCGAGCGCCTCTCGCGTGCCGCTGTCGCAGAGCCGGAGCCGGAGGACGACGGAAAGGCGACCGCGTTCCTGCGGCGGATCTACGGCGCCGTGTACGCGCCGCAGGACCGGCTCGCCGAGTCGCTCGTCGCACGGCGGCCCGCCTTGACGGGCTCAGCTGCGGTCTCGCTTCTCGCCAACCTCGGCATGTCGACGCAGCTTGCGGCGTTCGGGCTCTTGATGGCACTTGGACACCCACTCGCGTTCGCCTGGCTGGCGCTCGCCCAGATCGTGTCGATCGGCGTCGCGCTCCTCCCACGGCGCATGCCGCACCGTGAGGAGGAAATTGCATGAGCAACGTCTTCGAGCTTCCGGCACACGAGGGAGAAGGGCGGGACCTGGCGCCCGCCGACTTCGCCCGCCTCGAGCACCACGCCGCCGAGATCCTCGGCGCGCTCGGGCTTGATCTCGACACTCCGGGAACGCGGGACACGCCGCGCCGCTTCATCCGGGCGCTCTACGACGCGACCGCCGGCTACGACGGCGACGCGAAGCTCCGCACGCTGTTCCCGACCGAGCGGCCGGAAGGGGTCGAGGGACGCCACGCGCAGATCGTGGAGGGCCCGATCGGCTTCTACGCGCTCTGCGAGCACCACGCGCTGCCGTTCCACGGGCGCGCGTACGTCGGCTACGTCTCGGGCGACGAGATCCTCGGCATCTCGAAGCTCACGCGGCTCGTGCGGCTCTACGCGCGGCGCTTCACGGTGCAGGAGCGTCTCGCGGAGGAGATCGCCGACGGGCTCCGGGAGCTCGCCGCGGCGCGCGGCGTCGCGGTGAGGCTCGAGGCGGCGCACATGTGCACGGCGATGCGCGGCGTCGAGGAGGACGGGTCGGTCACGGCCACGACGGTCTGGCGCGGCCTGTACGACGAGAACGACTCCCTCCGCTCGGAGTTCCTTACGCTGACGCGGTGATCGACCCGTTCACCGTCCTCTCCGAGGACGCGGATCTGCCGCAGTGGGACGTTCCGGAGCTGCTCGCGGCGCTCTACGGAAGTGCGCTCGGCCTCGACGAGCCGTGCGTCGTCGCGAACTTCGTCCAGTCGCTCGACGGCGTCGTGGCGATTCCGAGGGTGCCGCGCTCCCACGCGATCATCGGCGACGAGAGCGAGGCCGACCGCTTCGTCCTCGCCCTCCTGCGTGCGTGCGCGGACGTGGTCGTCGTCGGGGCGGGCACCCTTCTCGCCTCGCCGAAAGGCACCTGGCGCATCGACCGCGCCTATCCGCCGGCCGCGGAAGCGCTCGGGGAGCTGCGCGCCCGCCGCGGCCGCCCGGCGCAGCCGCTCGTCGCCGTCGTCACCACCGGCGCCTCGCTCGATCCCGCGCATCCTGTGCTCGAGTCGGGAGCGCTCGTCCTGACGACGGTGGACGCGGCGGCCGGCCTGCGCGCCTCGGTTCCGGATGCAACGGAGGTCGTGGCCGTGAACGACGGCGAGACCGTCGATCTGGCGGCGGCGCTCGAGCTCCTGCGCGGGCGCGGCTTCTCCGTCGTGCTGACGGAAGCCGGCCCGTCGATGTTCGGCTCGCTCGTCGCGTCGCGGCTCGTCGACGAGCTCTTCCTCACCGTCTCGCCGGTCCTCGCGGGCCGCGCAGCGACCGCCCGCCTCGGCCTCGTCGAGGGTGTCGAGCTGCTGCCGGAGACCCGGATCGCCGGCCGCCTCCGCTCGGCGCGGAGCCACGGCTCGCACCTCTTCCTCCGCTACGCGCTCGCCTAGGCGCGCCGGTTGAGCTGCCGGTAGAGCCGGTCGATCAGCGCGGGCATCGCCTCGAGCCGCTCGGTGATCAACCGGAGGCGGAACTCGCGGAAGTGCTCCGGCTCGACCTCGAGCGCCGTCGCGAGTGTCCCGACGACGTCGTTCGACGGAACGGGCCGGTTGCCGTGGACGAGGTGGTTGAGATAGCCGGCGGAGAGTCCGGTGCGGGCGGCGAGCTGCCGGTACGTGACGCCTTGCTCGTCCATGAGGCGCTGCACGGTCTCGCCGAACCCGTCCTCGCTGAACCGCCGCCGCTTTGCCACCCCGAACTACACCTCCTTGCCGAGCTCCGCCACATCTAAGCGTTTCTCCGCGCCGTCTGCGCGGGTCCGCACGTCGACCTTCCCGTCCTCGAGGCTCTTCTTCCCCGCGGTGACGCGGATCGGACACCCGATGAGGTCCGCGTCGGCGAACTTCTCCCCCGCCCGCTGGTCGCGGTCGTCGAGGAGGACGTCGCGGCCCGCTGCCGACAGCGCCTCGGCGGCCTGCTCGGCGATCTCGTCCGCCCCGGGCAGCACCACGAGGTGCGCGTGGTACGGCGCGATCGACTCGGGCCAGGCCGCGATTCCGTCCGCGTCGTGGTTCTGCTCGATCACGGCTGCGAGCACGCGTCCGGGTCCGATTCCATAACTCCCGCCAAGAATTGGCTTCTCCCGCCCGTTCTCGTCCAGAAACGTCGCGCCGAGCCCCGAGCTGTACTTGTCGGCGAAGTAGAAGATGTGCCCCACCTCGATCGCGGTCTGGAACGTGAGCGCTCCGCCGCACTCGGGGCAGCGGTCGCCGTCCACCGGCTCGCGCAGGTCGGCGAACTCGGGTTCGTAGTCGCGGCCTGCCTCGACCCCGCGCAGGTGGAAGCCGTCCCGGTTCGCACCCGCGACGAACTGTCCCTCCCGCAGCGTCAGATCGGCGATCACCTCGCCCTCGTACCCGACCGGGCCGAGCGAGCCACCCGACGCGCCGAAGGCGGCGCGGATCTCGTCGTCGGTGGACGCACGGGAGCCGATCTTCAGCGCGGAGAGCAGCTTCGACTCCGACAGCCGGTCGTCGCCGCGGATGAGCGCCAGCACGACGCGGCCGTCGTCCGTTGTCACCGGCATCGCCTTCGACGTTGCGGCCAGGTCGGTGCCGAGGAACGTCGCCAGCGCCTCGCAGGTCGCCACTCCGGGCGTCTCGACCTCCTCCGGTGCTGCGAGGGGCGCCGGAAGCTCGGGCGCGCGAGGGACGCCCTGGGCGATCTCGGCGTCGGCCGCGTAGTCACCGCGCTCGCAGCGGACGAGCGTGTTCTCGCCCGAGCCCGACGGTGCGAGGAAGTCGAACGTGAGCTCGCCTCCCATGATCCCGCTCTCCGCCCGCACCTCGTGGGCCTCGACCCCGCAGCGCTCGAAGATGCGGTGGTAGGCGGCGCGGTTCTTCTCGAAGGAGACGAACGCGCTCTCCTCGTCGCGGTCGAACGAGTACGCGTCCTTCATGATGAACTCGCGGACGCGCAGGAGGCCGCCGCGCGGACGCGGCTCGTCGCGGTCCTTCGTCTGGAAGTGGTACCAGAGCTGTGGGAGCTCCTTGTACGAGCGGATCTCGCGCGCGTGGAACGTGAAGGTCTCCTCGTGCGTGATCGGCAGGATGAAGCGTCGGCCGGTTCGATCGCTGAGGTGGAAGAGCTCGGGGATCTTGTCGCGGCCGGTCGCCTCCCACAGCTCGACCGGCGTCAACACCGGCGCGAGGAACTCCTGCGCGCCGATCCCGTCCATCTCCTCGCGGACGATCTGCTCGATCTTGCGGTGAACCCTCCAGCCGAGGGGCAGGTAGGTCCAGAGGCCGGTGCCGACCTGGCGGACGAAGCCGCCGCGCACGAGGAGCTTGTGCGAGGCCGCCTCTGCGTCGGCGGGTGGCTCGCGCAGGGTCGGCAGGAACAGCTGTGAGGCCCGGGCGATCATCGACGTTGTCGCCCTAGGCTATTCGAGCGGGATCAGCGAGGCTTCGGCCATCGCGAGAGCGGCCGGCTTCGCCATCTTGAGGCGCTTCGGGCGGTGCATTCCGTCGGCGATCCACCGGTCGATCTCGTGGAACAGCTCGTCGATCAGGATGTCGGAGCCGACCTTCTTCAGGACGCGGCCGTGCGCGTAGATGAAGCCGACGTCGCGACCGCCCGCGATGCCGAAGTCCGCATCTCCGGACTCGCCCGGGCCGTTGACGGCGCAGCCGAGCACCGCGACCTCGAAGTGCTGCGGGTACTCCTGCAGGCGAAGCTCGACCTCCTCGGCGAGCGTATGCACGCCGACGTTGTCACGGCCGCAGCTCGGGCAGGCGATCATCACCGGCCCACGCTCGCGCAGCCCGAGAGCCTTGAGGATCTCGTACGCCGTCTTCGGCTCCTCGACCGGGTCGGAGGAGAGCGAGACGCGGATGGTGTCGCCGATTCCCTCGGCGAGGAGGGTGCCGATGCCGACAGCGCTCTTGACCGAGCCGGCGAAGACCGTCCCGGCCTCGGTGACGCCGAGGTGGAGCGGGTAGTCGACCTTCTCCGAGAGCATGCGGTAGGCGCGGATCATCGTCGGCACGTGGCTCGACTTGACGGAGATCTTGAACTCGTAGAAGTCGAGGCTCTCGAGCAGGCGTACCTCTTCGAGCGCGGCCTCGACGAGCGCCTCCGCCTGGTCTTTCTGGGCCAGCTCCTCGAGATGCTTCGGGAGCGAGCCGGAGTTCGCCCCGATCCGCATCGCGATTCGCTTCGCCTTCGCAGCGCGTACGACCTCGGCGACCTTGTCCGAGCCGCCGATGTTGCCGGGGTTGATGCGGACCGCCGCGACGCCCTGGTCGATCGCCTTCAGGGCGAGGCTCGCGTTGAAATGGATGTCCGCGATGATCGGGACGGGCGAGAAGCGGACGATCTTCGAGAGGGCCTCGGCGTCCTCCGTCTTCGGCACCGCAACGCGGACGATCTCGCAACCTGCGCTCGCGAGCGCGGCGACCTGCGCGGTCGTCGCTTCGACGTCGTGCGTCTTCGTCGTCGTCATCGACTGCACGGCGACGGGCGCGCCCCCGCCGATCCTGACGCCGCCGACCGAGATCTGCCGTTTGCTGGCCATCCGGAATCAGTCTAGCCAGGCGGGTTCCGGCCCTATCCCCGGCCTCAGCGGACGCTGAGGAGCCCTAGTGCGGTGGCGTCGAGACGTCGTTCGAGAGCGCGATCACGAAGACGAGGACGAGAAGGGCGATCCCCACGACCGACACGCGCTCGTACACCTCGCGCGCCAGCGCGCGCCGACGGATTCCCTCGATCAGCGAGAAGAGGATGTGCCCACCGTCGAGCGGCAGCAGCGGCAGCAGGTTGACGAGCGCGAGCGACATGCTGACGAAGGCGAGGATCTCGAGGTACCAGCTCAAGCCGATCTGCAGCTGGGCGTGCAAGGTGCGGCTGACCCCGACCGCGCTCGAGAGCTGCGTGCGCCCGTTGCTCGAGAACAGCCCGCTGAGCCCGCTCACCGTCCCGCTCACGACGCCCCACAGGTCCGATGCCGCCGAGCCGGCCGCTCTGCCGACGGTGTAGTTCACGATCTTCGGCGCGGGCGAGAAGCCGAAGATCCAGCGTCCCTGCCGGCGGATCGTCGCGCGCGGGCCGACCTTGATCCGGTTGCCTCCGCGCAGCACGGTGAGCGTCACCGGCGCGCCGCGGCTCGCCCTGATGCGCTGGGAGATGGCGGAGAACGTCGGCGTCGACCGGCCGTCCACCGCGATGATGCGGTCGCCTGCACGCAGGCCCGCGGCCGCCGCAGGCGTTCCGCTGTCGACGGCCATGACCTCGGCGGTCGGCCGCTGGGAAGCGGAAGGCCCGCCGCCGACGGCGAAGACGACGAAGAGGATCACGAACGCGATGAGGACGTTCGCGAGCGGCCCGGCCGCGATCACGGCGACGCGCTTCCAGGTCGCAGCACGCCAGTACGCGTCGGGAGCGGTTCCCTCCTCGACCTCGCGGAGCGCCCGCTTTGCAGAGCGTCTGGCGCCGGGCGAGAGCGGGGCTGCGTCGACCTGCCGCGCGAGCTCCGGATAGGCCCGTCGCGCGGCTTCGAAGTCCTCGACGTCGAGCGCCCGCCGGACGGCGCCGACCGAGGCCGCGAGGCCGGGCTGCTCGCGTACTGCCGGCTCCACGAACGCCTGCAGGTCGCGCGCGGCGGGGCGATGCATCCCGGGGATCCGGACGAGGCCGCCGAGCGGGATCGCGCCGATCCCGTATTCGATCCCCTTGCGCCGGACCTTCACGAGCGCCGGCGGGAAGCCGATGTAGAAGCTCCGCGGACGCATCCCGACGGCGAGCGCGACGGAGAAATGGCCGAGCTCGTGCAGGAAGACGAGCAGCACGAGGCCGCCGATGACGACGAGCCACGTCATGCCGCGGCCAGCGCTCCTTCCGCGAGCGCCCGCGCGACGCGGTCCGCCTCGACGAGGTCGTCGAGGTCGCGAGCCGCATCCGTGTCCGCCGCCGCGAGCGTCTCGCCGACGACCTCGGCGATTCCGAGGAAAGGCAGCCGGCCGGCCAGGAATGCGGCGACGGCGACCTCGTTCGCGGCGTTGTACACGCACGGCGCGCTGCCTCCCTCCTGCCCGGCCGCGCGCGCGAGAGCGAGCATCGGGAACGTCTCGGTGTCGGGCGGCGAGAACTCGAGCGTGAGCGAGGCGAGATCGAGCGGCGGCAGCGGCGTCGACGCCCGCTCCGGATACGTGAGCGCGTACGAGATCGGGACGCGCATGTCGGGGTAGCCGAGATGCGCGAGCGAGGCGCCGTCACGGAAGCGGACGAGCGCGTGGACGATCGACGTCGGCTGGATCGCGACCTCGATCCGCTCGTATCCGACGCCGAAGAGGAAATGCGCTTCGATCACCTCGAGCCCTTTGTTCGCCAACGTTGCCGAGTCCACTGTGATCTTCGGGCCCATGCGCCAGGTCGGATGTGCAAGCGCCTGCTCGGGCGTCACGTCCTCGAGGTCGGCGCGCGTGCGTCCGCGGAACGGGCCGCCCGAGCCGGTGATCACGAGCGTGTCGACCTGCTCCGGCTCGCGCCCCTCGAGGCACTGGAAGAGCGCGGAGTGCTCGCTGTCGACCGGCAGGATCCGGCCGCGGCCGCGCTCGCGCGCCGCGAGGGCGAGCTCGCCGGCGGCGACGAGGCTCTCCTTGTTCGCGAGAGCGAGGTCGACGCCGCGCTCGAGCGCCCACAGCGTCGCATGGACTCCGGCGAACCCGACGACGGCGTTGAGAACGACGTCCGGCTGCGCGCGCTCGAGGAGCTCGGTCAGGTCGCCGCCGACTGCCTTCAGCGGAGCGTCGACGTCGTCGAGCGGCGTCGAGCCGGACGCGGCTGCGCAGAGCTCGAGCTCCGGATGTGCTTCGACGATCTCGATCGCCTGGCGACCGATGGACCCCGTGGCCCCGAGCAGCGCGACGCGCTTCACCCGAGAAAGTCTAAGGAGATACGAGCGCGCTAGTGAAAGCCGAATGAAACGACGAGGTAATAGGCGGCCGGCGCAGCGAAGAGCAGCGCGTCCACGCGGTCGAGCACGCCGCCGTGTCCGCCGAGGAGCCGTCCGGTGTCCTTGACCTCGAGATCCCGCTTCAGCGCTGACTCGAAGAGGTCGCCGAGCAGTGCGGCCGTCACGACGACGAGACCGAGGACGACGGCCTGCCAGATGCTGAGGTAGCTCTCACGCTTGTCGTAGAGCGCGATGAACGCGACGAAGATGCCCGCGACCGCGCCGCCGAGCAGCCCCTCCCACGTCTTGTTCGGGGACAGGCGCGGCGCGAGCCGGTGCCGTCCCGCGAGGCGGCCGGTGAGGTACGCGAGCGTGTCGGCCGCGAAGACGCCGAGGACGACCGTGAAGGCGATCAGCCGCCCGTCTGTGTGCATCTCTCGCAGCAGCAGGACGAAGCCGAGCCCGAGGCCGATCCAGGCCGACCCGAGCACCGTCGATCCCAGCGCCGCCGTCGTGGGCGCGCGCGTGCTCGAGAGCGCGTGCAGGACGAAGCCGAGGACGAACGTCGCGAGGAACCCCGCGAAGAGCCATTCCAGGCCGCCGGTCCGGGCGCCGACGAGGGCGAGGATCACACCACCGTAGACCGCAGGCGCGAGCGGGCGCAGCGGCCGCGCCGTCGTCACGAACTCGTGGACGCCGACGAAGGCGGCGACCGCGACGAGGGCGAACAGCCACCAGCCGCCGAGCCACAGCATGCCGAGCACGAGAGGCAGGCCGGCTGCCGCGACCACGAGGCGGGAGGCGAGGTTGCTCATCGGCCGCCGAATCTACGGCGCCGGCTCGCGTACTCCTCGATCGCGGTCCGGAGCTCCTCGGGCCCGAAGTCGGGCCAGAGCGTGTCGGTGAAGACGTATTCGGCGTACGCGGACTGCCAGAGGAGGAAGTTCGAGATGCGGCGCTCGCCCGAGGTGCGGATCACGAGGTCGGGGTCCGGCATCTCCGGCTCGTAGAGGCAGGCGGCGAGCGCTGCCTCGTCGACGTCGCCGGGATCGCCGCCGCTCTCGAGCAGCCTGCGCGCGGCATCGACGAGCTCTGCGCGTCCGCCGTAGTCGAAGGCGATCCAGAGCTGGAGCCGCGACCTGTCCGCCGTCGCCCCTTCGAGGTGGTCCATCCTCGCGCGCAGCCAGTCAGGGGCGCGGTCGCGGCGGCCGACGAAGCGGCATCGGACCCCCTGCGCGGCGAGATCCTCGAGCTCGCGCTCAATCGTCTCGCCGAAGATCTCCATCAGCGCCTCGACCTCCTCGACGGGGCGGTTCCAGTTCTCGGTCGAGAACGCGTAGACCGCGAGCGACTCGATGCCGAGGTCGATCGCCGCCTCGACGACGGGCCGCAGCGCCCGCGAGCCGGCGCGATGTCCTTCCGCGACCGAGACGCCGTGCTCCGCGGCCCAGCGCCCGCTCCCGTCCATGATGATCGCGACCGCGTGCGCGACCTCGGGAAGGTGCTCCTCGGGAGTGACGTCCGTTCCCGGGAAGGAGGTCACTAGTGCCTCGCCCGGCGGCGGTCTCGCGTCCCTGGGCGCGAAAAGCGAGCGAGGCGAGGACGCAGGGAGCCTCGATAGCCGAAGCTATCGGGGCGACTGAGGACGACGCAGCCGGCGAAGCCGGCCGACGAGTGTAGGCGCCGTAGGCGCCGAAGCGCGGAGTCGCGACGCTTTGCAGCGGCCAGGGATGCCCTGACTGTCGCCGGGCGGGGCACTAGACCTCCATCACCTCTGCCTCCTTGTGCTTGAGGAGCTCGTCGATCTGCTTCGTGTGCTCGTCCGTCAGCTCCTGGACACGGCCCTCGGCCCGGTGCTCGTCGTCGGCGCCGACCTCGCCCTTGTCGACGAGCTCCTTCAGGTGCCGCATCGCGTCCCGCCGGATCTCGCGCACGGCCACCTTGTGCTCCTCGGCCATGTTGCGCACGACCTTGACGAGCTCCTTGCGGCGCTCCTCGGTGAGCTGTGGGATCGGCAGCCGGATCAGCTTGCCGTCGTTCGACGGAGTCAGGCCGAGATCCGACTCCTGGATCGCCTTCTCGATCGCGCGGATCGAGCTCGGGTCGAACGGCTGGACCGTGAGCATTCGCGGCTCGGGGACGTTGATGGTCGAGAGCTGGCGCAACGGCGTCTGCGTGCCGTAGTAGTCGACCTCGATCCGATCGAGGAGCGAGGCCGAGGCGCGCCCGGTGCGCACCGTCGAGAACTCCGCCCGCGCGTGCTCGACCGACTTGACCATCTTGTCGCGAGCGCCGTTGATCATCTCTTCTGCCGTCGCCATCTCAGCCCTCCCTCTCTCCGGTCGCGATGATCGTCCCCACTTCCTCGCCGGCCACGACGCGCGCGACGTTGCCCTCGGCGAGCTCGAAGACGTGGATCGTGAGGCGATTGTCCATGCAGAGCGAGAGCGCCGTCGTGTCCATCACCTTGAGCCCTCGCTCGATCGCCTCGAGATGCGTGATGCGCGGCAGAAACGCGGCGTCGGAGACGCTCCGCGGGTCACCGTCGTACACGCCCCGGACACCGTGCTTCGCCATCAGGATCGCGTCCGCGCCGATCTCGAGCGCACGCAGCGCGGCCGCCGTGTCCGTCGTGAAGAACGGGTTCCCGGTGCCGGCGGCGAAGATGACCACCCGCCCCTTTTCGAGATGCCGCATCGCACGGCGCCGGATGTACGGCTCCGCGACCTCCGACACCTCGAGCGCGGACATGACCCGCGTGTCGGCACCCTCCCGCTCGAGCGCGTCCTGCAGCGCGAGGGCGTTGAGCAGCGTCGCGAGCATCCCCGCGTAGTCCGCGGTCGCCCGGTCCATCCCGCTCTCGGCTGCCGCCGCGAGACCGCGGTAGAAGTTCCCGCCTCCGACGACGACCGCGACGTCGACGCCCTCGCTCCGGATGCCTGCCACCTCTTTCGCGAGCGCGCGCGTCACTCCCGGGTCGATGCCGTACTCGCGCTCGCCCATGAGCGCCTCGCCCGAGAGCTTGAGCAGGACCCGGCGGAAGGCGGGCGCGCGCGCCGCGGAGCCGGTCTCCGTCTCGGCCTGGGCGCTCATCCGGCGAGCGAGAAGCGCTGGAACTCGAGCACCTCGGCCCCGGCGTCGGCGAGCACCTTGCCGACGGTGAGCGAGCCGTCGTGGATCCACGGCTGGTCCGCGAGTACGCCGCCACGCTCGGCGAAGAACCGCTTGTCGAGCATCCCGGCGACGATCTTCTCACGCGCCTGCTCGGGCTTCGACTGCACCTCTTCGGAGTTGAGGTAGATCTCGCGCTCGGCGGCGACGAGGTCCTCGGGAACGTCCTCGCGGCCGATCCAGCGTGGGTCCGACCACGAGATGTGCATCGCGAGGTTCCGTGCGAGCTCGTCGTCCCCGCCGCGCAGGTGCAGCAGGACGCCGAGCTTGTTCGCCGGCGGATGGACGTAGGCGGCCAGGCGCCCGCCGTTCACCGCCTCGAAGCGGGCCGCTCCGGCGATCGCGATGTTCTCGCCGAGCTTGCCCGAGAGCTCCACCCGCTCCGCGTCGAGTTGGGAGACGGCGTCGATGCCCCCCGCCTCGACGAGGTCGAGCGCCTTCTGGCCGAAGGCCTGGAACTCCTCGTTCTTCGAGACCGGCTCGGTCTCGCAGCCCACCGCGACCATCGTGCCGCGCGAGCGGTCCTCCGCCAGGCGGTAGCCGACGAGGCCCTCGGTGGTCGCGCGGTCGGCGCGCTTCGCTGCGTTGGCCATGCCCTTCTCGCGCAGCAGGACGACCGCCGCCTCCATGTCGCCGTTCGTGTCCTGCAGCGCCCGCTTGCAGTCCATCATCCCGGCGCCGGTGCGCTCGCGGAGCTCACGGACGAGCTGAGCGGAGATCTCGGCCGCCATCAGGCCTCCTCCGCCTGTCCACTCGTCGGGTCGCCCAGCGCCGCCTCCGAAGCCTCGGTGACCTCCGCGGCCTCGTTCGCCGGATCCTGTCCCGTCGGGACGGTCACCGAGTCGCCCTCCGTCACCGGCTCGACCTGCTCGCCGGCCGCGACCTGCTCGACGTCTCCCTCCGGAGCGCTCTCGGCAGGCGTCTCGGCGGGAGCCTCCGCCTCGGCCTGCTGCTCGAGCTCCTGCGCCGAGACCTTCTGCTTCCCGCTGTTGACGGCCTCGGCGAGCGCATGCACGACGAGGTTGCAGGAGCGGATCGCGTCGTCGTTCCCCGGGATGACGTAGTCGGCCTCGTCGGGGTCGCAGTTCGTGTCGACGAGCGCCACCACCGGGATCCCGAGCCGGCGCGCCTCACGCACGGCGAGCGCCTCCTTCTTCAGGTCGACGATCACCACCGCGTCGGGCTGGCGGCGCAGGTCGGCGACGCCGCCGAGGTTCGCCTCGAGCTTCTCGAGCTCGCCGGCCATCGCGATGCGCTCCTTCGCCGGCAGGAGCTCGAGCTGGCCATCCTCCTGCAGCCGGCGCATCTCGTGCAGCCGGTCGATGCGGTCGGCCATCGTGCGCCAGTTCGTGAGCAGGCCGCCGAGCCAACGGTGGTTGACGTACGGCATGCCGACGCGCTTCGCCTCCTGCTCGACCGCGTCCTGCGCCTGCTTCTTCGTGCCGACGAAGAGGACGGTGCCGCCGCGCTCGGCGACGTTGCGGAGAAACTGCTGCGCCTCGTCGAGCCGCTCGGCGGTCTGCGTGAGGTCGATGATGTAGATGCCGCCGCGCTCGGCGAAGATGAAGCGGCGCATCTTCGGGTTCCAGCGCCGGGTCTGGTGGCCGAAGTGGACTCCGGCCTCGAGCAGCTCGCGCATGGAGACCGCGCCAGCGCTACTGGTGACTGCCATAGAAGCTCCTTCCGGATTCGTTTGTGGTGGTGCGCCGGCGGGAGTCGAGGCGCACCTCCCGCGAGGAGAGGCACGCGCGCCACGGCTGGGCCGCCGGGGAGTAGGAACGGGACCCGGGTAGGTTAGCTGCGGCGCGCCGTTTCGAGGGCGGCGGCGAGATCGGGCGGGAGCGGCGAGGACACGTCAACCGTCTCCTCCGTGATGGGATGAATGAACGCCAGCCGCGCCGCGTGGAGGAACTGCCGCTCGAGGCCGAGGTCCCCCGCGACGCCGTAGACCGAGTCGCCGGAGACCGGCAGGTCGATCGCCTGGAGGTGGACGCGAATCTGGTGCGTCCGCCCTGTCTCGAGGCGCACGAGCAGGAGAGAGTGGCGCGGAAGCAGCTCCTCGAGCTCGAAGTGCGTCACGGCTGCGCGCGGCGTGTCGGTGTCGAGCGAGTGGCGGAGCCGGTCGTGCCGGTCGCGGCCGATCGGTGCCTCGATCGTTCCGCGCCTCGATCGCGGCCTGCCGACGACGAGTGCCGTGTACTCGCGGGTCAGCTCGCGGCGCCGCACCACGCGCTGGAGCCGCTCGTACGTCTCGTGCGAGCGCGCGACCACGAGCAGGCCCGACGTGTCGCGGTCGAGGCGGTGAACGATGCCCGGGCGATCCACCTCCCCACCCACGGCTCCAGCGGCGGACAGGGCCTGCGCCAGCGTGCCGCCGGCATGGCCGGGCGAGGGGTGAACGACCACGCCCGCAGGCTTGTCGACGACGAGGAGGTGCTCGTCGGTGTACGCGACGGTGAGCTCGGGTGGTGGAGCCGCCGGCTCGGCGGCGACCTGCGGCGCCGGAGCCTCGATCTCGAGCTCCTCCCCACCCGCGAGCTTGTGGCTCTTCCCGCGCGCCTCCCCGTCGACGAGCACGGCTCCGGCCGCGAGCAACCGCTCGGCTGCGGCACGCGAGCCCACCTCCGGCAGACCCGCGAGATGGCGGTCGAGCCGCTCTCCCGCGGCCTCGGGCGGGACGAGGCGCTTCAGTGCTTGGAGGGCTCTCGCTCGGCGAGGACGAGCGCGGTGAGCAGGATGCCGACGCCGATCACGATGAAGCTGTCCGCGAGGTTGAACGCCGGCCAGTAGCGGAAGTCGAGGAAGTCGGTGACGAACCCGAGCCGGACCCGGTCGGCGAGGTTCGAGACGCTGCCGCCGATCACGAGGCCGAGCGCGACGGGCAGCACCGGGTGCCGCGCCCCCGAGCGCGCGAAGTACGCGAGCATCCAGCCGACGGCGATCGCCGTGACGACGATGACTGCCGCCGTTGCGTTGGAGAAGAGACCGAAGGCGATGCCGGAGTTCCGGACGTGCCGGATCGCGAACGGCCCGACGACGTGGAGCGCATCGCCGAGGTCGAGATTGGACGCGACGACGTGCTTCGTCACCTGGTCCGCGACGACCGCTGTGACGGCGATCGCGCCGAGGGCCAGCCACTGCACGGGCGTCGCCGCGAACGACCGGGTCGCGCGAGAGAGAGGCGTCAACGCATCCGTCGCAGAGCCGACCCGCACCTCCAGCTGCCGCAGAGGCTCGCTCACCCGCCCTCGGCTCTTCGCTTGCAGTCGATGCAGAGAGAAGCCCACGGATTCGCCTCCAGCCGTGCCTGCGGGATCTCGCAGCCGCAGTTGGTGCAGGTGCCGTACGTGCCGTTCTCGATGCGCTTCAGGGCGGCGTCGATCTCGGAGATGACCTGCTCGGCGTTGTCGCCGAGCGTGTAGTCGATCTCCCGTCCGAGGGTTGCCGTGGCCGTCTCGGCGAGGTGGTTGTCGCTCGTGGCACCGATCTCCTCGACCTCGTCGTCGAGGGAGCCGGGATGTTCCTCGCGGAGGGTCGCGAGCGCGTGCTCGACCTTCCGGCGCTCCTCGAGCAGCGCGTCGCGGAAGTGCTCGGTGTCGATGCTCGTCACCGCCTCTCCTTTCTCCCCCGGTCGCCGTTCGCGGCCGATGTGAGACGCCGCTCGATCAGCGCCGGTCCAACCCCTGTCAGCTCCACGATCTTCTCCCGGCCGCCGTGACCCGAAACGAGCGTCAGCGCCGTGCGCGGCAGCGCGAGCGTCTCGGCGAGGAGGCGGAGGACGGCCTCGTTGGCGCGTCCCCGTTCGGGGGCCTCGGTCACGCGCACCTTCCACGCGTCTCCGTGCCTCCCCACCAGAGCCGTCCGGCCGGCTCCGGGGCTGACGCGCACGCGCAGCCGCGTCGTCTCAGCGGTCATGCGCCCAGTTTACGTCCGGCCGCGCCCGCAGCCGATTGCGTCAGGCCGCGTCCGCGTCCGGCAGGACCGACTCGCTCGGGAAGCCGTACCAGCTGCGCTCGGCCTCGGCGTCCGTCTCCTGGTCCCCGGGCGTCGCGGGCGCCGGCTCTCTCTCGGCCGCGTCCGCCGGCTCGGCGTCGTCGACCGCCGCCAGCGCCTCGGTCAGCTGGGCGCGCAGCCGGCGGGACGCGTGCGACAGCCGCTCGTTCTCGGAGATGGCCTGACGCTGGATCGCGCGGGCCTCCGCGTGGGCCTCGCCGAGGATCAGCTCTGCCTCCCGGCGAGCCTGGTCCCGCATCTGCGCCGATGCTTGCTCCGCGGAGACGAGAGTCGTGCGCAGCAAGGTCTCGAGCTCGCGGAAGCGGACGAGGTCCGCCTCGAGCTGCTCGACCTTGTCGGCGAGGTCGGCGCGCTCGCGCCAGACGTCCTCGAAGCTCGACGCGATCTCCTCGAGCAGGTGGTCGGTCGCGGGAACGCGGTAGCCGCGGAGGGCCGTGCGCGGCGGCGTCATGTGCCTGATCTCTACGGGTGTGAGTGCCATGGCTGTCTCCCCTCTCAGTGGAAGTGGTCGAGGATCCAGATGAGGAACAGGTCGGCCGCGACGAGCGTGAACACGGCCAGCATCGGCGAGAAGTCGAAGGCTCCGGCCGACGGAAGCAGGCGCCGGAAGAGGCGCAGGTACGGCTCGCAGACGTCGTAGAGGAACCGCTGGATCCGGTTGAGCGTGGGCGAATATGGCAGTCGCAGCCAGCTCGTGAGGATGTACACGAGGATCACGAGGACGTAGAGGGAGATGAAGACGTTGACGAACGTCTCCGCGCTCGACACCGCGTCGGCGAGCAGCGCGAACCTGGCTGACCAGCCCATGCGGGCCGGGTTCGCCCTTCCGGGGCGTTCTCCTGTGCCCTACGCCTGGTTGAAGAAGCCGCGCTCGAGCATCCGTGCGCGGTCCTCCGCGGAGAGCTCGACGTCGCTCGGCGTGAGGAGGAAGACCTTGTCCGCGATCCGCTGCATGCCGCCGTCGAGCGCGTACGTGAGGCCGCTGGCGAAGTCGATCAGCCGCTTCGACAGCTCGGCGTCCGCCGACTGGAGGTTGAGGATCACGGGGACGCCGCTCTTGAAGCGGTCTGCGAGCTGCTGCGCGTCGTTGAAGCTGCGCGGAAGGATGAGGTGCACCCGCGAGGTGCCCGGTCCGCGGACGGGCTCGAGGTTGCGGACGCGCCGCGTCTCGGTGGCCCGTGGCCGGAGGATGCTCGTCCTCTGCGCGTCCTCGGGCTCGGGATCCGTCCAGTCGTCGTCGTAGCCGCCCCGCGACCGGCGCGCCGGAAAGCGGCGCACGTTCGCACGGTCGTACTCGTCGACGAGCTCGTCCTCGGTGAGATAGCCGTCCTCGTCCCAGTCCTCTTCCTCGGCGATGCCGAAGTAGACGAGGGTACGGGCCCAGACGTCGGAGAGACCCATGGCGCCGCCGATGTTAGCGCGGCCACAGGACTGCGCCTACCCGGACGTAGGTCGCTCCCTCCTCGGCGGCGACCGGGTAATCCTGGCTCGTCCCCATCGAGAGATCGCGCAGCCCGTGGTGCTCGGCGAGCTCGCGCAGACGTCGGAAGTAGGGCCGCGATCCCTCGGGGTCGCCCGTCGCCGGCGGCATCGTCATCAGGCCGCGGACGTCGGGATAGAGCCCGAGCAGCGCCGGCAGCTCCTCCGGCGTCACCCCGGATTTCGTGGGCTCGCCGGAGAGGTTGACCTCCACGAGCGCCGGGATCGTGAGCTTCCGCGCCGCGGACTCCGAGGCGAGCGAATGGCAGAGCTCGGACAGCTCGCTCACGAGCGGCGCCTTGCGGCTCTGCAGGTGCCCGATGAAGTGCCAGCGGAAGGCGTCCCCGTAGACGTCGTGCTTGGCCTGCAGATCCTGCGCACGGTTCTCGCCGACGACCTCGACACCGGCTTCGGCAAGCGCGGCCATGTCCCGGACCGAGACGTACTTCGTCGCGGCGACGACCGTCACCGACGGGCCGACCTCCTCGCGGATGCGCTCGTAGCGCTCGCGGATCTCAGCCGGCGACGTAGGCGATCACCCCCTGCCGGCCCGTGCGACCCGCGTCGCGGCGATGGGAGAAGAACGCGTCGCCCTCGCAGGCGGTGCAGCGGTCGAGGCGATGGACGTGCTCGACGCCGGCCGCGCGGAGCGCGCGCTCGGCGCTCGTCCAGAGGTCGAGCCGGTTCCCCGTCAGGACGCCGTCACCGAAGCGCTCGCGATACGGCGCCGCCACCTCCTCCCCCACCTCGTAGCAGCATGGACCGATGCCGGGCCCGATCGCTGCGGCGAGGCCGTCGGCTCCGAGGGCGCGCACGCCGGCCGCGACGATGCCGGCGAGCAGGCCGCGCCAGCCGACATGGAGGACGGCGACGGCCGGCTGCTCTCCTCCTGCCCGCGCGAGCGCGATCGGCAGGCAGTCGGCCGAAAGCGCGAGGATCGGCAGCCCTGGCTCGTCCGTCCACAGCCCGTCCGCCCGCTCGCCTCGGCTCGCCGCAGCCGCCCGCAGGACTCGATCGGAGTGCACCTGATGGTTGAGCGCGAGCTTCTCCACGTTCGCGGCGATCGACTCGCATGCGATGCGGCGGTTCTCGTCGACGCGCTCCACGTCGTCACCGCTCTTGCGGCCGAGGTTCAGCGACGCGTATGCCCCTTCGCTCACGCCGCCTACGCGTGTGGTGAACACGACCTCGTAGCCGTCGACCTCCCAGCGGATCACAGGCGCTCCTTCGCCCGCGTGAGCAGTCCGTCGCGGGTGTTGAGCGCGGGATCTTCCACGACCGCGTCGAGCAGCTCGTGGAGTATGCGCCCCAGCTGCGGCCCGGGCCGGAAGCCGACGCGGATGAGGTCGTTTCCGTCGACGGCGAGGTCGCGCAGCCGGTGCGGGCTGGAGCGCTCTTGCTCCACCACCTTCCGGAACCGTGCGAGGGCGTCGAGCTCGGCGACCGGCGGCGGCTCACCTCCGCTTCCGCGCTTGCCGAGCAGGTCGGCCTGCTTGTGGTCCATGAGCTCGAAGGCGAGCTCGTCGCCGTTGCGGCGCAGGAAGCGCCGCGCGCGGAGTGCGTCCCCCTTCCCGGGCTGGAACATGTGGCGGCGAACGATCCGCACGACCCGTTGCCGCAGCAGGTTCGGGTAGCGAAGGCGGAGCAGCGCGTCCGCGGCGAGGTCTGCGCCGACCTGGTCGTGACCTCGGTCGGCAAAACCCGGCTTCGCGTAGTAGTGGAGGCGCTCGTCCCGGCCGCGCCAGGCGACGTGCGGCTTGCCGAGGTCGTGGAAGAGCGCGGCGAGCCGCACCGCCAGCGAGAAGCCGCGGTCGGCCGCAGCCTGCACGACGGCGAAGGTGTGCTCGTCGACGGTGAGGTCGTGGTAGCGGCTCTCCTGGTCGAAGCCGACGGCACGCTCGAACTCCGGCAGGAGCTCGACGAGAACGCCGGTCTCGCGGGCCAGCCGCAGCGCCCGCGCCGGCTCCGAGCCGAGCAGGAGCTTGGAAAGCTCGCCCATCCCGTCCGACGCAAGCCCGCCCCCGATCCGCTCGCCCGAGACGAGCTTCACGGCCGGCGCTTCCTCGCGCATCTGGGCGAGCAGCTCCTCGTCCGGCTCGAAGCTGAGCTGCGACACGAAGCGGAGCGCCCGTACGAGCCGCAGCGGGTCCTCGCGGAAGCTCTGCGGCGAGACCGTCCGCAGCCGGCGCGCAGCGAGGTCCGCCCGGCCGCCGAGCGGGTCGACGAGCTCGCCCGTCTCGAGCCGGCGGGCCATCGCGTTGACGGTGAAGTCGCGCCGGCGCATGTCGTCCTCGACCGACAGCGACGGATCCGCGACGATCTCGAAGTCGTGCCGGCCCGGGCCGGTGGAGACTTCCTTGCGGGGCGGCGCGAACTCGATTCCGGCCGGCGTCAGCTTGCGGATCCGCGCGTCTCGGGGGTGGAATCGCACGCCGACGAGCCGATCCGCGACCACGAGATCGTCCACCCGCCCGTACGGCGCGAGCCGGGCACGAAGCCCCCCGGTGTTGACGCCGGGCACGAGAAAGTCCGCGTCCTTCCAGTTCAGCCCGAGCAACTCGTCGCGCACAGCACCCCCGACGAGGTAGGCGTCGAGCCCCAGCGAGCGCACGTAATCCTCGATCTGACGCACCCGGGAAACGCTACGCGTTTCCCGGGTCGTGAAGGAACTCCGCCAACGGGAGACGCGGTCTCCCGTTGGCTGCGTGCAGTAGAGCTTTCTTGGGGCTGCGCAGGGCTCCGGCCGCTCTTCCGTCGCGGCTACGAGAGCTCGAAACGTCTCGAACCTCGCACAGACCAAAGGCCGGAGGCTAAGACATCCGCGAAGCGGTGACTTAGCCGCAGGCCGAACCGCGCTCGGGCCGGCCTCCGCCGCGCGCGAGCGCACAAAAGCAACCCGTCGCCCCGCGGATCCAGAGTAAAAGGCACGAAGCGGGCCCGAGATCGCAATCACGGGCCCGCGAAGTTCCGTTTACCAGCTCGCGAAGCGCCAGCTTCGCGAGCTAGAGCAAAGCGATGGCTTCGATCTCGACGAGCGCGCCGGAGGGAAGCTGCGCCACCTCGACGGTCGCGCGCGCGGGGGGCTGCTCGCCGACGTGCTTCGCGTAGACGCCGTTCATCGCCTGGAAGTCCTCGAGGTGCCGGAGGAAGACCGTCGTCTTCACGAGGCGGTCGAGCCCGCTGCCTGCCTCCTCGAGGATCGCCTTCAGGTTCGCGAAGACCTCCTCGGTCTGCTCCTCGATCCCTCCCGAGATCGTGCTGTCCCCCGCCTTGAGGCCGAGCTGGCCGGAGACGAAGGCGAACCCCCCGGCGGCGATGGCCTGGGAGTACGGCGCGCCCTGGAACGGCGCCGGGGCGGCTTCGGTGCGGACGACGTTCTTCTCGCTCATCGGTGTGGCTCCAGTCTCTCGCATGCCTCCGCCAGCGCGGCGCCGAGTCCCTTGAAGATCGCCTCGAGCACGTGGCCGCTGTCGGTTCCGTTCAGCAGCCGGACATGGAGGACGAGCCCGGCTCTCTCCGCCAGAACCTCGAGGAACCGGCGCGCGACGTCGGTGGGGAGTCCCCCGATGCGGGCCTGCGTCAGGTCGACGTTCGTGACGAAGAGCGGCTCGTCGCTCGTCTCGAGCACGACGTACGCGAGCGCCTCGGCGGACGTCAGCGCTCCGGCGCCGTGGCCTCGCGCACCGCTCGCCCGCAGCGGCCCGGCGAGGGCGTCGCCGATCGCCGCCGCAGCGGCCTCGACCTCGGCCTGCGTGTCGCCCGGCTCGATGTCGACGACGAGGTCGAATCGCGCGGTCTCCGCCAGGCGGCCCAGGAGGCGGTTGAGCACGGGAAGCCCCGTCTCGACGGTTGCCTCGCCGTGTCCGTAGACGTTGACGCGAACGCCGGCTGCGGTCTGCTCGCTCACTCCGCGGAGCCTAGCTCCGACCCTGTCTCTACGCCTCGATGCGCTCGATCTGGGCGCCGACGGCACGGAGGCGGTCGTCGATCCGCTCGTAGCCGCGGTCGATCTCGGCGACGTTGCCGATCACGGACCTGCCGTTCGCGCAGAGCGCGGCGATCAGAATTGCCATGCCGGCGCGAATGTCCGGGCTCGTCAGTCGCTGTCCGTAGAGGCGCGACGGGCCGCTGACAACGACCCGGTGCGGGTCGCAGACGATGATCCGCGCGCCCATCGAGACGAGCTTGTCCACGAAGAACAGGCGGTTCTCGAACATCTTCTCGAAGACGAGGAGCGTCCCCCACGCCTGGGTCGCGACCGCGACCGCGATCGAGGTCAGGTCTGCCGGGAACGCGGGCCAGGGACCGTCCTCGATCTTCGGCACCTGGTCGCCGAGGTCGTTCTGAATCACGAGCTCCTGATGCGGCGGGACGCGGAGCCAGTCGGCGCCGAGCTCGACCTCGACTCCGAGCCGGTTGAACGCGGTGAGGATGGAAACCATGTCGCGCGGCTCGACCGCCTCGATCGTGAGGTCGCTGTTCGTGACCGCAGCGAGGCCGATGAAGCTGCCGACCTCGATGTGCTCGGGAGCGATCGACCAGTCACCGCCGCGGAGCGATTCCACGCCGCGGATGCGAAGCACGTTGGACTCGATCCCTTCGATCTCGGCGCCGAGGGAGACGAGGAAGCGGCAGAGATCCTGCACGTGCGGCTCGCAGGCGGCGTTGCCGATCGTCGTCTCGCCCGGAGCTAGGACGGCGGCCATGACCGCGTTCTCGGTCGCCATCACGCTGGCCTCGTCGAGGAAGATCGCGGCGCCGCGGAGGCCGTCCGTCTCCATCTCGTAGCGCGTGTCGATCTCGATGTGCGCGCCGAGGCGTTCGAGGGCATGGATATGCGGATCGAGCCTGCGCCGGCCGATCACGTCGCCTCCCGGCGGCGGGACGCTCGCCCGGCCGAGCCGCGCGAGCAGCGGCCCCGCAAGGAGGAAGGAGGCGCGGATCCGCTCCGCGAGCACGACATCCACCTCGTACGACGACAGCCCCTGGGCATCCACGCGCACCTCGTTCGGGCCGGTCCATTCGGCGCTCGCACCCGTGGCGGCGACGAGCTCGATCATCGTCTCGACGTCCCGGATGCGAGGGACGTTCGAGAGCGTGACCGGCTCGTCCGTGAGCAGGCACGCCGCAAGGATCGGAAGCGCGCCGTTCTTGTTCCCGGAGGCGCGGATGTGGCCGTTGAGCGGGTTGCCGCCCTCGATGACGAGGACTTCCGGCGCTGTCGTCACGGACATGCCGCGCCAGCATAGCCGGGCTCGAAACGGCCTCCCGCTACGAGCAGGCGGGTATCGGAGGCAGGTCGCGCAGCCGGACGAACGCCATTCGCAGCACGGGATGGAGCACCTTCTTCGTCGTGCCGTAGACCACGAGCAGCGCGTCGGAGCTCACGAGCGCCCATCCTCCTCGGCCGCTGACCCGGAGGTAGCGCCCCGACTTCGTGTCGGCGACATAGACGTCCGGGTAGATGCCGAAGCCGACCCATCTCCCGCCGACGTGCACGGAGTTGTCGACGTGGTGCAGATGCCGCGTCGGCACCGCTTCGTAGGGCTCGTCGCCCGGCCCCGCCGACCACCAGAGCGCCTTGTATTGCGCGTCGGGATAGGCGATCCGTCGCCCGTCGGTCTGCAGCCCTGTGACATTGCGCAATGCTCGAAGGGCCGGCGGCACACGCGCAGGAGCACCGGTGACCGCCGATGCGGCACGCATCGTCGTCGGAATGCCGCGCGCAGACGCCTCCGCCCAGACAAGGAGGTGCCGGCGAAGAAGAAACGCGCCTCCCGGATGACCGTGGCGAACGACGAGGTCGCGACCGTTGCGCAGGTCGTAGCTGTGAACCTCCCCGAGCTGGTCGGGCCCGACTCCCTCCACCCAGGTCGCGATCCCCTCGCGAACGTCCGGGCCTCGCCACGGGCTCTCCCAGAACTGGCCGCTCGGGCTCCGTGCAGCGCTCCCGATCTTCGTGATCTTGCGCGTCCGGGCGTCCCACGCCCACACGCTGAAGTCGTTGAAGCTGTCGAAGCCGTGGTATTCCTCCCAGACCAGCCACCGACCGTCGTACGCGGCGGACGCCTGGTCGAATTTCGGATCGGCGAAGGACTTGATCCGAATCACGGCTCCTGTCCGCCCATCGATCTTCGCCATGCCGGCGAAGCGCCGCGAGTAGACCGCGGCGAAGAACGACCGGCCGTCATTCGCCAGCGCCAACGGAATGAGCGCAGTTCTCCGCGAGAGGGCGAGGATGTGACGCGAGAGCACGTGCTGCCACGCCGCGCCCGAGCGCGCCTCGCACCACCGAGCGCGCGCGAAAGTCGCCGTGGGAGCGGCGGCACCCGCCGGAGCGAGCGCCGCCGCCAAGGCCACGATGGCGCCGAGGCGAGACAGTTGCCTACCAGACGTAGCCACGTCCGCCGACGATCGAGACGATCTGATAGCTCGGCAGGCTCGAATACGCAGGCACGCTTCCCGACCAGCTGATCGAGGTCGCGCCGTGAACCGAGTCCTCGTAGAGCGTGGTCCCGCCGGATCCGTAGTAGCCGCGGATCTCGAACCAGTGGAAGATGGTGCGGTCTGCGGGATGTCCGTTGAGGTGATAGCCGGATGGGACTTCCCACGCGTCGCCGATGAGCGGCGCCCTGATCGCCGAGATGTCCATCTCGAGATCGCCCTCATACGTCGAAATCGCGCTCGAGGTCGCGGATGCGACAGGCTGTGGCACGTAGTAGTTCGAGCTCTGGTGGCTGTTCAGCACGTCGGGGACGGGATAGCCCGAGGGCGAGGTCCCTCCGCCCGACCAGGCCGTCCCCGCGGTCGTCGTGTGCAGCGCACTCGCTGCGGCGGACTGCGAGATTGAGACTCCGACTGCACCGAGCGCCTCGTGAACCGCGGCGGGGCCGCAGTAGCTCGTGATCTGCGGGCTCTGGTTCGCGACGAGGGATGCCGAGCTTGGATAGCTGCCGCCCCCGCCGCACGAGGCGCCACACGTCGACTGCGGAGTGCCCGACATGAAGGCCGGGACGAACTGGGTCTCCGCGGCGCGCTTCGCGGCGGTCATCTGAAGCTGCTGCGGCGTGAGCGGAAGATGTGGGTCGGTGTCGTGCGCGGCCTTCCACGCGGAGTCGTCGGCACTTGCGACTCCCGCCGGAAGGACGAGGAGGATTACGAGCGCGGTCGTCAACCCGATCGCGCGAATGGCATTGCGCATGGCGAGCTCCTTACGACGAGAATTGGGCGATCGACAATCGGTGTACGTTCTCGCCCGCTCGAAGCGCAAGGCGTTCCGGAATTCTGCGGCGGAATTGACGCACTCTCGTTACCGCGGAATGCGGCACGGATAGGATGGCCGTCCATGGAGCCGACCCGCGAACGCGCCTGGGAGACGCTCACGCGCTACACGAAGAGCGAGTCGCTGCTGCGGCACGCGCTGGCCGTCGAGGCGTCGACCGCCGCCTACGCGCGGAAGCTCGACGGGGACGAGGAGCTCTGGCGCGTGGCGGCCCTCCTGCACGACTTCGACTACGAGATGCACCCGACGCTCGACAAGCATCCGCAGGACGGGGCTCCGATCCTCCGCGAAGAGGGCTACCCCGAAGAGGTCGTGGAGACGGTGCTCTCGCACGCCGAGCACCTCGGCCTGCCGCGCGACACCCCGCTGAAGAAGGCGCTGTTCGCGTGCGACGAGCTGAGCGGCTTCGTTCACGCCTGCGCCCTCGTCCGCCCCACGGGGCTCGAGGGGCTCGAGCCGAAGTCGGTCAAGAAGAAGCTCAAGCAGCCCTCCTTCGCGTCCGGCGTGCACCGCGAGGACGTCTACAAGGGCGCCGAGGAGCTCGGTGTCGACCTCGACGACCACATCCGCACCGTCGTCGAGGCGCTGCAGCCGATCGCTGCCGAGCTCGGGCTCCCTTCCTAGGACGCGGCGACGCCGTCGGCGAGGCGGCGGAGGTCGTCCTCGCTCGTCCACCAGCCGCACGAGGCGCGCACGAGGTTCCGGCTCGGCAGGTCGCGGACGACCACGCCGCGCTCGTTCAGCGCGGCCACGAGCTCGGCGGGATCCCCGGGCGGGCGGAACGAGACGAGGGTCGAGTGACCCGCGGGCGTGACGACCTCGGCGAGCGGCTCGAGCAGCTCGCGGCAGCGGGAGGCCACCTTCGCGCCGCCCTCGTACCGCCACTCCGGATGCACGCCGAGGGCGGCCTCGAGTCCCGCGAGCGTCGCCGCGCCGATCCAGCCGGAGTCGAGCCGCTGCGCACCGGCCCTCGGGACGAACGAGCCGTCGGCCTCGTGGCGCTCGGCGGCGAGAAAGCCGGGCAGCGCGACACGAAGCCGGTCCGGATCGCGCACGAACAGCCCGCCCGTCGGCTCCGGGGCGCAGAGCCATTTCTGGGCCGAGACCGTGTAGAAGTCGGCGCCGTCGAGATCCGGAGGGATCGCGCCCGCGGACTGGGCACCGTCCACGAGCAGCGGCGGCCCGCCGGAGCGGCGCAACCCGGCGAGGTCGAGCCTGCGTCCGGTCGTCCAGAGGACGTGCGAGACCGCAATGAGACGGGTCCGCGAGGTCACGGCGGCGAGCAGCGCCTCCTCGTCCGCCTCTGCGACGACGACGCGCGCGCCGCTCCCGTGGAGCTGGCCGGTGAGGCCGAAATGCTCCTGGTCGCTCGTGACGATCTCGTCGCCGGCGTCCAGGTCGAGGCCCGCGACCACGATCTGGCAGCCCCGCGTGGTCGAGTCGGTGAGCGCGACGAGATCGGCGGAGGTTCCGAGGACGGCTGCGATTCCGCGGCGGATCCGGTCCCGCAGCTCGAGGAAGTCGTCGATGTACGCCTTCCCGCCGCGCCCCTCGGCGAGATCGCGGTCGAGGCTCGCTCGCGCCGCTTCCACCGCGGAACGGGGCAGGGGCCCCGCCGAGCCGGCATTGAGATACGCGAGCCGGTCGAGCACCGGGAACTGCGCGCGTGCCTCCTCGAACGTCATTCGACGACCGCCTCGACCGGAGCATGATCCGAGAGGACGCGACCCGAGAGCGTGCGGCGCTCGACCGGCCACGCGGCCGGCCCCTCGCGGACGGAGAGCCCGCGCACGAGGATCTGGTCGATGCTGTCGGCGAGCGGCGGCGAGAACCCGTCCGCGCCGGCCGAGACGAGGTTCGCGTCTCCGGCGACGACCGCTCGCTCGCCCGCGAGATCGACGACGCGGTCGAGCTGCGCGCGATCCCCGTCGATGTGGAAGTTGACCACCGTGACGCCGCCGAGGTCCACGGCATGCGCGATCCGCCGCAGTCGCGTCTCCCCCACGACCCGCGCTCCCAGATCGCGTCCGGGAGTGCGGGTAAGGATCGCGTCTGCCTCCCCCGTGAGCGCCGATCGCAGCAGGCCGTGATGCAGCGCGGTCACGGCGCGGGCCCCGACCGGGAGCCTGGGCGTCCGCGCGATCGCGCTCGTCGCGTGCATGCCGCTCCAGCGTTCCAGATGCCGGAGCGCCCACACCGGCAGCTCCTGGAGGCAGACGAGGTCCGGATCGTCAGCGGTCACGAGCTCGATCATCCGCGGGAGGAAGGTTCTGCGCTCGGGCGGAGACGCGTTTCCGTGGAAGAGGTTCCATGTCCGCACGAGCATTCCCACGACGTAGCGTACGAAGCCGTGCGCGTCCTGCTCGCCGATCCACCGGCCTTCACGCCGCCGTACGACCACGAGCTCGCCGCGGCGCTCGCGCGCTCCGGCGCCGACGTCGAGCTCGTCACCTCGCGTTTTCGCTTCGGCGCGGCGCCGGAGCCGGATGGATACCGCCGCCGGGAGCTCTTCTATCCCCTTTCCTCGCGTGTCTTCGGCCGCTCGCCGCTGCGCCTGCCGCTCAAGGTGGCCGAGCATCCGCTCGGGCTCGCCGCGCTCCGCCGCCTCGACGCGGACGTGCTCCACGTCCAGTGGCTGCCCGCGCCCGAGCTCGACGCGCGCCTCTTCCGCTCGCATCTCCCGTCGGTCTTCACGGCGCACGACCTCCTCCCGCGCCGCACGGCGCACCGCACCGAGCTGTGGCGCCGGATCTACGGGCGCTTTGACCGGATCGTGGTGCACAGCGAAAGCGGCCGGGAGACGCTCGCCGGGCTCGGCGTCGAGCCGGAACGGATCCGCGTCATCCCCCACCCCGTCTTCCCGAGCGAGCCGGCGCGGCACGACGACGGCCGGACGGTGCTCGCGTTCGGGATGATCCGGCCGTACAAGGGACTCGGGGACGCGATCGAGGCGGTGCGGCGCGCCGGCGACGCGCGGCTTCTCGTCGCGGGAGACCCGCTCGAGCCGCTCGAGCCCTACCGCGCCGCCGCGAACGGCCTCGAGGTCGAGTGGAGGCTCGGCTACCTCGCCGGCGCGGAGATCGACCGCGCCTTCGGGGACGCCACCGTCGCCGTCTTCCCGTACCGGCCCGAGCTCGACCAGAGCGGCGCCCTCCTGCGCGCCCTCGGCGCCGGCGTTCCGGTCGTCGCCTACGACGTCGGCGGCATCGCGGAGCCCGTAAGGCGCTTCGGTGCCGGTCGTGTCGTGGCAGCAGGCGACGTCGCCGGCCTCGCGGACGCCGTCCGCGAGCTCCTCACGGACCGCGACGCGCTCGAGCAGGCGCGCGACGGGGCACGGCGCGCGCGCGAGGAGCTCACCTGGGACGCCGCCGCCGCAGCGCACCTCGCGGTGTACGAGGAGATCGCATGACGATTCCGCTGCCGATCGAGACCGAGCGCCTGCTCATTCGCGCCTTCGACCCAGCCGACGTCGATCCGATGACCGGCGTCTACGGTGACCCGGACGTGATGCGGCATGTCTGCCTCGGCGTACTGGACCGCGAGGGAACTGCCGCCCTGCTGGAGCAGTACCGCCGCACGCAGGATGAGCAAGGGTTTTCGACGTGGGCGGTCGTCGAGAGGGATTCCGGGGACGTGATCGGCGACGCCGGTTTCGGCCTCTACGCGCCGACCGGCGAGCCTGAGCTCGGCTATACGCTGGCCGCCGCCGTCTGGGGCCGGGGCTACGGCCTCGAGGCCGCGCGGGCGTGTGTAGCGGCTGCCTTCACGCAGCTCCCACACCGCCGCGTGGTCGCGAAGATCGAGGTCGGCAACACGCCCTCGCTGCGGCTCGCCGAAAAGCTGGGGATGCGCTCTGTCGAGAGAATCTCCGTTCACGGACGACCCCACGTCCTCTTCGAGTTGGAGCGCACGTGAGGCTCCGCCGCGATCCGTTCCGGGACGTCATCGCCCGCCAGCTCGACCTCTTCGTCGAGGACGAGGCGGAACTCCTCGAGGAGTGCCGCGCGAAGGGCCGTCTCTACGAGCGCGCGCCGCGCGAGGACGCCGAGGAGGCGTACGGCGACTACGTCGACGCAGTCGAGACCGCGACGGAGGCGCTCGCCGACATGCGCGACCGGTTCAGGCGCACGCTCGACGAGGACGGGGCCGAGGCGTACGAGGAGGCTTTCAACCGCGCCGTCCAGAAGCGATGGCCCGAGCTCGGGCTGGAGATCGAGAACCGCTGATGGCGCGCATCGAGGACTACGCCCTCCTCGGCGACCTCCAGACGGCGGCGCTCGTCAGCCGCGAGGGGTCGGTCGACTGGCTCTGCTTCCCGCGCTTCGACTCGGGCGCCTGCTTCGCCGCGCTCCTCGGCACACCCGACAACGGCCGCTGGCTCCTCGCTCCCTCGACTCCCGCGACCAGCACGCGCCGCTACCTCCACGACACGCTCGTCCTAGAGACGACCTGGGAGACCGAGGACGGCAGCGTCGCGCGCGTGATCGACTTCATGCCGCCGCGCGGGAAGGCGCCGGACATCGTGCGGATCGTCGAGGGCGTCAAGGGCTGCGTCCACTTCCGCTCGGATCTCACGATTCGCTTCGACTACGGGCGGATCGTGCCGTGGGTGCGGAAGCGGACGCACGAGGAGGACACGCGCGTCGCGATCGCCGGCCCGGACGCGCTGTGCTTCCGCACGCACGCCGAGACGCGCGGCGAGGACCTGAGCACGATCTCGGAGTTCGCGGTCGACGAGGGGCAGCGCGTCCCGTTCGTGCTCACGTGGTTCCCGTCGCACCGGGACACGCCCGAGGCGATCGACCCCGAGCAGGCGCTCGCCGACACCGAGGGCTTCTGGCGGACGTGGAGCGAGGCGTGTCCGCTGCACCTGCCCGAGGACTGGGCGCCGCTCGTCCGGCGCTCCCTCATCGTGCTCAAGGCGCTCACGTACGACCCGACGGGCGGGATCGTCGCCGCGCCGACGACGTCCTTGCCGGAGTGGATCGGCTCGGTCCGGAACTGGGACTACCGGTATTGCTGGCTCCGGGACGCGACCCTCACGCTGCTCGCGCTCCTCCACTGCAACCACGCGGACGAGGCCGGACAGTGGCGGCGCTGGCTCGTGCGCGCGATCGCCGGCGACCCCGCGGACCTCCAGATCATGTACGGCGTCGCCGGCGAGCGCCGCCTCGACGAGTACGAGCTGTCCTGGCTCGACGGGTACGAGGGATCCCGTCCGGTTCGGGTGGGCAACGCTGCGAGCGGGCAGGTCCAGCTCGACGTCTACGGGGAGGTGCTCGACTGCTTCTACCAGGCGCGCGTCCACGGCCTTCCGGTCGATCCGCAAGGCTGGAAGATCCAGCTCGGCCTGCTCGAGCACCTCGAGGACGCCTGGCGCGAGCCGGACGACGGCATCTGGGAGATCCGCGGCGGGCGCCGCCATTTCGTCCACTCGAAGGCGATGGCGTGGGTCGCGTTCGACCGCGCCGTGCGGACTGTGGAGGAGCTGGACTTCGAGGGTCCGATCGACCGCTGGCGCACGCTCCGGGACGAGATCCACCGCGACGTCTGCGAGCGCGGCTTCGATCCGGAGCTCGGCTCGTTCACCCAGTCGTACGGCTCGAAGGAGCTCGACGCGAGCCTGCTCCTGCTGCCGCTCGTGGGCTTCCTCCCCGCCACCGACCCGCGGATCCGCGGCACGATCGAGGCGGTCGAGCGGGAGCTGCTGCAGGACGGGTTCGTGCTCCGCTACCGCACGCACGAGCAGGGCGTCGACGGGCTCCCGGCAGGCGAGGGCGTCTTCCTGCCGTGCTCGTTCTGGCTCTGCGACTGCTACGAGCTGCTCGGGCGCCAGGAGGAGGCGAACGAGCTGTTCTCGCGGCTCGTCGAGCTCGGCAACGACGTCGGCCTGCTGGCGGAGGAGTACGACCCGAGGGACGGCCGCATGCTCGGCAACTTCCCGCAGGCGTTCACGCACCTCGCCCTCGTCAACACCGCGTTCAACCTCGCCCCGCACCTGCCGTCGCCGATGTTCCGGCGCCACGCCCAGCAGCATCCTGAATAGCGCCCGCGGCGTTGATCAGCGCCAGGTGGCTGAGTCCCTGGGGGAAGTTGCCGAGGAGCTCGCCGCTCTCCGGGTCGATCTCTTCCGAGAAGAGCCCGAGATCGTTCGCGTACGGGAGGATCTGCTCCATCGTCTCGCGGGCCTCGTCGACGCGGCCGAGCCGCGCGAGGGCCTCGACGACCCAGAAGGAGCACGCGACGAAGGCACCCTCCTCCCTGACGTGCTCGCTCGTGCGGTAGACGAGTCCCGGCGCCGCCGCGAGCCGCCCGCGGATCGTGTCGACCGTGCGGCTCAGACGCTCCCGCTCGAGATAGCCCATGCGCACGGCGCGCAGGACGCCCGCGTCGAGGGATTGTTCTCCCGCCCAGCCGCAGTACGAGCCGAGCTCCTCCGACCAGCAGCGCTCCTCGATCCAGGCGTGGAGGCTGTCGCGCTCCCTGCGCCACTGCCCGACGTGCCGGCCGGGCAGCTGGCCCGCGCCGGCAAGACGCAAGGCCCGGTCGAGCGCCATCCAGGCCGCGATCTTGGACGCGGTGTAGTGCCGGTGCTCGTCAAGCTCCCACATCCCCGAGTCTTCGTCCTCCCACAGGATCGCGGCGCGGTCGACGCAGCTCGCCAGCATCTCCCCCGTCTCCTCGTCGAGCACGTTGCCCTCCGAGACGTAGAGCTCGGTGGTCTCGAGCAGGTCGCCCCACGAGCCGAGCTGGAGCTGCGTGCGTGCCGCGTTGCCGTAGCGGACGGGCCGAGAGCCGCGATAGCCGTCGAGGTGGGGCAGCTCCTCCTTACGGTCCGGGACGTTGCCGTCGAGGTCGTAGAAGGGCCGGAGGTCGGGAGCCGTCTGGCGGACGGCGCGGAGGAGGCACGCGAAGGACTCCTGCACCTGCTCCGGCAGGCCGAGCCGCATGAGTGCGTCGAGGGTGAACGCCGAGTCGCGAACCCACGCGTAGCGGTAGTCGTAGTTCTTGTCGCCGCCGACCACCTCGGGGAGCGACGTCGTCGGCGCCGCGGCGATGCTGCCGTTCGGCGCGTAGACGAGCAGCTTGAGTGCGAGCGCGCTCCGCGCGACCTCCTCCTCCCACGGGCCGTCGTAGTCCCACATCCCGAGCCAGCGCTCCCACACGCGTCGCGTCGCGTCGAGCCGCGCCTCGACGTGGTCGCGGCTCGGAGCGTGCAGCGGCTGCCCGCAGGCGGCGACGAGCGCGAGGAGGGCGCTCTCCCCCGCCGCGATCTCGAACGACCCTGCGAGCGCGTCGTCCTCGGGCTGAGCCTCCCCTGCGCCCCAGGAGCGAACCGTGAGCCGCAGGTCGCCGCCCTCCGCAAGCAGGAGGCCGCCTCGACGCACGATCCGGGCCGGCTCGCGTCCCCAGTCGAACCGAGGTTCCAGCCGCCACTCCATCGGAACCGACCCCTCGACTCCCTCGATCCGCCGAGCGAGCTCGACCCACGGGAGCAGCCCGCCGTCCTGGAGCGTCAGCGCCTCGGTGACGCGGACGACGCCGCCGCTCGTGCGGTGGGTCGTCTCGAGCACGTTCGTGCGGCCGAGATAGCGCCTGGCGACCTCCGACTTGCCGGCCGGCGCGAGCGTGAACCTGCCGCCACGCTCGGGATCGAGGATCGCGGCGAACGTCGTCGGCGAATGGAGGTTCGGTAGGGACATGAAGTCCACCGAACCGTCGGCGGCGACGAGGGCGACGGTCCTGCCGTCGCCCAGCGCCGCATACGAGCCGATCGGTGCGAACCCGTTACGCCCGCGCAGTCTCCGGCTCCCTCTCCCGAGACAGGCCCGTGTCGGCGTCCGCGCCGAGGTCGGCCTGGATCTCCTCGAGCGAGCGGTCCTTCGTCTCCGGCACGAGCGTGACGAAGAAGACGAGCGCGCACGCACCGAAGAAGGCGTAGAGCCAGAACGTCCCCTGTTTCGTGATGACGTCCGTGAGCGTGAGGAACGTGTACGAGATCGCGAAGTTCAGGCCCCAGTTGAACATCGTGCAGACCGCCATCGCGGGACCGCGCATCTGCAGCGGGAAGATCTCCGAGATCATGAGCCAGAACACCGGGCCGAGGCCGACCGCGAAGCCCATGATGTAGATGAGCAGGCAGGCGAGCGCGAGCCAGCCGACCGAGCTCTGGACGCCGGGTGACGCGAAGAAGATGCCGAGGCCGACGAGGGCGACGGTGAGCGTTGCCGTGCCGGCGATGAGGAAGAAGCGGCGCCCGAGCCTGTCGAGCAGCAGGATGGCCACGATCGTGAAGAAGACGTTCGTGCATCCGATGAAGACGCTCTGCGTGAGCGCACCGGTGTCCTGCTGACCGGCGAACTTGAGGATCGTCGGCGCGTAGTAGATGACCGTGTTGATGCCGACGATCTGCTGGAAGACGGCGAGCGCGACCCCGACGACGAGCATCCGCCTCACGCCCTTTCCGAGCAGCTCGCGCAGGTTGAACTCCTTCTCGGCGACGTCCTTGATCTCCTCGATCTCGTCGTCGACGTCCTTCTCGCCGGCGCGGTACCTCTCGAGCACGTCCCGCGCCTCGTCCTCGCGGCCCTTGTCGACGAGCCAGCGGGGCGAGAACGGCATGAAGTACATCCCGATCGCGAGCGCGGCGCCCGGGACCGCGGCGACGCCGAACATCCAGCGCCAGTTGTTCGAGAAGCCCGCGAAGCCCCAGTCGACGATGTACGCCACGAGGATGCCGAGCGTGATCATCAGCTGGTTGAAGCTGACGACACCGCCGCGGATGCGGGCCGGGACGAGCTCTGCGATGTACATCGGCCCGACGAACGACGCGGTGCCGACGGCGAGCCCGAGCCAGAACCGCGAGGCGAGGATCTGCCAGTAGTTCTGGGAGAAGGCGCAGGCGAACGCGCCGATTACGTAGACCGTTCCGGAGATCATCTTCGTCCGGCGGCGACTGATCCTGTCGGCGAGCCAGCCGGAGATGAGCGCGCCGGCAACCGCGCCGAGGAGCAGGATCGCGACCGTCAGCTCCTGCTGGCCGTGCGTCTTCAGGCCGAGGTCCTTCTGCATGAAGAGCAGAGCGCCGCCGATGACGCCGGTGTCGTAGCCGAAGAGGAACCCGCCGATCGCCGCGATCAGCGCCATGCCCAGGAGGCGCCGGTTCCGTA
Organism: Thermoleophilia bacterium; assembly: GCA_025936995.1. Taxonomy (GTDB): domain Bacteria; phylum Actinomycetota; class Thermoleophilia; order Gaiellales; family Gaiellaceae; genus Palsa-739. The sequence goes on along the minus strand of JAICSH010000002.1, from coordinate 29,508 downwards.
GCGCCTCGCCCACGAACCCACGACCGGTCCTCTCGACGTCCGCCGTGCTCGACATCTGGCCTCCCATGGCTGGTGTGGCCGGTAAACGCGCGAATCGCGCTCAGGGATTCGGTCGGCGCCGAAGCCGCTGCCGCAGCGGCCGGTGCCGCTCGGCCAGACGCCGCTCCTCCTCACGCGCCGTCGCCGCGCGGAGCGTGTGATCCGCGACCCCGACCGCCCCGTGCGCCATCACCGCGGCTCCCAGCGACGAATCTGCGTGGCGAAGCCGCCTCGCGGCCTCGCGAGCGGCCTCGGCCGCGGCGCGTGCCGCGACCGGCTCGATCGCGCGCACGGCCTCCGCCGCAGCAGCGATCGCGGCGGCCGCCTCGGCCGGCGCCGCCTGGTCGGAATCCGCAAGCCTGACGACGCCCGTGGCGATAGCGTGGGAGTCGTACACGGACGCCTCGAGCTCCCGGTAGAGCTCCGAGAGCTTCTCGACGCGCCGGCGCAGCGGCCGCCGCCGCGGCGCCGCCCTCGTCACTTCACGGGCCGTGAGGAGAGCACGGCCGAGCGCGCTGTCGTCGATGCTCCAGATCCGCTCCACGGCCGTCTCTGCGCGCTTCCGGTCGTTCGCGGCGAGCGCCGCTGCCGCGTCGTCGAGCGCTGCCGCGAGCTGCTCCCGCAGCTTCGCTGCCTCGCCGCGCACGAGCGGGATCGGATCGACCGGCAGCAGGAAGCGCGCGATGAGGATCGCGACGGCACCGCCGATCAGCGCGTCCTCGAGGCGCTGCACCGCGAGGTTCGACCCGGGCCGGTGGAGGGCCACGATGAGGATCGCCGACGCCGCCGCCTGATTCCGCACCATGAGCGGCGCGCCGGCCCCGGTGGTGACGACGAGCGCCGTGGCGGTGCCGACGACGATCTGCCACGCCCCCGCGCCTGCAACCGCGAGGACGGCGGCGCCGATGAGGATGCCGACGGCGACCCCGGTCATCATCCGGATCGCCTGCCGCCCGCGGGTGCCGCGCTCGGCGCCGAGGGCGATCGCGGCAGCGATGGGCGCGAAGAACGGCTGCCCATGGTTCGGCAGCTGCAGCGCGAGCTCCCACGAGATCCCCGCGGCCGCGGCCGCCTGCGCCAGCTGCCCGAGGACGCTCGGCTCGAGGTTCGCGCGTGCTCGCCGCACGCGCTCGCGGACGTTCATCGCGGGATCTTGTCAACCGGCGACGCAGGTTCCGGTCGGGGCGCCGCGAATCCGTGCCAACCGCGCTCTCGTAAGGCGAAGGCGGAGCCAGGAGAAAGAGGGACGGCCAGAATGCACGCGCTGTACGCTGCGATCCGCGGGGTGAGGGCGACTCCGGGTCGCCGAAGGGGGTCGAGCACGTGCGGAAATTGAGGGCTGGCGACCGGACTGGAGGAGCGCTGTTGTGGTCGCTGCCGGTCGGCCTGACGGTCGCGCTCGTCCTGGCGCTCGGCGCCTCGTCCGCAGCCGGAGGCTTCAGGCCGGATCCGACCTTCCCCCTGGCTCGGGGACACCTGACGAAGGTCATCGTCCTCCTCCGCGAGAAGGGGCATCTCGCCCAGACCCTGCGCTCGCACGGAGCCAGGCACGTTGCGTCGGGCACGCGGCTCCCGTTCGTCCTCGCGTCGGTCAGCTCCGCGCAGAGACGGGTACTCGCGTCCGATGCCGCGGTCCAGGCGGTCGTTCCCGACACGGTCATCCCCGCGCCGGTCGCTCCGACTCCCGCGGACGCCGCCCCGATCCCGTTGCTGGCGCGGAAGAAGGGATCGGCGCGCGCGTCGGCGCCCGGCCCCTGCGGCACGGCGAAGGCGCCGGAGAACGACCCCGAGGCGCTCGCGGCGATCAAGGCGACGCAGGCGACGGCGCTCGGCTACGACGGCAGAGGCGTCAAGGTGGCGTACATCGCCGGGCCGATCGACACGACGATCCCCGACTTCCGGCGCAAGGCGAAGTACGCCTCGAAGCACTCCCCGGCAGGGTCACCCGTCGTCACGAACGTCAACTTCGGCGGTGACCCGGCCGGCACACCGAGCGGCGACGACGCCGGCGAGGCGTTCCTGGATGCAAGCTCGATCGTCGCACAGGGGAAGACGACCTTCGACCTCAACGACTTCGTCAACACCGCCCACCCGCTCCGCGCTCCGTGTGACATCAGGATCACGGGAGCCGCTCCCGGAGCGAGGGTCCTGGGACTCGACGTGTTCTCGAGCAACAACGTCACGACGGAGTCGAACTTCATCCAGGCGATCGACTACGCGGTCGCGCACAAGGCCAAGGTGCTGAACGAGTCCTTCGGGGCGAACAACTTCCCGGACACCGCGCTCGACGCGACCCGCATCGTGGACGACGCCGCGGTCGCCGCGGGTGTCACGGTCGTCGTCAGCTCCGGCGACGACGGCATCACGAGCACGATCGGGTCGCCGGCGACCGACCCGAAGCTGATCGACGTGGGAGCCTCGACGACGTTCCGCGCGTACCAGCAGAACACCGACGGTGGGATCAACGCGACCTTGCCCAAGGCGACCCACGGGACCTGGCTGAACAACAACATCTCGAGCATCTCGTCCGCGGGATTCGCGCAGTCCGGCGGGAACACGGTCGACCTCGTCGCGCCCGGCGACTCGAACTGGGCGCTGTGCAGCGCGAACATCGCCGTCTACACGGGGTGCACGAACGAGAACGGGGCGCCGACGGGCATTCAGATCTCGGGCGGCACGAGCGAGTCGGCCCCGCTGGTCGCTGCGGCCGCGGCCGCCGTGATCCAGGCCTATGCCTCCACGCATCACGGCACCACCCCCTCCCCCGCGCTCGTCAAGCAGATCCTGACGAGCACCGCCACGGACATCGACGCGCCGGCGGAGCAGCAGGGTGCCGGCCTGCTCAACGTCCTCGCGGCGGTCAAGGAGGCCACGGCGATCCACAAGAAGGGCGGCGGGCGCGGCTCGCTCCTCGTCAGCCCGAACCAGATCAACATCACGCAGAACCCCGGTCGGACCGCGTCCCGGCGGGTCAAGATCACGAACACGGGCAGCCGCGCCGTGACGGTCAAGCTCTCGACCAGGACGCTCACGCGCAAGGTCGCCAGCCATCACGGCTCGTTCTGCCTGAACCCGACGCCGGCGCCGATCCTCCTGTGCGGGCCGCCGACCGCGCACGCATTCCAGATCTGGAGCGGCGTGACCGAGGTCTACCAGGAGCAGGCGTTCACCGTCCCGCGCACCGGGAAGCCGTCGCGCCTCGACTTCTCGGCCGACTATCCCTTCACCGACCAGACCTCCGTGCTCCACGTGGCCCTCTACGACCCCAAGGGCGCGTACGCCGGATACTCGGTGCCCCAGGGCATCGCCGACTACGCGAACGTCCAGGTCTCGAACCCGAGGCCCGGAACGTGGACGGCCGTCTTCTTCACCCAGCAGGGCACGGGCAACACCGGCACGAGCGGGACGATCGACTGGCGGGCCGACACGTGGACGTACGGCTCGGCCGGCTCGATCAAACCCTCGTCGTTGAAGATCGCGCCGGGTGCCACCTCGGCGGCGACCTTCCGCGCCAAGAGTCCGAAACTTCCCGGAGACGCGGCCCAGTCGATCGTCCTCGGGAGCAAATCGGGCCGGAACACCGTCCCCGTCACGGTCCGCACGGTCGTCCCGATGCGGGCGAACGGCGGCACGTTCAAGGGCGTGCTGACCGGCGGCAACGGGAGGAACAACCCCGCCCAGACGAACACGTACGTCTTCGACGTCCCGAAGGGGAAGCGCGACCTCGACGTGAGCGCCTCCTTCGCCGACATCAACGACGGCGTCGTCGCCTATCTCGAGGATCCCGCGGGAGACGTGGTCGCCTCCTCGTCGAACGTCACCTTCGACAGCTCCGGCACCAACGTGATCGGCACACGCTCGGTCACCGTCTACAAGGACGCGCCGCGGGCGGGCCGCTGGATGCTCCTCCTCGACTGGGTCCAGCCGGTGTCGGGGTCAGAGCTCTCGGAGCCGTTCAGCGGCGCTGTCCGCTTCAACCAGGTGAAGGCGAGCGCGGACCTGCCGAAGGCGTCGACGGGCCTGATCCAGGGGCAGCCGGCGACGTTCGGCGTGCGGGTGACGAACACGGCGAAGACTCCCGAGGCGTTCTTCCTCGACCCCAGGACTTCCACCACCGCGGTGATCCCGCTCGTCGATCAGAGCGGAAGCGACCAGAACATGGTCCTGCCGATCCCCCTCAGCGGCACCTTCCCGCTGTACCTCGTGCCCGCCGACACGAGCAGGGTGCTGACCAGCATCACCGGCACGGCTCCGGTGACCTATGACATCGAGCCGCTCGCGGGAGACCCGAATCTCTCGCCCGCGGTGCGGGCGCCCGGCGTCTCGAAGTCGCAGTCGGGCAACAGCGCGCGGCTCGACTACGCGCCGTCGGGCGGCGAGGTCGAACCCGGGGTCTGGTACCTGAACCCGAGCCAGATCGGCCCGTATCCCGCAACAGGGGCTCCCGCCGTCACTGCGAGCGCGACCTTCAGCGCGGTGACGAAAGCCTTCGACCCGACGGTCGTCGTCTCGACCGGAGACCTCTGGAGCTCCGTCAACGGTGGCTCGCCCACCTTCAGCCCGGTCTACCTGCTGCCGGGGCAGACCGCGCTGATTCCGCTCACGATCACGCCGACGGCGAGTCCCGGGACACAGGTGTCCGGTGTCGTCAACCTCGACGACGTGTTCCAGGCCGACATCGCCACGGGCTTCGCGGACGCAGGGGGCGACGAGCTCGCCTCGTTCCCGTACAGCTACACCGTCGGCGGCTAGCGGTGCCCGAAATGGTGGACACGCGGCAGGGCGGCATGGACGTCCGCTCCGTCGGTCAGGGAGCGCGCGAGGGGCGCAAGCGAGGCGAGCTCGCGCACGAGGATGTTCCGGTTCCGGTCCGAGTGCTCGTAGCGCCCGCGCACGAGTAGCAGCGGCTCGCTGCGGACGACCGCGCGGAACCGCTCGTACACCTGGGGCGCGATCACGAGGTTCACCTGCGCGTGCTCGTCCTCGAGGAGCATAAAGACGACGCCGTTCGCCGTCGCCGGCCGCTGCCTCGCGACGACGAGGCCTGCGAACTGCACGTTTTCCCGGTGCGGCTGCGCTCGGAGCTCCTCGCTCGACAGCGTCCCGGCCGGCAGGTGCGGCCGGAGCAGCTCGAGCGGGTGGACGCCGACGGACAGGCTCGTCGTCCGGTAGTCGGTGAGCATCCGCTCCCACACCGTCGGCTCGGGCAGCTCGGGCGTCGCGGCCGTCGGCTCGAGCGGCAGGACGAGCTGCTTGGCGTCTCCTCCCGTTCCGGGGACGCTCGCCGGCCGCGGAACGAGCCCGAGCTGCCAGAGGAGCTCCCGCCGCCGCAACCCGAAGCAGTCGCAGGCGCCCGACTCGGCGAGCGCGCGCAGCTCGTCCTCCGAAAGCCCCGTCCGCTGTGCGAGGTCGCGGATCGAGGAGTAGGGGCGCCGATCGGCGACGACCTCCGCGTCGTCCTCCCCCACGCCGGTCACGTATCTCAGCCCCACGCGAACGGCTCCGTCCTCGATGACGCAGCCCGCCTCGCTGCGGTTCACGTCGGGCGGGCGCGTCTCCACCCCGTGCTTCTGTCCGTCGCGGACGAGCGTCGCCGGCGGGTAGAAGCCCATCGGCTGCGCGTTGAGGAGCGCGGCGAGAAACTCGGGCGCGTAGTGGTGCCGCAGCCACGCCGACTGGTACGCGAGCAGCCCGAACGCCGCCGCGTGCGACTTCGGGAAACCGAAGCCCGAGAACGCGACGAGCTTGTCGTAGAGCTCGTGCGCCTGCGGCTCCTCCACCTGCTTCTCGAGCGCTCCGGCGACGAACCGCTCCCGCCACGCCTCGAGCGCCGCGTGCGAGCGCTTCCGGCTCATCGCCCGGCGCAGCCCCTCCGCCTCGCCGACCGTGAAGCCCGCGAGATGGATCGCGACGTCGAGCACCTGGTCCTGGAAGACGACGACGCCGAGCGTCTCGCGCAGGGGCTCCTCGAGCAGCGGATGGTCGGCCGGCGCGCGGTACGCGGGGTCGTCGCGCAGCAGCTGGCGCCGCTCGACGTACGGGTGCACGGCCTTCCCCTGAATCGGGCCCGGCCGCACGAGCGCGACCTGCACCGTGATGTCGTCGATCGTCTCCGGCCGCGTGCGGAGGATGACCTGCATCTGCGCGCGGCTCTCGATCTGGAAGCACCCGACGGTGTCCGCCTTCTGGATCTCCGCGAACACGTCCTGGTCGTCGAGCGGAACACGCGAGAGGTCGATCCGCTTGCCACGGTTGCGGGCGATCAGGTCGACGCATTCCTCGACCGCCGACAGCATCCCCAGCCCGAGCAGGTCGATCTTGAGGAAGCCGGCGTCGGCGCATGAGTCCTTGTCCCACTGGCACATCTGTCTCCCCTCCATCGCCGCCGGCTGGACGGGGACGAGCTCGATGAGCGGCCGCGAGGAGATGACCATCCCGCCGGGATGCTGGGAGATGTGGCGCGGGAGGCCGGCGACCTCGGCGCAGAGGGCGCCGAAGGCGCGCCAGCGCGGCGACTGGAGCTTCGTCGCCGCGTCGGGCAGCGCGGCGATCTCGTCGGCGACGCGCTGCGCGTTCCAGCCGTCCGTCAGCCGCGCGAGCCGCTCGAGGTCGGCGTACGGGAGGCCGAGCGCCTTGCCGACGTCCCGGATCGCGCCGCGCGAGCGGTACGTCGCAAAGCTCGCGACGAGCGCGGCGTGCTCCTGCCCGTAGCGCTCGACGACGCGGACGATGAGCTTCTCGCGGATGTCGCGCGGGAAGTCGAGGTCGATGTCCGGCACCGACGCGAGCTCGCGGTTGAGGAAGCGACCGAGTGAGAGGTTGTTGGCGACCGGGTCGACGTGCGAGAGGCCGGTCAGGTAGCAGACGAGCGAGCCGACCGAGGAGCCGCGTCCGCGCCCGGGCGGCAGGACGTGACGCATCGAGCCGGGGCCGCGCACCTCGAGCGCGACCTCGCGCGCGAGCTCGAGCACCTCCCAGTGGAGGAGGAAGAAGCCGGCGAGGCCGAGTTCGTCGATGAGCGCGAGCTCCTCCTCGAGCCGCCGGCGGACGCGCCGCTTGTGGCCGTTGAGGTCGTTGTACCGCTCCGCGAACGCTCGCTCGCAGACGCGGCGCAGCTGGACGATCGCCGGCTCGGCACCGTCCGAGAAGTCGGGATAGCGGTAGCCCAGCTCCTCCGTCAGGTCGAACTCGAGCCGCTCGGCGAGCCAACTGGTCTCCTCAACAGCTTCAAGACAATCTGCAAAGCGATCGAGGTTTTCCCGGGGGGAGAGAAGTCTGGACTCGTGGTTGCCGCGCCGCTCCCGCTCGCAGCCCTCGAGCGAGGTGCGGCAGCGGACGGCGACGAGCACGTCCTGGAGCGCGACGCGGCTGCGGTCGTGCGCGTGGACGTCGCCGGTCGCGACCGTCCGGACTCCGAGCGTCTCGGCGAGCTCGCGCAGGCGCGCGTTGCGGTGGACGTCGCCGCGCTCGTAGGGGCGCTGCAGCTCGACGTAGAAGCGCTCTGGCCCGAACGCGCGCGCGAGCCGCGCGGCTGCGTTCGGATTGCGGACGGCGAGCCCGTCGCGCGCGCAGCCCGAGAGACAGACGAGCCCCTCGTTGTGCTCCTCGAGCAGCGCCGGATCGAGTCGCGGCGGCGACGGCTCGCGGTTCGTCGTGTCGCGCGTGTGCGCGTGCGCGGCCGTGAGCAGCCGGCAGAGGTTCGCGTAGCCGCGCGCCGACTCCACGAGCAGCGTCACGTGCGCGCCGCCGCTCAGCGTGACCTCCGCGCCGGTGATCGGACGAACGCCGAAGTGCTTCGCCGCGTGCGCGAACTCGAGCGAGCCGTAGACACCGTCGTGGTCGGTGAGCGCGAGCGCCTCGTAGCCGAGCTCGGCCGCACGCGCCGCGAGCTCCTCCGGCTGCGACGCCCCGTCGAGGAACGAGTACGCCGAATGCGCGTGCAGCTCGACGTACGTCATGATCGTGGCCGATGGACGAACCCTTCTTCACGCCGGCGGGCGAGGGCGAGCGCATCCGACAGCACCGTGTTCTCGCCGAGCTGCCGCAGATCGAGGCGCTCGAGCTCTCGTTCGGACCGGACTTCGAGGGTGTCGACCCGCACACCCACCCCAATCACGCCGACTCGTTCTACGTACTCGAGGGCGAGGTCGAGTTTCTCGAGGGCGGTGAGTGGCGGCGCGCCGGCCCCGGCACCTTCATCTCGGTGCCCCCGAACGTCGAGCACGGCTTCCGCCCCTGCGGCACGTCGGTCCGAGTGCTCAACTTCCACACGCCGCACGCCGGCTTCATCGGACGACTGCGGGACGGGTAGCGTCATCCCCGGAGTCTAGGCGAACGTATGTTCGTGCGCTATGGGTGGTGCACGAGCTGCCAGAGTGGCTTCTCGCCCACGCCGAGTGGGACGAAGTCCATCCCGTCCGGTGTGCGGAGGAAGCCGCCACCGCGACCCGGCCGGGCAAGGTGGCCGTACTGCCAGACGATCCGTTGCCGTTTCGGATCGACGATCACCACACGATCGTTGTAGTCGTCGTTGACGGCGATGTTCCCGTTCGGGAGCATGATCGCGAGCGATGGATGGTTGAGCGCGCCCCAGCCCGAGGTCGGCCCGTACCGCCAGAGCACCTTTCCGTGTTCATCCAGGATCACGACTGCGCCGGGATCGGCGTAGTCGGCGAGAAGGATCCGGCCGCGCGACAGCAGCTGCGGGTCGGAGGGATATGACACAGGAGCCTGGAACGCCCTGACCAGGCGGCCTGCGCTGTCGAAGTGATCGATCCACGAGCCGTTGATCTCGGAGACGAGGACGCCGCCGCCGGGAAGCGGAGTGTCGCCGTTGACAGGACCGAGCGTCCGAGGCGGATCATGCGCACAGACGTCGGTGCGGCCGATCTGACGCACGATCCTGTGGTCGCGGATGAAGAGGACACGGCAGCGGTAGGCGTCCGCGACCGTGAGCGTTCCGTCCGGGAGGACGTAAGCGTCGTCGGGCCAGTTGAGCCGGTTGGACGGCCCGGCGGAGGCACCGGGGCCGGCCTGGAAGCCCGGGACGCCGAAGAGGCGGGTGACGCGGTGTGTGGCAATGCCGATCGAGAGGATGTCGCCGTGGTCCTCCTCGTTCGTGACGAGTGCCTCGCCGCCCGGCTCGACGAACGTGTCGTCGTCGAAGACGAGTTGCCGTCCCTTCGCGCGGTCGGCGGCGGTCGGGAATCGCCAGAGCGTCTTCCGGTGGGTGTCCACGAGGAGAATTCGGTCGTTGCCGCGGTCGGCGATCAGCAAGGCGCCCGGCAGCGGCCCGCGGATCGTGACGGGCGTGTTCGCTATCCGATCGCGGCGGCGCGCACGCTGCGCGGCCGAGAGCGTCCGGCTCTTCGCGGCAGCCTTAGGCGAATTGTGACGCGTCACCACGCCGACGACGGCGACTGCTGCGAGCACGAGAACCGCGAACAGCGGCAGCCTGGAACGCCGCTTCCGCGGGGGCCGGCGTGACCGTGGCCTCGGCTCCGTCACTGCGCGACGCTAGCAGTCAGTCCGGCGCGACTCCCCGGCGGCTCTCGGTCGGACCGCGCCTTCAACGGCTCAGCCGGATTCTCGCGTGGATACGGGTCATGAGTGCCGCCGGTGGGACGAGGTCTACGCCGTCCGGTCGTGAGAGATAGCCCGGCGCGCGGCCGGGCACCCCAGTGTGGCCGTACTGCCAGACGACCCGGTTCGTGTGCGGGTCTATGACGATCACGCGATCGTTGAAGTCGTCGGTGAGAAGGAAGTCTCCGTTCGGGAGCGGCTCGGCAAGCGAGGGCTGGTTGAGCAGTGTGGCGCCGGGCCGTGGCCGGTAGCGCCAGTGGAGGCGGCCGGTGCGGTCAAACGTCTCGAGAATGCCCGGGTTCTGCCAGCCGACGGTGACGTACAGGCCGGGTCGCACCTCGTTGGAGTCCGACGGATAGTCGACACCCGGTGGATGCGTCGACCAGCGGAGGCGGCCCGTCGGCGACAGGGCGTCGACCCAGTCGCCGTTGATTTCGGTCACGAGGGCTCCACCTCCCTGGAGAGGAAACGCGCCGTTGGGACTCCCCCAGGCACGTGGCGGGTCGTGGATGCAACCTCGCACCGGGCTGCCGAGCGCCTGTGCCGGCTGGTGGGAGGGCGGGCGAAGGAGAAGTAGACGGCAGTTCCTGATGTCGGCGAGAACGATCGAGCCGTTGGGGAGCATCATCGCGTCGTCGGGGTTCGAGACATGGTTTGGGCCGCTGCCCGGGACTCCGATTTCGCCGTAGCGGTAGACGATGCGACGGGTCGCGACGTCGATGACCGCCACCGCTGATACGTCTTCCTCCGTGGCGACGATCTGCCGCCCGCCGGAAACGAAGAATGCGTCGTCGGGAACGGGTAGACCGCCTTGGGCTGCACCCGTGAACTGCCAGACGATCCGTCCTTGCGGGTCGACCACGACTAGCCGGTTGTTCGAACGGTCGGCGATCAGCACGTCACCCGGCAGGACCGACGGGTCCGAGCCCGGCGCGAGGTTGGCTCCGGTCAGCGGATGTGAGAACAACCGAGCTGTCGGCGACTCCGGCGCCCTCCGCAGATGCGCCCGGTGGTGCCGATGGTGGCGTTGAGGATCCGTGCTGCCGGATGTGCCGCCGCCGCCGGCGCCGCCGCAGCCAGCGGCACATGTCGCTACCGCTGCGACGAGGAGAAGGAGAAAGCGACGCACGCAGATTCTTCTCCGAAGCCTTACGTCTCAATCTGAGCTTCTGATGAGCAACAGCACATGGAGTGCCAGACGCGTGAGTAGCCTGACCCTGTGGACGGGATCGACCGCCGCGAGCGCCTGTCGCGCTCCCGCCTCTACCTCGTCCTCGAGGCACGCTGTCATCCACTCCTCGATGCCGCGCTGCGCGGCGGAGTCGACATCCTGCAGCTGCGCGACAAGGACCTCGACGATGATGCTCTCGCCGCTGCCGCCGAGCCGTTCCGCGCGGCGTGCGACGAGCATGGCGCGCTCTTCGTGCTCAACGATCGGCCTGATCTGGTCGACGCGTGCTGCGCCGACGGCGTCCACGTCGGCCAGGGCGACATGTCGCTCGCCGAGGCGCGTGCGTGCGTGGGGCCCGGACGGATCGTCGGGTTGTCGGCGACGAGCTCCGAGGAGCTCGAGAGCGGCGATCCGGACTACTGGGGGGTCGGCGCGATCTTCGGGACGCCGACGAAGCCCGACTCGCCGCCCGGTGGCTTCGAGCTCGTCCGCGCCGCTGCCGCGCGCTTGACGGTGCCGTGGTTCGCGATCGGCGGCATCGAGCTCTCCAACGTCGCCGCGGTCGTCGCGGCCGGAGCTCCCGGTGTTGCGGTCGTGCGGGCGATCCGGGACGCGGAGGATCCCGAGGCTGCCGCGCGCGAGCTGCGCCGTGCCCTAGATCGGTAGCAGCAGGTCGATCTCGTCGTGACGCCGGTAGTGCTCGAGGCTGGACCGGCTCGCGTCCGGCTTCGCCTGTCGCATCAGCTCCTCGAACGTCGGTCCGATTCGCTCGTAGATCGCGGGCGGCTCGCCTCGCAGCCGGGCGCGGAGGTACCGGCCGCCCGGAAGCGTTCCGGATTCGAGGCCGGGTGCGAGCTCGTCTCCCTCGCGCACCTCGACACACGCGCGATAGTCGTCCGCGACCGGGTCGAAGGCGCCGTAGAAGTGACGGCCGCGCAGCGAGACGACGGCTTCGAGCTCGTCCCAGGCTCGGCGGATGTGCTCGAGCCCGTCGGGGACGCGGATGAACTGCACCGCGATCTCGTCCCGCTCGACCTCGCTGAAGTCGGTCATGCGCCCCGTTGCGTATACCAGCCGCCGGTGGCGCCGTCGTGGAAGACGACGGTGTTCTCGCCGTTCTCGAGCACGAGCTCGAAGTAGCGGCGTACGACGGGTTCCTCGGTCCACCACCGGTCGACGATGCGCCACTCCTCCCGCACGAGCGCCACGGCGCGGTGGTTCACCTCGAGCGGCGTGCCGTTCGCGTTCGCCTCGATCCGCGCCGCCCGCGGCGCGTTGAAGCGCGCGACTACTCGTCCTTCGGCACCAGCAAGGCCCGCGACTCGGGAACGCGCGACCACGGAGCCACCTCCACGACGGTGCAAACGGAGCCGGAGCCGGTACTCGCCCGCACCTGGCGGAGCCCGTTCCGCAGCCGGGCACGATCCTCGGCACCTGCTGCGAGCAGCTCGAGCTGGTGGCCGGTCGGCTCGGTCAGCTCGACGAGCTCGAGGCGAAGCGCGACGACCGGCGCCGGCAGCTCGGCGAGCCGCGGCGAGAGCGCGACCCGGATCCGGTCGGGATCGGCACTCGGCTCGCGCAGGGTCAGGGTGCGCCGCCACGAGCCGCCACTCTCGAGCCTCGCCGCGAGCGCGACCTTGCGGACGAACCGGTCGCGCCGTTCAGGGCGGGCGAGCGCCGCCTCGACGAGTCCGGCGAGCGCGCGCCGCAGCGTCAGCTCGTTGCCGACCGCCTCGGGAAACTCGAACGATGCTGCGACGGGCGCGGGCGGGCGACGACCGCGCACCCGCGCGGCCGTCCCGCCTCTCGCCAGGCTCCAGGCGCGCCGGCCGTCCGGCCCCAATCGTTCGGCGACAGCGCCACCCGGGAGCCCGGCAAGCTGCCCCAGCTTGCGAACTCCGAGTGCTTCGAGCTCCTCGTAGCGGCCGCGCTCGAGCGGGAGGAGCGTGAGCGGCAGCGGCGCGAGGAACTGCGGCAGCTCCTCGTCCGCCACGACGACGACCTGCCCCGGACGCGCGACCGAGGCCGCGGCGAGCGCGGCGAAGCGCCGTCCGGCCGCGCCGATGCGCGCGTCCCACTCGGTGCCGACCGCGGCGAGCGCGCGACGCAACGCAGGCTCGAGGCCGCCGTAAAGGCGCTCGACTCCCTGCGTCTCGAAGTACGCGGCGCCGGGCGAGGCGGGCTCGACGGCGAAGCCTGCGTCCTCGAGCGCATGGAGGATCTCCTCCCAGGCGAGCTCCGCGCCGGCCGCGTCGGGCTCGACGAGCGCGAGCGACGGACAGGTCGCGAGCGCCTCACCCAGCCGCATCCCCGGCCGCACGCCCGCCGCTTCGGCGGCGGCCGTCACCGGCCCGAGCAGCGGCTCCCCCTGCGGCTCGGGAGCGAGCGCCGCGGGCCGCAAGGCGAGCGTCGGCGTCCGGCGCAACGCCGCCTTCAACTCGAGCCCTGGAATGGTCAGACACGCAATCATGGGAACAGATGTTCTATACGAACATGTGTTCTCCTGTCAAGCTGCACGCCAAACGCTGAAAGGAGCTCGGATGGTCGAGGAAGCACGGTTGGACGATGTCGGCTCGGGGCTCGCCCCCGTCTCGCCGGGCTGGTTCGTCGTCAACGTCGGGGAGGCGGCCTGGCTGCGGAACGACGCGTTCGGCGGCCGCTGCGTGTTCGAGAGCAGCCCGCGCGTGCTCGCCGAGCGGCCGGACACCGAGCCGCAGATGTTCGCCGACACGGGCTTCACGCTCGCGGTGCTCGAGCCGGGCAAGCCGTCGGGGATGTTCCACGCGGAGTCCGCGCAGGAGGACTTCCTCGTCCTCGCCGGCAGCTGCCTGCTCGTCGTGGAGGACGAGGAGCGTCCGCTCCGCGCGTGGGACTTCGTCCACTGCCCCGCCGGTACGCGCCACACGTTCGTCGGCACCGGCGACGGGCCGTGCGTGATCTTCATGACCGGCGCCCGCCGTGAGGGAAGGACGCTTCTCTACCCGGCGGCCGAGCACGCTCAGGCGCGCGGAGCAGGAGTCGAGACGGAGACGAACGACCCGAGGGAGGCGTACGCGAGGTTCTCGCACTGGCGGCTCGGGCAGCCGGACGCCTGGCCGGAACTGCCGTGGGCAGGATGAACCCCGTGGAGCGGGTGCGCATCGACAAATGGCTGTGGGCGGCGCGTTTCGCGAAGACGCGGAGCGCGGCGACCGAGCTCGTGCTCGCGGGACACGTGAAGGTGGGCGGAGAGCGCGTCAGGCCCGCACGGGAGGTCGCGCCCGGCGACACCGTCGAGATCCGGACCGGCCCCGCTCGCCGCACGGTCGTCGTCACCGGCCTCGCGGACCGCCGCGGCCCTGCGAAGGTCGCCGCGACGCTCTACGAGGAGACGCCGGAGTCGCGCGAGGAGCGCGAGCGCCTCGGGCTCGAGCGGCGGCTGGCGCGTCCGCTCGGCGCCGACCTGGGTGCCCGGCCCACGAAGCTGGAGCGGCGGCGGCTCGACGCGCTGCGCAAGGGACAGAGCCGGCGGTGAGATGGGTCGCGCTCCTCCGGGCGGTCAACCTCGGCGCTCGCAACAAGGTGCCGATGGCGAAGCTTCGGGCGCTGCTCGAAGACGCCGGCTACGGGAGCGTCCGGACGTACATCGCGAGCGGCAACGTCATCCTCGACGGGCCGAGGGGCCGAGGGACGGTTGCGAACGGGATCGAGCGGCTGGTCGCGGACGCCTTCGGAGTCGAGACGACCGCCATCATGCGGACTCCCGGCGAGCTCGTGGCTCTCGTCGCGGGCATCCCTTCGGCCGGGACACGTCGCAGTCGCACGTGGTCTTCCTCAGCGGGAAGCCGAACGCCGCGGACGCGAAGCGGCTCGCCGACGCGGACCACTCGCCGGACCGGGCCCAGCTCGTGGGCACGGACGTCTACCTCCTGTATCCAGCCGGAGTTCAGGGATCGCGGCTCTCGGCTGCGCGGCTCGAGCGCCTTCTCGGGGTGCAGGCGACACACCGCAACTGGCGGACGGTGGCGAAGCTGGCCGAGCTCGCGGCCGACGCGTAGGCTCCGCCGACACGCACTCCAAAAAGGAGGACTTCGATGGCTTTGGCACGGGTTGTTTCGTTCGAAGGGGTCAGCGCGGACCGGATGTCGCACCTGAAAGGGGAGATCGAAGGCGGCGACCGGCCGGAGGGGATGCCGCCGGCCGAGCTCGTCATCCTGCACGATCCCGACGGTGAGCGGTCGCTCGCGATCGTGTTCGTCGACAGCGAGGACGACTATCGGAAGGCCGACGAAATCCTCGGAGCGATGCCGGGGCCGGATACGCCGGGTCAGCGGACGTCGGTCACGAAGTACCAGGTCGCCGTTCGCGCGAAGGCATAGTCAGAGCGTCACTTCGGCTGCGGGGCCGACGCGGCGGACGTAGCGCGGGACGACGTCGAGGACGTTCTCCTGCGCGCACCGCTCGACGTCGGCCTCGAGGCCGTGCCGCCGCAGGTTCGCAGCGCTCCGGCCGGCTCCGAGGCCCTCGATCGCGCTGGGGAAACTTCGTGCGAGCAGGATCGCCGCGCGCGCCGAGTCCTCCGGCTCGCCGCCGAGCGCGTCGGCGATGCGGCCGGCGCAGTACGCGTCGTCGAGCGCGAGCTCGCCGAGTACGCCCGCGCAGAGGACCGCGACGTCCTCCCCGCTCTTGCGCGCCGCCGCGGCGACGGCGTCGACGTTGAGGAGCGACCCGACGTAGACGCGCTCGAACCGCTCGGCCGCCGCGACGAGGAGCCGTGTCCCGTTCGTCGTCGTGAGGACGAGCGTCTCCGCTCCGGGCTCGCCGTCGAGCTCGCGCGGCGAGTTGCCGAAGTCGAAGCCCTCGATGTGCTCGAGGAGCCGTTCGCCGGCGAGCTTCGCCGGTCCTTCGGTCTCCGCGAGCGCGCGTGCCTCGTCCACCTCCGCGCAGCAGAGCACCCGCCGGTAGCCGGACGCGAGGGCCTGGCAGATCGTCGACGTCGCGCGCAGGACGTCGACGACGATGCCGACCGGAGCAGGGGTCTGCTCCCCGGGGGTGAAGGCCACGTGGACGCGCACCGGACTAGGCTAATTCCGATGTCGACTGTGGAGACGCGCTACTGCTACCGCCACCCCGATCGGGAGACCGGGCTCTCGTGTTCCGAGTGCGGGCGGCCGATCTGCGCCGACTGCGCGACGTTCGCGCCCGTCGGCATCCGGTGTCCGGATCACGCGGGAGCCCGCCGCAGCCCGGCGACCCGGATTCGCCCGCGGCCGGTGCGCCGCGCGCCCGGCGTCGCGCTCGCCTCGGGGAGTGCGCCTATCACGCGGGCGCTCATCGCGATCAACGTCGCGATCTACCTCATCACGGCGGTGCAGGGGAACGGGTTGAACGATCCTCGCGGCGGCAGCCTGTACGTCCACTGGGTGCTCTTCGGGCCACTCGTTCCGCACGGAGGCTGGTACCGGCTCGTGACGGCGATGTTCCTGCACGCGTCGATCATCCACATCGCGTTCAACATGTACGCGCTCTGGGTGATCGGGACGCCGGTCGAGCAGTACTTCGGCCGCGTCCGCTACCTCGGGCTCTATTTCGTCTCCGGGCTCGCCGGCTCGGCGGGAGGTCTGCTGCAGGCGCCCGCGATCCCGATCCTCGGAGCGTCCGGCGCGATCTTCGGGATCCTCGGCGCGATGATGATCATCGAGTGGCAGGTCACGGGCAGGCTCGCCGGGAACGCCATGACGTGGATCGTGATCAACCTCGTCATCTCGTTCGCGATCCCGAACATCTCGTGGGGCGGCCATGTCGGGGGCCTGATCGGCGGGATCCTCATCACCCTCGCCTACGCGCACTGGCGCGACAGTGGACGGGCGCAGTACGGGCAGCTCGGGCTCGGCGGTGTGCTCGGCCTGGCCGCGGTGGCGGCGGGTAGCGTCGCGATCGCGTATTTCCGCGTCCGCGGCTACGCCTAGCCGCCGGCCTGCACGTACTCCGCGCGGCGGGCCTCGTGCAGCACGGCCTGCGCCGCCGCGAGACGCGCGAGCGGGACACGGTACGGCGAGCAGCTCACGTAGTCGAGCCCGATCCGGTGGCAGAACTCGACCGAGCTGGGCTCGCCGCCATGCTCGCCGCAGATGCCGAGCTTGATGTCGGGCTTCGTCTCCCGCCCCCGCTCGACGCCGATCCGCATCAGGTCGCCGACGCCCTCCTGGTCGAGTACCTCGAAGGGGTTCCGCTCGAGCACGCGATCCTCGAGGTAGAAGGTGAGGAACTTCCCCTCGGCGTCGTCGCGCGACATCCCGAGCGTCGTCTGCGTGAGGTCGTTCGTGCCGAAGGAGAAGAAGTCAGCGACCTCGGCGATCTCGTCCGCGCGGAGCGCCGCGCGCGGTAGCTCGATCATCGTCCCGCACAGGTACTCGAGCTCCGGCGCCTCTTCCTCCATGATGCGCTCGGTGAGCTCGCGCAGCCGGCGAAGCTCCTCGCGGAAGCCCACGAGCGGATGCATGATCTCGACCAGCGGCGCCTCTCCGGCGCGCTCCTTTACCGCCTTCGCCGCGCGCGCGATCGCGCGGACCTGCATCTCGTAGATCTCGGGCCACTGGATCCCGAGCCGGCAGCCGCGCGTGCCGAGCATCGGGTTCGCCTCCGAGAGCGTGCGGATCCGCTGCCGCATCCGCTCGTCGGGCGCTTCCTCGAGCGACGGGAGGAACTCGTGGAGCGGCGGGTCCAGGAGCCTGATCGTCACCGGCAGCCCGGCCATTGCCTCGAAGATCGCCTCGAAGTCGGACTGCTGGAACGGGAGGAGCCGGTCGAGCGCCTCGCGCCTGCCCGCCTCGTCGCGCGCGAGGATCATCTCCTGCACGACCGGGAGGCGCTCGTCGCCGAAGAACATGTGCTCGGTGCGGCAGAGCCCGATGCCCTGCGCTCCGAACTCGCGCGCCTTGGCAGCGTCGTTCGCGTTGTCGGCGTTCGTCCGGACGCTGAGGCGGCGGAGGTCGTCGGCCCAGCCGAGGATTGTCTCGAAGTCCTCGTTGATCGCCGGCGCGACGAGCGGGACCTCGCCCACGATGACGCGGCCGGTGCCGCCGTCGATCGTGATCACGTCGCCCTCGCGTAGCGCGTGGCCGCCGATCCGGACGGTCTTCGCGCCGGTGTCGATGTCGAGACCGTCGCAGCCCGCGACGCAGGGCTTCCCCATCCCGCGCGCGACCACGGCGGCATGGGACGTCATGCCGCCGTGCGCCGTGAGCACGCCCCTCGCCTGTATGAGGCCGTGGATGTCGTCGGGCGTCGTCTCCCAGCGGACGAGGATGACCGACTCGCCGGCCTTCCCGCGCTCCTCGGCGCTGTCGGCGTCGAGGACGATCTTCCCGCACGCGGCGCCCGGAGACGCGTTGAGGCCCTGCGCGGCCACCTCGAACTCCGCGTCGGGGTCGAGACGCGGATGGAGCAGCTGGTCGAGCTGCGACGGATCGATGCGCGCCACGGCCTCCTCCCGCTCGATCAGCCCTTCCGAGGTCATGTCGACGGCGCACGTGATCGCGGCCGCGGCCGTCCGCTTCGCGGTGCGCGTCTGGAGGAGGTAGAGCCGGCCCTCCTCGACCGTGAACTCGATGTCCTGCATGTCACGGTAGTGGCGCTCGAGCGCGCCGATCGTCTCGAGTAGCTGGTCGTACGCCTCCGGCATGCGCTTGCGCAGCTCCGCGAGCGGCTGCGGCGTTCGGGTTCCGGCTACGACGTCCTCCCCCTGCGCATTGACGAGGTACTCGCCGTAGACGCCCTGCTCGCCGGTCGAGGGGTCGCGGGTGAAGCAGACGCCGGTGGCCGAGTCGTCGCCCTTGTTCCCGAACACCATCTGGACGACGTTGACGGCGGTGCCGAGGTCGTCCGGGATCCCGTACATGCGCCGGTACACCTGCGCTCGCGACGAGTTCCAGGATTCGAAGACGGCGGCGATCGCGCGGCGCAGCTGCTCCCGAACGTCCTGCGGGAAGCCGTGTCCGGTGTCCCGTTCGTAGATCTCGCGGGCTCGCTCGGCGGAATCGTCGACGCTGAAGCTCTCGTGCGGGATGCCGTCCACGGTCTCCCCGAACATCTGGATCAGCCGGCGGTAGCAGTCCCGCGCGAACTCGTCGTTCCCGGTCGATCGCCCGAGTCCGGTCACGGAGTCGTCGTTGAGCCCGACGTTGAGGATCGTGTCCATCATCCCGGGCATCGAGATCGCCGCGCCGGAGCGGACGGACACGAGCAGCGGATCGTCCGGGTCGCCGAAGCGCTTCCCCGTCCGTTTCTCGAGCCGCTCGATGTGCTCGGCGATCTCCTCGTCGAGCCCTTCGACCGCGCCGCCCGAGGACATGTACGCCCGGCAGGCGTCGGTCGTGATCGTGAATCCGGCGGGAACCGGGATCCCGAGCTGCGTCATCTCGGCGAGCCCGACTCCCTTGCCGCCGAGGAGCTCGCGGCCCCCCTCGGCGGGCTCGTCGAAGTCGTAGACGTAGCGGGTCATCGGGTCGCAGATGTTGTCATACGCGGCATGCTTCCCCGCTAGCCGCGCCTTGCACGAAACTCCGCCACCCAGGCCAGGGTGCGGAGCCCGATCCAGACCGGCGTCATGAGGACGTAGAAGACGACGTCCGCGACGACGAGCACCACCCACCACAGCGCCCAGCGCCACAGCGGGATGCGGGGCTTGGCCCTCACCGGGCCTCCACCTTCGAGTCGGCCCGCCGCTCCTCGACGACGCGCAGGATGCGGTGCGCCGTCTCCTCGATCGACAGCTCGGAGATGTCGATCACGGGGCAGCCGAGGCGGCGGTGGAGCTTCGTGGCCTCCTCGAGCTCGTCGTAGATCTCCGCGAGCTCGGCGTACTGCCGGTTCCGGCCCGGTGCGCCCATCGCCCGAACCCGGGCCCGGCGGATCTCGGCGAGCCGGTCCGGGTCGATCGTGAGGCCCACGACCCTGGATTGGTCGATCTCGAACAGCTCCGGCGGCGGCGAGATCCCCTTCACGACCGGCACGTTCGCGGCCTTGTGGCCCAGGTAGCCGAGGTAGATCGAGAGCGGCGTCTTCGACGTGCGTGAGACCCCGACGAGCACGACGTCGGCGTCGTGGAGGCCGTGCGCGACCCCGTCGTCGTAGCGGACCGCGAACTCGATCGCCTCCATGCGCTTGAAGTACGCCGAGTTGAGGGGCGGGCGAGACCCAGGCGTCATCTTCGCCGCCTGGCCGGAGACGCGCGCGACGGCGTCGATCGGCTGCCCGAGTAGGTCGCAGTAGTGGAGCCGTGCCCGGCGGCAGAGCGTGCGCATCACGTCCCGGAAATGCGGCTGGACGAGCGTGTAGACGACGACGGCCGGCCTTCCGCGCATCCGGTTCACCGCGAGCTGGAGATCGTCCTCCGACTCGACGCGCGGGTGGCGGATCTCGACGAACTCCTGGTCCGGGAACTGCGCCTCGAGGGCCTGAACGAGGCGCGCCGCGGTCTCGCCGGTGGCGTCGGAGACGACGTGGAGCTCGACCGGCGGCTTCGGCATCGGCGGTCAAGCGTAACGGGGAGCGTGCGGCTTGCTGGCGGTGCTGTTCCCTTGCGGTGCTGTTCCTTGACCATCCCAAACCCCCACCCACCACGGGGAGGCCACGTTACGCCGGCGCCGTTGGCGCCGGCGTCGAAACTTCGCGCCGGGACTCTGGAACCTCGAATGTCTGCGATCGAGAGCCGGCCGTCCGTGCTGAACCTCCCGGGTAACCTCCGCCCATGGCCGAGACCGCGAAGCCGCTGACGATGGAGACCATCGTTTCCCTCTGCCGCCGCCGCGGCTTCGTCTTCCCGTCCTCGGAGATCTACGGCGGCCTCGGCTCGACATACGACTACGGCCACTACGGCGTCCTCACCAAGAACAACATCCGGTCGCTCTGGTTCCGCGCGATGGTGCAGGAGCGCGACGACATCGTCGCCCTCGACTCCGCGATCATCCTCAACCCCCGGGTCTGGGAAGCATCGGGCCACGTCGCGGGCTTCACCGACCCGCTCGTCGACTGCCGCACGTGCAAGCTCCGCTTCCGCGCCGACCAGCTCGAGTTCGAGAAGTGCGGCCGCAAGCCGAGCAAGCGGCCGGGCGAGACGCCGGATTGCGACCTCACCGAGGCACGCCAGTTCAACCTCATGTTCGAGACCCGGGTCGGCGCTCTCCAGGACGAGAGCTCCGCCGCGTACCTCCGCCCGGAGACCGCCCAGGGGATCTTCATCAACTTCAAGAACGTCGCCCAGCTCGCCCGGCGCAAGCCGCCGTTCGGGATCGCGCAGTTCGGCAAGGCGTTCAGGAACGAAATCACTCCGGGCAACTTCCTGTTCCGTGTGCGCGAGTTCGAGCTGATGGAGGTGGAGTACTTCGTCCCGCCGGCGGAGGCTCCCAAGTGGCACGAGTACTGGCTCGAGCAGCGCCTCGCGTGGCACCGCGGCCTCGGCCTTCGGGACAGCAACCTCCGCCTCCGCGAGCACTCGGCGGAGGAGCGCTCGCACTACTCGAGCGCAACGAGCGACGTCGAGTACCTCTATCCCATCGGCTGGCAGGAGCTCGAGGGAGTCGCGAACCGGGGCGAGTTCGATCTCAAGCAGCACACGCAGCACTCCGGCACGAAGCTCGAGTGGATCGATCCCGACGGGAACCGCTACACGCCCCACGTGATCGAGCCGGCGGTCAGCATCGAGCGGATCTTCGTCGCCCTTCTCTGCGACGCGTACGACGAGGAGATCGTCGGCGACCGCGAGCGGGTCGTCCTCCGCCTCCATCCGCAGGTCGCACCGGTGAAGGCGGCGATTCTCCCACTCATTCCGCGCGACGAGGGGATGGCGACGCGGGCGCGGACGCTCTACGAGGAGCTCCGCCGCCACCACATCGTGGAGCACGACGACAGCGGCCAGATCGGCAGGCGTTATCGCCGCCAGGACGAAATAGGGACGCCGTGGGCCTTCACCGTGGACGAGCAGACACTCGAGGACGAGACCGTCACCGTGCGGGACAGGGACTCCCTCGCACAGGAGCGACTCCCGATCGGAGGAGTGCGGGCATGGCTGGACGACGCGCTGGAGCAGGACTGGTCGTCGCCGCGGTCGGGCTGACCGCCGCGGGCTGCGGGCTCGGCGGAAGCTCGAAGGCGACCACCGTCGTCCAGACCCACACGGTCACCACGACGCGGACCGTCACCACGACCGGATCCTCGGCGTCGGCGAAGCCGTGCACGGGTCTTCAGCTCACGGGCACGTTCGCGCTCGTCCCCGGCAGCGCCGGCGCGGGTCAGATCGCATACGCGCTCACGGTGAAGAACACGTCCCATGGCCGGTGTTCGGTGCGCGGCGCACCCCGCGCGCTCCTGCTGGGCGTCTCCGGAGCGGCGCTGCCGACCCGCGTCACGGCTTCGGGAGGAGCGCGCCAGATCGTGCTCGAACCCGGCGCGTCCGCGGTTGCCGACGCACGCTTCTCGCCCGACATCGCCGGTGACGGCGACTCGCAGTCCGGAGCCTGCCAGCCGGAGGCGCACACGCTGCAGGTGACGACGAGCGGCGGCGGAGTGTTCGATGCCCCGATCAGGCCCCCGACCAGCGTCTGCCAGCAAGGCTCGCTCGACTTCGAGGCGTTCGGCTACGCCGGCTAGACGCTGAGCGTCCGCATCCGGAAGCCGCCGTGGTACTCGTACGAGGCGGTGACGACACGCAAAGCATCCCGCCCCGCGCGTTCGCCCAGGCCGAGGCTTTGAGCGTCCGCGAGCGGCCGGGCCAGGAGCGTCTCGATGCCGGCGATGCTCTCCGGGGCCAGCGCAAGCGCCTCGGTGGCCGGCGCGCACCGAGCGCAGACGGCGCCGCCGGCGCGCGTCGAATAACCGACGAGTGTCTCCTCCTCTTCACCGCACTCGGCGCAGGCCTGGACGTGCGGGAGATACCCCGCCAGCCAGAGCAGCTTGAGCTGGAACGCGAGCCCCAGCGGGTCGAGGCTCGGCCGGCCGGCGGCGTGCGGTGCGTCGTCGAGGAGGTCGAGGAAGCGCGTCAATGCGGTGAACGCGCGCTCGTTCGCCTCCTCTTCGCTGAACAGGCGGAGCATCGCCTCTGCCCCGATCATCCCGATCGAGAAGCGGTAGTAGTCCTCTCGCGCCGCCCTGTGCGACCGCACGAGCTGCGCCGCCGTCACGGTCTCGAGCTCGCCGCGCCCGCGATGGAGAACGAGATCGACGTGCGAGAGCGGCTCGAGCCGGGCCCCGAACCGCGACATCGTCTTCCGCACGCCCTTCGCCACCACGCCGACGCGACCGTGCGCCTCGGTGTAGAGGTGGAGGACGCGATCGGCTTCTCCGAGCCGCATCGACCGAAGCACGACGGCTTCGGTGCTGTACGCCCGTCCGGCCATGCCCTTCCAGTCTAGGGACGGCGTCGGGCGGGAACGGACACGCGCGTTTCTGCGTTGTAACCGAGAATGCCGAGGATCCGGATGTACACGACGCGCTGGTGCGGCTTCTGCGTGCGCGCGAAGGTGCTCCTGGATTCCCGCGGGCTGGCGTACGAGGAGATCTCCCTCGACGACGACCCGGCGTTCCGGCAGACCGTGTACGAGGCGACCGGCGGCTGGACCGTGCCTCAGATCCTCGTCGACGACCGGCCGATCGGCGGCTACACGGAGCTGTGGCGGCTCGACCGGGAGGGTCGCCTCGACGAGCTGCTCGCGGCCTGAGGCCGCTCCGCGGGCTGGCAAATGGGGCAGTACCACGTCGTGCGGCCCGCGACCTGCGTGCGCGCGATGGGCGTGCCGCAGCGGTCGCACGGCTCGTCGCGGCGGCCGTAGACGCGGAACTCGTCCTGCATCGAGCCTCCGCTGCCGTCCGGGAGCCGATAGTCGCGCAGTGTCGATCCCTGCCGGGCAAGACCGTGTTCCAGGGCAGCCCGGATGGCGCGGTGGAGTCGCCGCAGTTCCGCCCGGTCGAGGCCCGATGCGGCGCGGAGCGGACTGAGCCGAGCCCGCCAGAGCGCCTCGTCGGCGTAGATGTTCCCTATCCCGGCCAGCGTGCGCTGGTCGAGGAGCGCGGCCTTGAGCGATGTCCTGCGGCCCGCGAGGCGCTCGCCGAGCCGGGCTGTCGTGAAGAGCGCGTCGAGCGGCTCGTCGCCGACCCGCTCGTCGAGGTACGGCCCCGCTTCGCCGGGCTCGAGCAGGAGCCAGGTGCCGAACCGCCGGACGTCCCGATACGCAACGTCCGATCCGTCGTCTAACGTGACAACGGCGCGGCGGTGCGGGTCGTCTTGGAGCGAACCGCTCGGCGCATGCAGCAGGCTCCCCGTCATCCGGAGGTGGATCAGGAGAACCCGACCGCTCTCGAACCGAACAACGAGATATTTGCCGCGCCGGTCGACAGCCGCCACGGGCTCGCCTGCGAGCTCAGCCGCAACCTCGGCCGGGTCGTACGGACGGACGAGACGCGCGTCGTCGATGCGCACGCGATCGAATCGACGGCCGACGAGGACAGGCTCGAGCTGCCTGCGGACGCTTTCGACCTCCGGCAGCTCCGGCATGGGGTCAGCCTAGCCCTGCGGCTGTGGCTTGCCGAGCGCCCTAGGGCGTCACGACGGGCTGGCCCGGAATGCCGCGCGAGGGAGCCTTTCCGCCCAGCCAGGCGTTCACGGTGGCCCCCACGTCCGCGAACTCGCCCTCGTGGATCCGGCCGGATGCGTTCCGCCCTTCGACGTACGCGAGCAGGAGC
This sequence comes from Thermoleophilia bacterium, assembly GCA_025936995.1. Taxonomy (GTDB): domain Bacteria; phylum Actinomycetota; class Thermoleophilia; order Gaiellales; family Gaiellaceae; genus Palsa-739. The sequence continues at coordinate 5,000 of JAICSH010000002.1, read as the reverse complement.
CCATGCTCGCGGGAGTGGTCGGTCGACGGGGTCGTCGGGTCGCACCCGTGATCGGACGTGATCACGAGGAGGTCGCCCGGCCGAAGCGCGTCGAGCAGATCGGGCAGGCGGTAGTCGAAGTCCTGCAGGCAGCGGTGGAAGTTGACCGGGTCGTTCCGGTGGCCCCAGAGCATGTCCGTCTCGACGAGGTTGACGAAGACGAAGCCGTCGTCGAGCTCGCGAAGCAGGCGCTCGGTCTGCTGGATCCCCTCGATGTTCGACTTCGTGGGCAGCGAATCGTCGATGTCCTGGCCCGCGAAGATGTCGCCGATCTTGCCGACGCCGTAGACCTTCTGCCCGGCCTCGCGGATCAGCGTCAGGTAGTTCGGGCGCCGGGGCTCGAGCGAGAAGTCGTGCCGGTTCGGCGTCCGCACGTAGTTGTCCGGCTCGCCGGTGAAGGGCCGCGCGATGACACGCCCGACCGCGTGCTTTCCGGTCAGGATCTCGCGCGCCGCCCGGCAGGCGTCGTAAAGCTCGTCGAGCGGGACCGTGTCCTCGTGGGCGGCGATCTGGAAGACGGAGTCCGCCGACGTGTAGACGATCCACTTCCCCGTCCGCTGGTGCTCCTCCCCGAGCTCCTGGATGATCTCCGTCCCCGAGGCCGCCTTGTTGCCGATCACGCCGCGTCCCGTGCGGTGCATGAACGGGTCGATCACGTCGTGCGGGAATCCATGCGGATACGTCGGGAACGCCTGAGAGGTGACGATCCCCATGTGCTCCCAGTGGCCGGTCGTCGTGTCCTTGCCCTTCGAGCGCTCGATCAGCCGGCCGGCGACCGCCGGCGCCCCCGGCTGGGGCGGGCACCCCTCGAGCGGCTCCACGTTGCCGAGCCCGAGCGCTTCGAGGCTCGGCAGATCCAGGCCGCCGACGGCGCGCGCGATGTTGCCGAGCGTGTCCGATCCCTCGTCACCGTATTGCTCGGCATCCGGAAGCTCGCCGGCTCCGACCGCATCGAGCACGATGACGCACGCCCTGGGCATCGGGCTATTCTAGGGAGCCCGTGTCGACCGCTCTCGGCCTCCTCGCGTTCGTCGTCTACGTCCTTGCGGTCGTCGGGGTCGCGGCCGGCGTGACGTGGATCGTCGTCCGCCTCACGCCGACGCGCAAGACCGGCGATTCGGCGCGCAGCTAGACCGGCGCGAGCGGCAAGACATCCGCGAGCCGCGTGTAGTCGAGGCCGTGTGCGTCGGCGACGGCTTCGTGCGTGATCTTGCCGTCGAGGACGTTGACGCCGCGGCCCAGTGACGGGTCGCGTGCCACGGCGTCGGCGAGTCCGTGGTCGGCGATCGCCTCGACGTACGGCAACGTGGCGTTCGTGAGCGACTTCGTGGAGGTCACCGGCACGCCGCCGGGCATGTTCGCGACGCAGTAGTGGATGATGCCGTCGACCTCGTAGACCGGGTCCGAGTGCGTGGTCGGGTGCGCCGTCTCGATGCAGCCGCCCTGGTCGATGGCCACGTCGACGATCACGGCGCCGGGCTGCATCTCGGAGAGCATCTCCCGGCTGATGAGCTTGGGAGCGCGCGCTCCCGGGATGAGAACCGCCCCGATGACCACGTCTGCGTGCGCGATCGACTGCTCGACCTCGAGGCTCGACGACATGAGCAGCGACACGCGGCCGGAAAGGATCTCGTCGAGGTGCCGCATGCGGTCGATCGACCGCTCGAGCAGCGTGACGCGGGCCCCGAGGCCGAGCGCGATGATGGCGGCGTTGTAGCCGACGATGCCGCCGCCGAGTACGACCACGTGGCCGGGCTGGACACCGGGGGTGCCGGCGAGGAGCACGCCGCGGCCCCCCAGCGGTTTCTCGAGGAAGTGAGCCGCGGCCTGCGGCGCGAGCCTTCCGGCGATCTCGCTCATCGGCGCGAGCAGGGGCAGCCGGTGATCCCCGGTCTCGACCGTCTCGTACGCAACGGCCGTGATCCCGCTGTCCACGAGCGCCCGCGTGAGCGGCTCGTCGGCGGCGATGTGGAGGTACGTGAAGAGCACGAGCCCCTCCCGTAGCCGCGAGTACTCGGGCTCTATCGGCTCCTTGACCTTGAGGACGAGGTCGGTCGCGCCCCAGGCATCGTCGACCGAGACGATCCGTGCGCCGGCGCGCTCGTATTGCTCGTCGGGGAACGCGCTTCCCTCTCCCGCGCCCGTCTCGACGAGGACCTCGTGACCGCGCTGGATCAGCTCGCGAGCGCCCGCAGGCGTAAGTGCCACGCGGTACTCGTCCGTCTTGATCTCTTTCGCAACGCCGATTCTCAAAGCCCGGAGACACTATCTCGCCTGGAGCGCGACACGAAGCCGTGAGCGAAACGCAGGCCATTCGCGACCCGAAAGGAACCTCTCGGCACGGTTTCGGCGATATCGTCGGTTGCGAGGGCGGAGGGACGACTCCCCACCCTTGGGCGGGGGTGTGGCAAGAGCCGCCCTGCCGGCGGATCTCCGCGCTACCGGCGCGTTCTGAGGTAGAGCAGGAGCCCGGCGAGCGTCTTGGCGTCCTCGATCTCCCCCAGCCGCGCATCGACCTCGGCGATCGGCCAGCGAACCAGCTCGAGCTCCTCGTCGGCGGCCGGCGCGGATTCGCCCCGCTCGACGCCCTCGGCCGCGAACACATGCATCCGCTCGCGGCAGAACCCCGGCGTCGTCCAGAACGCCGCCAGCTCGCGCCACTCGCCGCCGTGCAGGCCGCACTCCTCCTGCAGCTCCCGCTTCGCGGTCGTGAGCGGATCCTCTCCCGGCTCGGCCGTCCCAGCCGGCAGCTCGAGCAAGCGGTTCCGAGCCGGCTCGCGCAACTGCCGCACCAGCGTGACGAACCCCTCGGCGTCAACCGCCACGACCGCCACCGCGCCTGGATGCTCGACGATCTCACGCGCGTGCTCGCCCCACTGCTCGACCGTGAGGCCGAGCAACGCTCCTTCGTACACGCGTCGCGCCGAGTCGGGCTCGAAGGTCACTCCCGGGCGGCCTCCACGAGCGCAACGGTCACGTCCACCATCGCCTCGAGATCCTCGACCGCGATCCGCTCGTTGGGGCTGTGGAAGTCGTGCACGCCGCTCGTGAGGTTGACGCACGCAAGACCTCGCTCGTTGAAGACGTTGGCGTCGGCCGCCCCGCCGGAGAGGGCGTACCGGACCTCTTGGCCACAGGTCGTGAGCGCGGCCGCCGCGAGCCGGATCACGTCGTCGCTCTTGGCGAAGCGGTAGCCCCGGTAGCTCTTGCGCAGCTCGCTCTGCAACTCGCACTCGGTCTCGCTGGCCGCGAACGCGCACGAGTCGAGCATCTCCTGCACGAGATCGCCGAGTTTGCCCTCGTCATGCGAGCGGGCTTCGGCGACGAAGGAGCAGGAGTCGGGGACGATGTTGCCCGCCGTGCCGCCGCGGATGATCCCGACGTTCGCCGTCGTCACCTCGTCGACGCGGCCGAGGCGGAAGTCGGCGATCGCCTTCGCCGCCGCCTGGATCGCCGACCGTCCTTCCTCGGGCGCCATCCCGGCGTGCGCGGCCTGTCCGTGAAAGGCGATCTCGAGCCCTTGCGCGAACGGCGCGCCGAGAATGACCGTGCCGATCGCCCCCTCCTGGTCGTAGACGAAGCCGAGACGGGCGCGCAGCCGCGTGTGGTCGAACGCCGCGGCGCCGTACAGCCCGATCTCCTCCTGCCGCGTGAACAGCAGCTCGATCCCGGCATGCGGGAGGCTTCCGGCGAGGACATGGCGCGCACCCTCGAGCATCTGCACCACGGCCGCCTTGTTGTCGCCGCCGAGGATCGTGCCGCCGGCATTCCGGATCACGCCGTCCTCGATGACCGGCCGGAGCTCGCCGGACGGCGGCACCGTGTCGAGATGGGCGCAGAAGAAGAGCGGCGTCCCGTCCGCAGTCGGCTCGAGGCGCACGTAGACGTTGCCGAAGCCGTCCTCCTCGGGCTCTAGCCCGAGCCCACGTAGGTAGCGGACGACGACGGCCGCCACGGCGTCTTCCTCGCCCGGCGGGCTCGAAATCGCCGCAAGCTCGAGGAAGAGGTTGACGGCCTCGGACACGTGCCGATCCTACGGACGAAGAGCTAGACCGCGACGCGCTCGCCCGCACGCGTACGTGCGCGGTCGAGCGCTGCACCGACGAAGCCGCGGAAAAGTGGCGCCGCTCGCGTCGGGCGGGACTTGAACTCGGGATGGAACTGGCTCGCGACGAACCACGGGTGGTCCTGCAGCTCGACGATCTCGACCAGCCGCCCCTCCTGGAACGTCCCGCTCACCACGAGGCCGCTCTCGACGAGGCGGTCGCGATACGCGTTGTTGACCTCGTAGCGGTGCCTGTGCCGCTCGTGGATCGTCGAGTCGCCGTACAGCTCGCGCGTCCGCGTCCCGTCGGCCACCTCCACCGCCTGTGCGCCGAGCCGCATCGTGCCGCCGAGATCCTCGATGCCCTTCTGCTCCGGCAGCAGGTCGATGACCGGATACGGCGTCTCCGGATCCATCTCGGTCGAGTTCGCGCCCTCGAGGCCGACCACGTGCCGCGCGAACTCGGACACGGCGACGTGCATGCCGAGGCAGATCCCGAGGTACGGGATGCGGCGCTCGCGCGCGACCTGGCAGGCGAGGATCTTCCCCTCCCAGCCGCGCGAGCCGAAACCGCCGGGCACGAGCACGCCGTCGACGGTGTCGAGCAGCTCGGCCGTCTCGTCGTAGGACATGTCCTCTGCGTCCACCCAGCGCACGCGAACGGCGCAGCCGTGCTCCAGTCCCGCGTGCTTGAGCGCCTCGTGGACGGAGAGATAGGCGTCCTGGAGCTTCACGTACTTGCCGACGAGCGCGATCTCGACGACGTCGCGCCGGCTGTGCATCCGCTCGAGCAGCTCGTCCCAGTCGGACAGGTCCGGCCGGCCGAGCTCGAGACCGAGCCGCTCGCCGACGAGCCGGTCGAGCCCCTCGCTCTCGAGGACGCGCGGGACCTCGTACACGTCGGGCACGTCCGGGC
>JAICSH010000035.1 GCA_025936995.1 Thermoleophilia bacterium | reverse complement strand
CAGCAGGGCGTCGACACGGCGATCGTGCGGATCTTCAACACGTACGGCCCGCGGATGCGCCCGAACGACGGCCGCGCCGTCTCGAACTTCATCCGCCAGGCGCTCGCCGAGGAGCCGTTGACGATCTACGGGGACGGGACGCAGACGCGCAGCTTCTGCTACGTCGACGACCTGATCCGCGGCATCGTCCTCCTCGCCGAGAGCGGTGAGCATCTCCCGGTCAACCTCGGCAACCCAGACGAGCGGACCCTGCTCGAGCTCGCCGAGGTCGTGAAGCGGCTCACCGGCGCGTCGAGCGAGATCGTCTTCGAGGCGCTGCCGATCGACGATCCGATGCAACGCAAGCCCGACATCACGCGGGCTCAGCAGATCCTCGGCTGGGAGCCCGAGGTCTCGCTCGAGGAAGGGCTGACCCGCCTCCTGCGTGAGCAGGGCCGAGAGCCAGTCCGGGTCTGAACGAGCAGAGCCTGGGCGGCGCCGAGCCTCTCCTCGTCCGGACGCTGCGCCGCGAGCCCACCGAGCGGACGCCGGTGTGGTTCATGCGGCAGGCCGGCCGCTCGCTGCCCGAGTACCGCTCACTGCGCGAGCGACACGGCTTCTTCGAGATCGCCGGGACGCCGGAGCTCTGCGCGGAGGTGACGCTGCAGCCGGTGCGGCGGCACGGCGTCGACGCGGCCGTGCTCTTCGCCGACATCATGTCGCCGGTCCTCGGGATGGGCGTGGACGTGGACCTCGTCGAGGGCGTCGGACCGGTGGTGGAGGAACGCATCGACTCGGCCGCGGCCGTCGAGCGGCTGCGCGTCGCCGCCGCAGAGGAGTGGGCGGCGCCGATCCTCGAGGCGGTCCGGCTCGTACGAGCCGAGCTCGAGCCAGAGCGTGCGCTCGTCGGCTTCTGCGGAGGGCCGTTCACGGTCGCCGGCTACCTCGTCGAGGGCCGGCCGAGCCGGGACTTCGTCCGGACGAAGACGCTCATGTACCGCGAGCCGGCGACCTGGCACGCGCTCATGGAGCGCCTGACCGAGCACTTCGCGCGCTACGTCGCCGCGACGGCGGCTGCGGGCGCCGACGCGATCCAGCTCTTCGACTCGTGGGTCGGAGCTCTCTCCGTCGCCGACTACCGGGAGTTCGTCGCGCCCTACTCGGCTCGCGTGCTCGAGGCGGCCGGCGTGCCCACGATCCACTTCGGGACGGGGACGACGACGCAGCTGCTCGCCGAGATGGCCGGGACAGGCGGCAGCGCCGTCGGCGTCGACTGGCGCATCCCGCTCGACGCCGCCTGGGAGATCGTCGGGGAGGAGCGAGCGTTACAGGGGAACCTCGAGCCCGCGGTGCTGCTCGGCCCCTGGGAGCGAGCGGAGGCAGCCGCGGTCGAGGTGCTCCGGCGGGCGGCCGGCCGCCCGGGCCACGTCTTCAACCTCGGGCACGGCGTTCTGCCGCAGACGGATCCAGACGTCCTCTCGAGGCTCGCAGAGCTCGTCCGCAGCTACGGTCAGGCGGCATGAAGAGCGCGGTCGTCCTGATGGCCTACGGCTCGCCGGAGCGCCTGTCGGACGTCCCCGCCTACTACGCCGACATCCGCGGCGGCCGCACGATTGCCCCCGAGCAGCTCGACGACCTCGTCGAGCGGTACCGGCGGCTCGGCATCGAGGACTCCTCGCCGCTCAACGCGATCACCGAGGAGACGCGCGACGCCCTCGAGAGAGAGCTCGGCGTCCCGGTCTTCACGGGGATGAAGCACTGGACCCCGCGAATCGCCGACGCCGCGAAGTCGGCGCTCGCCTCCGGTGCCGGCGAGATCGTCGGCCTCGTCCTCGCCCCGCATTTCTCCGCGCTCTCGATCGCGGGCTATCGCGAGCAGCTCGAGCAAGCGGTCGCGCGCCGGGCCGAGCTGCGCTTCGTGGACAGCTGGCACGACGAGCCCGGCTTCGTCGAGTTGCTCGCCGACCGCGTCCGCGGCGCCGACGCCCACGTCGTCTTCACCGCCCACTCGCTCCCGGCCCGGATCCTCGCCGCAGGCGATCCATACAAGGACCAGCTGCTCGAGACGTCGCGGCTCGTCGCCGAGGCGGCCGGCCTCGCCTCGTGGAGCTTCTCCTTCCAGAGCGAGTCCCCGACCGGCGAGCCCTGGCTCGGGCCGGACATCCTCGACCACCTCGAGTCGCTGCGGCGCCAGGGTGTCGAGAGCGTCCTCGTCTGCCCCGTCGGCTTCGTCTCGGACCACCTCGAGATCCGGTGGGATCTCGACGTCGAGGCGCAGGAGAAGGCGGCGGAGCTCGGGCTCCGGCTCGAGCGGATCGAGATGCCGAACGCCGACCCGGCATTCGTTCGGACGCTGGCGGGGATCGTGAACCGGGCGCTGTCGGTACCGTCACTCGTGTGAGCTCCCGCACCTGTCCCGACTGGCCCGAGCTGATGGAGCTCGCGCCCGAGCTCCAGTTCAAGCACTACACGGTCGCCGAGGCGAGGCTGCCGGCCGACGCCCTCATGCAGATCCCGGGCGTTGCGCTCTCGGACGTCGCCATCTGCTGCGATCTCGAACGCCACGTGTTCTGGGCCGCGCACACCGAGTCGCGCGTCGCGGAAGCGCTTCGGTCGAGCCACTGGTTCGAGGTGCAGGACTGGGTGTCGGGGGGCCGGCCCGGCGCGTTCTAGCCGAAGACCTCGTTCGGGAGCGCCGTCCCAGCCGCGAACGCGAGGACATTCTCCACGAGCACGCGCGTCATCGCCGCCCGCGTCTCGGCCGTAGCGCTCGCGATGTGCGGCGTCAGCACCACGTTGGGTAGGTCGAGGAGCCGTTCGGGGACGAGCGGCTCGTCGGCGAAGACGTCGAGGCCGGCGGAGACGCGGCCCGCCACGAGCTCGTCCACGAGCGCCTCCTCGTCCACGATCGCTCCGCGCGCCGTGTTGACGAGCGTTGCGCCGTCGCGCAGCAGGGCGAGCCGCTGACGCGAGATGAGGCGGCGCGTCTCCGGAGTCAACGGCACGTGCAGCGAGACGACGTCCGCCGTGCGCAGGAGCTCGTCGAGCGGCAGCCCGCCGCTGCGACGGTGGAAGGCGATCTTCATCCCGAACGCCTCGGCTCGACGAGCGACCTCCGAGCCGATCCGTCCCATCCCGACGAGGCCGAGCGTCGCGCCGGCGAGGTCGTTTCCCAAGAGCTCGGGCTGCGCCCAGCCGTGTTGCCAGCGCCGCTCGCGGACGAACCGATCCGACGCGACGAGGTGCCGGCGGCAGGCGAGGATGAGCGCGAGCGTGAGGTCGGCGACCGCGGCGTCGAGCACGCCGGGCGTGTTGGTCACCGCGACGCCGCGCTCGCGACACGCGGCGACGTCGACCGTGTCGTAGCCGACGCCGTAGTTCGCGACGAGGCGGAGGTCGGGGAGGCGCTCGAGCTCCGCGCTCCCGACCCGGGCAACGACCGCGACGAGCGCCTCCACTCCGGGGAGCGGCTCGCGCGGCGGCCAGGCGTCGAGCAGCTCGACGTCCGGCAGATCGTCCCAGGTCGGCCCGGGAAGCTTCTGCGTCGCGACGATCCTCACGTCCTCAGTATCTCCGCGAGCGGCCGCGTGTTCAGGACGTCAGCCGCGCTCGCGCGCCCGCGCCGCGCGGTTGTGACGGAAAGCCCCATGTTGCCGAGCCCCTGCACGGAGTGCGCGTCGGTGGAGCAGACGACCGGGACGCCGGCCTCGACCGCGAGCCCCACCTCCTCGTCGCGCAGGTCGAGCCGGTCCGGAAGGCCGTTCGTCTCGAGCGCGACGCCCGCCTCGAGCGCGACCTCGATCGTCCGCTCGAGGTCGAGCGCGTTCGGCGGCCGGTGGTTGAGGATCCGCCCGCGCGGGTGGCTGAGGCAGCGCACGGCGGGATGCCGCATCGCCTCAGTCACGCGAGCCGTCAGCTCCTCGCGCGGCAGGCGCTGGCCTGCGTGGAGCGAGAGCTGCACCCATTCGAGCTCCTCGAGGACGTCGTCGGGGAGGTCGAGGCTGCCGTCGGCGCGGATGTCGCATTCGGCGCCGCGCAGGACGCAGAACGGCGCGAGCTCCTCGTTCGCCGCCGCGATCTCCTCCGCCTGCCGGCGCAACGCGTCCGCGTCGAGGCCGGGCACGACGCGCACGTTCGGCGTGTGGTCGCAGATCGCGAGGTACTCGTAGCCGCGGTCGCGCGCTGCGGCAGCCATCTCGAGCACGGAGGCCCTCCCGTCCGACCACGTCGTATGGCAGTGGAGGTCGCCTCGGATGTCCGCCTCCTCCACGAGCGGCGGCGGCTCGCCGCGTGCCGGCGACTCGCGCAGCTCGGGCGGCAGCCTCGGGACTCCGAGCCGTGCGTAGACCTCCTTCTCGGCAGGCGCGTCGGGGAGCGGCTCGAGCCCGGCGACATAGGCTTCCGACCCCGTCGCGCGAAGGAGTGCGGTTCCGAATGAGCCTGCCGGAGCGACGACGAGCTCGACCGGGATCCCGTCGACCGTGACGCCGACCGCGTGCGACTCGTCGCGCTCGAGGACGGCGATGACCTCGGCTTGGTCGGCGAACCGCTTGAGCGCGCCGGGCGCCGAGGAGACGAGGACGAGCCGGTGCACGAGCTCGCAGCCGCGTCGCAGCTCACCGGCGGCGACTGCGCCGAGCGGAGCGGCGATCGCGTCGGCGAGCGCGAGCGCGCGATTGCGGGTCAGTCCGCGCCGCGCGGTTTGCGGCTCGTCTCGCGACAGAGCGGCGAGCACCTTGGCCTCCGTCGCAGGGCCGACTCCGGGTGCCTCGCGCAGGCGACCGGCTTCCGCCGCGGCGCGCAGCTCGTCTGCCGACCGGATCCGGAGCGCGCGGCCGAGCGCGACCAGGCGCTGCGGCCCGAGCCCGAGATAGCGGCCGAGAGCGACGAGCTCGGGCTCGACCTCGCGCTCGAGCTCCTCGAGCTCTGCGATGCGGCCGGTCTCCACGAGCTCGCGCAGCCGCCGCTCGATGCCGGGGCCGATGCCTCGCAGCTCTCGAGCGCGGCCCAAGCGGACGAGCTCCTCGACCGGCGCAGGCGTGGAGCGGATGAGGTCCGCGGCGCGGCGGTACGCACGCACGCTCCAGCGAGCCGCGCCGGCGAGGTCGAGCAGTGCGGCGTAGGCGTCGAGCGTCCGGGCGATCTCGGCGTTGTCCACCTGGCTAGTGTCTCCTCGTGGCGACCGTCGTGATCCCCTTCGCCGGCTCCGAGGGCAAGACGCGCCTCCATTCCTCGCGCCGGATCCGCAAGGCGCTGGCCCACGCGATGTTCTGCGACGTCCTGGCGGCGTGCCTCTCGATCGGTCGCACCCGCGTGGTGACGCCGGACGAGGAGGGCGCGGCAGCGGCCGTCGACCACGGGGCGGAGGTCGTGCCGGATCCAGGCGGCGGACAGGGAGCCGCGGTGCTGGCCGGGCTGGCGGGCGTCGATCCCGGACGCATCCTCGTCGTCAACGCCGATGTGCCCTGCGTCGTACCGCATGACTTGCGCTCGCTGCTCGCCGCGACGCCGGCCGGCTGCGTCGCCCTCGTCGAGGCGCTCGACGGGACGACGAACGCACTCAGCCTCCCTTCGTCCGAGGCGTTCGCGTCGCTGTACGGCCCGAGCAGCTCCGACCGCTTCCGTGCGCACGCCGCGTCGCTCGGTCTCGAGGCGGTGTCGGTTGCGCTGCCGAACCTCGCCGACGACGTGGACACGATGGAGGACCTGACGCGACTCCAGCTCCGCGCCGGCCCCCGCACGCAAGCGTGTCTCGCCGAGCTCGAAGGGAGCCTCGTCTGAACGTCGCGGTCCTGTCGGGCGGTGTCGGCGGCGCGCGCTTCGTCCGCGGCGTCGTCGACGTGGCGGCCGCGGCTGCGACGACCGTGGTCGGGAACGTCGGCGACGACGTCGAGGTGCTCGGCCTTCACGTGTCGCCCGATCTCGACTCGATCCTCTACGCGCTCTCCGGCCTCGCGGACGAGCGACGGGGCTGGGGCCGCAGCGACGAGACATGGGACGCCCTCGAGACGGTGGGCTCGCTCGGAGGGGACGACTGGTTTGCCCTCGGCGACAAGGATCTGGGACTGCATCTCGTGCGCACCGAGGCGCTGCGCGCCGGTGAGCCGCTCTCCACGGTGACCGCCCGGCTTGCGGAGCAGCTCGGCGTCGCGACTCGACTCCTCCCGGCGACCGATGACCGCCTGCGGACGTGGCTCGACACGCCGGCAGGCACGTTCCCGTTCCAGGAGTGGTTCGTTGCGCGCGGGCATCGCGACGAGGTCGACGCCGTGCGGTTCGAGGGCGAGAAGGCGGCACGGCCGGCGCCGGGCGTGCTCGAGGCGATCGCAGGCGCAGAACTGATTCTGCTCGCGCCGAGCAATCCGTACGTCTCGATCGGGCCGATCCTCGCCGTGCGCCAGCTGCGCGATGCGCTCGTGCGGAGGCGCGTCCCGTGCGTCGCCGTCAGCCCGCTGATCGGAGGGCGCGCGGTGAAGGGCCCCGCCGACCGGATGCTGCAACGTCTTGCCGGCGGCACCTCGCCGGCACACGTCGCTGGCTGCTACCCCGGCCTGATCGACGCCCTCGTCGTGGACGAGGCGGACGCGGACGACCTCGAGGGGCTCGGAGACATCCGCCCGATCGTCACGCGGACGCTGATGAGCAGCCGCGACGCGCGACGGCGCCTCGCGGAGGTCGCGCTCGGGGCGGTGCCGGCATGAGGGTCGCGGTCGTCGGCGGCACCGGCGACTTCGGCCTCGCGCTGGCGGCTCGGCTCGTCGACGCGGGCGACGACGTCGTCATCGGCTCGCGCGATTCGGGGCGGGCAGAGGAGAAGGCGCGCGAGGTCGGTGCAGCGAGCGGCGCCGCGAACGAGGACGCGGTGCTCGACGTCGAGCTCGTCGTGCTCGCGACGAAGGCCGAGGCAACCCTCGCGACCGCAGCGGCACTCGCGGACGCGATCGGCCAGACGCCCATACTCAGCGTCGCGAGCGAGCTGCGCTTCGGGCCCGGTGGGGCGCGGCCCGGCGCCGACCCGCGCTCACTCGCCGAGCGGACGCAGGAGCTCGTCCGGGCGCCCGTCGTCGCCGGTCTCCACTCGCTCGCCGCCGGGAAGCTCGCGCACGGCCGCCTCGACGAGGACGCCTTCGTCTGCGGCGACGACACGGACGCCAAGGCGCTCGCGCTCGAGCTCGCGGCGAAGGCCGTCGCCGGCCGCGCACTCGACGCCGGTCCGCTCGAGAGCGCGCGGGCGCTCGAGGGGCTGACGGCGGTGATCGTCAACCTCAACAAGCGCTACAAGGGCCACGCCGGCGTCCGCATCACCGGCCTTCCGTGACGGACGTCGTCGAGCTCCGGGATCCGGCCGAGCGGTCTCGCATCGCCGAGACGGTGCTCCGCGACCTGCCCGAGTGGTTCGGGATCGAGGAGGAGACGGTGGCGTTCATCGAGGGAGCCGCGAGCCTCCCGACGCTCGCGGTCGAGCCTGACGTCGGCTTTCTCTGCCTCAAGCAGCACACGCCGCCGGCGGCCGAGGTCTACGTCATGGGCGTGCGCCGCGAGCACCACCGGGGCGGGATCGGTCGCGCTCTCGTCGCCGCTGCCGAATCGTGGTGCAAGGCGCGCGGCGTCCGCTACCTCCACGTCAAGACGCTCGGCCCATCGCGCCCGAGCCGCGGCTACGGCGCGACGCGCGCGTTCTACGAGGCGATCGGCTTCGTCCCGCTCGAGGAGTTGCACGGCCTCTGGAACGACAACCCGACGCTCGTGCTCGTGAAGGACGTGCGCGCGGGGTTTTCGGTCACGCCCGTCGAAGGGTTGCCGGAGCTGCGGGACGGAGACGACCTCGCCGCCCTCATCGCCGAGCGAATCGAGCTCCAGGACGCGGACGTCGTCGTCGTCGCGCAAAAGGCCGTCTCGAAGGTCGAGGGCCGCGTCGTCGCCCTCGCCGACGTCGAGGCGTCGGAGCAGGCGCACGAGCTGGCCGCGGGGGTGGCCGATCCTCGCCGGATCCAGGTCATCCTCGACGAGGCGGCCGAGCTCGTCCGCGTTCGCCCGCCCCTCCTCATCGCCCGGACCCGGCACGGTTTCGTCTGCGGCTCGGCAGGTGTCGACGCCTCGAATGCACCGGAGCCGGAGACGGTCGTGCTCCTGCCGGTCGATCCCGACGCATCCGCGGCGCGGCTGCGTGACGCGCTCCGCGAGCGGACGGGAGCCCAGATCGGGGTGATCGTCACGGACTCGTTCGGGAGACCGTGGCGCGCCGCGACGACGGACGTCGCGATCGGCGCCGCCGGCGTCGAGGTCGTCCACGACCTCATGGGCGAACGCGATCCGGCCGGCTACGAGCTGCACGCGACCCGGATCGCGGTCGCCGACGAGATCGCCGGTGCGGCCCAGCTCGTCTTCGGCAAGCTCGACCGGGTCCCGGTCGCGGTCGTCCGCGGCCTCGACGTGCGCGGGAGCGACAGCGCGGCGGACCTCGTCATCCCGCCCGAGACGGATCTCTTCCGGTAGAAACCTCGCCGTGAGCGACGCTGTCGAGCAGGCGAACGCACTGCTGCGGGAGAAGGGCTACGCGGAGCGCGACCTCGCGGTCCACACCGGTCCGCGCGGCAAGGCGCTCCTCAAGGGGAACAAGATCCTGAGCCCGCTCAGCGACGAGGCCGAGGTCGTGCTCCAGGTCGTCCGCGATCTCGTGCCCCCCGACGCCGAGCTGGGGGCGAAGACGCTGCGTCCGGCCGAGCTGCGCGCGAGGCTCTGAGGTGGAGGGGGAGGCCGAGCTCCGGCGCGCCGACCTCGCCTCCGAACCGCTCGAGCAGTTCCGGAGCTGGTTCGCCGAGGCGCGTGCCGTGCTCGAGGTGCCGGAGGCGATGGCGCTCGCCACGGCGGCTCCCGGCGGCGCTCCTTCCGCACGGATGGTGCTGCTGAAGGGCTTCGACGAGCGCGGACTCGTCTTCTTCTCGCACTACACGTCCCGCAAGGGCCGCGAGCTCGACGCGAACCCGCAGGCAGCGCTCCTCTTCCACTGGTCGCCGCTCGGCCGGCAGGTGCGCGTCGAGGGCGAGGTCGAGCGCCTCGCGGAGGAGGAGTCGGACACGTACTTCGCGACACGGCCGCGCGACGCGCAACTCGGCGCCCTCGCCTCGCGCCAGAGCGACCCGCTCGGGTCGCGGTCGGAGCTCTACGAGCGGATGGCCGAGCTCGAGGCCGGCGTGGGCGGCGGGTCGCTCTCGCGGCCGCCGACGTGGGGCGGCTACCTCGTCGTTCCCGTCGCCTGGGAGTTCTGGCAGCACCGCGACGCCCGCCTGCACGATCGCTTCCGCTACGAACGCGAGCGGCCGGGCGGCTGGCGCATCGAGCGGCTCTTCCCCTAGCCCGCGAGGCTGCGGCGGAGCGCCGCGAGCCGCTCGTCCCAGGCGGCGCCCACCGAGACCATCCACTCGACGGCCTCCTCGAGCGGCGCCGGGGTCACCTCGTAGCGCGTCTCGCGGCCTGCACGCGTCGCGCGAAGCAGCCCGGCGTCGGCGAGCGCAGACAGCTGCTTCGCGACCGCCTGCCGCGTGACCGGCAGGTCGGCCGCGAGCTCCGTCGCCGTCGCCGTGCCGCGTGTCGCGACCGCCTCGACGAGGGAACGGCGTCCGGCGTCCCCGAGTGCGGCGAAGACGCGGTCTACGCCGCCGCGAGCGCCGTCCACGCGAGTGCGCGCAGCTCGAGAGCGGGTGCGAACTCGGGCGACGTCTCGACGACGTGAACGCGCGTGCCCGTCTCCGACGTCTCGAGCTCGATCGAGACGGTGCCGCCGTCCTCCCAGTCGAGGACGAGGCGCTCGGACTCCTCGAGCTCGCGGACCGTAGCCCGCCGCTCGTCGCCGTCCGCCCAGCGGAACACTCCCTCTCCGCCCGGACGCGCGTCGAGCTCCACCTCGGTCGCAAACCACTCCTCGAGCCGTTCCGGTTCGGTCAGCGCCTCCCACACCTCGTCGGGCGCCTCCGGTACGACGATCTCGCGCTCGACCTCCATCGCTCCTCCGTTCGCTCCCTACACGCAACCCAGAGGTTGCGTGTAATGTGCAACCGATGAGTAGCGTATCGAATCACCTCGTGCCCATGGTGGTCGAGTCGGACGGGCGCTTCGAGCGGTCGTTCGACATCTTCTCCCGCCTTCTGCGCGAGCGCATCGTCTTCCTCGGCACCGAGGTGGAGGCCTCGGCGGCAAATCTCGTCGTGGCCCAGCTCCTCTTCCTCGAGGCGGAGGACCCGGACGCCGACATCCGCTTCTACATCAACTCCCCGGGCGGCGACGTGTACGCCGGGATGGCGATGTACGACGCGATGCAGTTCGTGAAGCCGGACGTCCAGACGTACTGCATCGGGATGGCCATGTCGATGGGCGCGCTCCTCCTCGCGGGCGGCGCGGCCGGCAAGCGGTTCGTGCTGCCGAACTCGAAGGTGATGATCCACCAGGGCTCCGGCGGCTTTCGCGGCACGCCGGCGGACATCCAGATAGCCGCGCGCGAGATCCTCTCCCTCACGCACCGCTACGCGGAGGTGATCGCGCACCATTCCGGCCGCGACGTCGAGCAAGTGATGCGGGACATCGACCGCGACCGTTTCCTCGGCCCGGACGAGGCGGTCGAGTACGGGATCGCGGACTCGGTACTCGCGAGCCGGAACGGCGACGGCGGCTAGCTTGGGGTCGAAGCCGGCGGGTCCCAGCGGACGCTGTCGCCGAGGATCTCGTCGACTCGCTGGAGCGTGGCTGCGTCCAGCTGCACGCCGGACGCCGCAGCGTTGTCCTCGACCTGCTCCGGCCGAGTCGCTCCGATGATCGCGGCAGCGACGTTCTCCTCCCGCAGAACCCACGCGATCGCAAGCTGCGCCATCGTGAGGTCGAGCTCCTCGGCCACCGGACGCAGGCGTTGCACGCGCTCGAGCAGCACCTGGTCGCCGGCGCGGTCCATGAAGTAGTTCATCCGCTCATGGGCGGCGCGGCTGTCGCTCGGCGCGGCTTCGCCCGGCAGGTACTTCCCCGTGAGGATGCCCTGGCCGAGCGGAGACCAGACGATCTGGGAGATGCCGAGCTCCCGCGACGCGGGGATCACGTCGCGCTCGGGCCCGCGCCAGATCATCGAGTACTGCGGCTGGCTCGAGACGAAGTGCTCGACGCCGTCCAGCGACTGCGCCTCGCGGATCTTCTCCTCGGGCCATTCGCTGAAGCCGAGATAGCGCGCCTTTCCCTGCCGGACGACCTCGGTCAGCGCCTCCATCGTCTCCTCGAGCGGCGTGTCCCAGTCGTAGCGGTGGCCCTGGTACAGGTCGACGTGGTCCGTGCGGAGCCGCCGCAGCGAGGCATCGATCTGCTTGAAGACCTGCTCGCGGGACAGGCCGCGGTCGGAGTCCGACATCGCGAAGTAGAGCTTCGTCGCGAGGACGTACGAGTCGCGCGGCCGGTCGGCGAGCACTTCGCCGAGGAACTCCTCGGCGCCGCCGCTCGAGTAGACGTTCGCCGTGTCGATGAAGTCGATCCCGAGCTCGAACGCCTTCTCGACGCACGCCTCCGCGCGCTCGCGCTCGACCGCGCCGCCGTAGGTCATCCAGGAGCCGAGCGAGATCTCCGACACCATCAGGTCGCTCGAGCCGAGCTGCCTCTTGCGCACGGCTCCGACGCTAACGGCTAGCGTCCACGCTGTGCCGCAGCTGAACGCGATCGGAATCGTCTGCTCCGACATGCGTCGCTCCGTCGCGTTCTACGGACAGCTCGGCATCGAGTTCCCCGAGGGGAACGGTCACGTCGAGGCGACCCTCCCGAACGGCGTGCGCCTGATGCTCGACACGGAAGAGGTCATCAAGAGCTTCCGGCCGGACTGGGACCGCGCCGCCGGAAACCAGCTCGCGCTCGCGTTCGAGTGCGGCAGTCCGGCGGAGGTGGACGAGCTCTACGCGCGCGTGATGGCTGCGGGATTCGACGGCGAGAAGGAGCCGTGGGACGCGTTCTGGGGCCAGCGGTACGCGCAGCTCAGTGATCCCGACGGCGTGCCAGTCGACCTGTTCGCGACCCTCTGACGGACTCGCTGGTCGAGGAGCAGGTCGAGCTCGCGCCCGGCGCCCGCCTCGAGATCCTCCGTCCGCCCAGCGCGGAGGAGCTAATCGACGAGGCGGCGTTCGACGAGGAGGAGTTCCTGCCGTACTGGGCGGAGCTCTGGCCGAGCGGGCTCGCCCTCGCGCAGCACGTCGCGGCGGGCGACCTGCGAGGGCTCCGCGTGCTCGAGCTGGGATGCGGCCTCGGCCTGCCGTCACTCGCCGCCGCGCTCCGAGGGGCGGATGTGCTCGCGACGGACTGGGCCGAGGAGGCGATCTCCCTCTTGCTGCGGAACGCGGAGCGGAACGGGCTGTTCGTGCGAGGCGCGAGGGTTCGGTGGAGCGAGCCCGAGCCGCTGCTTCGCGCCGCGCCGTGGGATCTCGTCCTCGGCGCGGATCTCCTCTACGAGGCGCGGAACGCCGACCAGCTCGCGGAGCTCCTCCCGCGGCTGGGCGGCGAGGTCGTGCTGGCGGAGCCGGGCCGCCCGTACGCGAAGGAGTTCCTCGAGCGGTTCCGGGCCGAGGCCGTCGGGGAGCGGATCTACCGGCTCGCCTAGCGGGCCCGCGCAGCTTCGCAGAGCACGACACCGGCGGCGACCGCGACGTTGAGGCTGTCGACCGGGCCATGAGCCGGAACCGCGACCCGTGCTGCCGCGGCGTCCAGCCACACGCCGGAAACCCGTGCCGCTCGCCGCCGAGAGCGACCGCGACGGCGCCTGCGTACGAGAACGACCAGTACGGCGCCCGTGCGGCTGGGGTCGTCGCGACGATCGCGACCTTTCGCTCGCGGAGGAAGGCCAGGACGTCCGGGGTGGCTCCTGACGCACACGGGATCCGGAAGACCGCGCCGACCGAGCCGCGGATCGCTTCGCGGTGAAAGAGGTCGGTGCGCGGGTCGACGACGATCAGCCCATCCGCTCCGGCAGCACAGGCCGTGCGCGCGATCGCCCCGAGGTTCCCGGGCCGCTCGACGGCGACCGTAACCGCGAGGAACGGCTCCGGCGGCAGCTCGAGTGCATCGAGCAGCGTCGCAGGGCGTTGAACGACGGCGAGGAGGCCGTCGGGCCGCCGCTCCGCCAGGCTCTCGAACGCCGCCCCACCGAGCTCCAACACCTCGGCGCCGCGGCGTTCCGCCGTAGCCACGAGGTCGTCGTCGCGACCTCCGGCGAGCAGCTCCGGCGCGACGTACAGCTCGCGCACCGCCACGCCCGCCGCGAGGGCGGCGCGCACCGAGCGGGCTCCCTCGGCGATACAGAGCTCGCGCGAGCCGCGCCGGGTGAGCCGGCGCACGGCCTTCAGCCGGACGTTCGCGGAGCTCACGATGAGAGGGCGTCGTGCCAAGGATCAACCTCGAGGTCGGGGTACGCAGAGCCGAGGCGGGTCGCCTCGCTGCGACGGCGGCTGGTGGCGCGCTACCTCAACACGACGCGCGCAGGCTACCGAGACCGTCGCCGGCAGACAAGCGCGGCTAGCCTGCGGCCGTGTTCGCCACCCTTGCCGTCACGATCGCGCTCGCGGTCGCGCCGCGCCCGCACATCGTCTGGAAGCCGATTCTCTTCGGGCCGAAGCGCAAGGCGGAGATGGCCGCCTACGCCGAGAAGCACTACGGCATCCACTCGTGGCGGCTGCGCCCGAAGGTGATCGTCGAGCACTACACCGCGAGCGACAGCTTCTCGTCGGCGTGGAACACGTTCGCCGCCGACACGCCCGATCCGGAGCTCGGCGAGCTACCCGGGACGTGCGCGCACTTCATCGTCGACCGCGACGGGACGATCTACCAACTCGTCCGCCTCGACGTCATGTGCCGGCACACGGTCGGGCTCAACCACGTCGCGATCGGGATCGAGGATGTCGGCATCTCCGACGCGGAGATCCTCCACGACCGGGCGCAGCTCCGGTCGGCGCTCGCGCTCACCGCGTGGCTCGCGGGCCGCTTCCATATCCGCATCCGCAATGTGATCGGACATAACGAGAGCCTTTCGAGTCCGTATCACCGGGAGCTATATCGCCCGTGGGCTCATCAGACGCACGGAGATTGGAAGCACTACGATATGGACGTATTCCGATCAAAACTGCGGGTTCTTTTACGTTCGGAATAGACGTCGCTAAACTCGGGCGAATGCCGCGCTACCTGGTCATCCGTGCGTTCGACGTCGGCGAGGATCAAATGCCTTTCGTCGGACGGCGTTCACGCGAGCTCACCGAGGGCGAGTTTCCCGAGATCACGTGGGAGCACAGCCACGTCGTCGTCGACGACGAGGGGATGGTCCGCACCTTTTGCGTCTACGACGCGCCGAGCGAGGGGACCGTCAGGCAGCACGCCACGAGCCTCGGCCAGCATGTGATCGAAGGCCTGCACGAGATCGCAGGCGACGTGACGCCTGCCGACTTCCCGCCCGTCGCCGGCTAGCCGGGCTCGCTGCTGCCGAGGCCGAGCAGCCGCGCGTCGTCAACGTGGTAGAACGCCTGCTGAGCGACCGCGAGCCGCTGACGCAGGAACCGCTTGCGCTCCACGTCCTCCGGCGGGGTCATGTCGAACGCCTCCTTGTAGAGCGACACGGCGAGCTGCTTCGCCCAGCCGCGTTCCGCCTCCTCGGCGGCGGCGACGAAGTGCTTGATCGCCTGCTCGGGCTCGCCGGCGCCGCGCCAGTGACGCGCCAGCGCCGCCCCGGCCTCGCCGACCTCGGGCGTCGACTGCTCGATGAACTCAGCGCAGTGGCGGTGACCCTCGCGCCTGCGGGCGCGGGGCTGGAGGTCGTACGCGACGTCGCGGATGAGGACGTGCTTGAACGACCACTGCTCCTCTCCCTCGATCCGGGACACGGCGTCGTGGCGGATGAGATCTCGCCGCTCGAGCTCCGCGAGCGCCTGTCCGAGGCCGTCCGGACTGCGCGTGATCCGTTCGAGCGCGCCAAGCCAGAAGATCCGGCCGACGATCGAGGCGTCGAGAATCACGTCTCGCTCGGCGCCGGGGAGCGCGTCGAGGCGGGCGGCGACGAGGCCGCGGATCGTCGTCGGGAGGCTGTCCGCCTCTTCGGGACCACGCTCGCTCAGGACGGCTGCGAGCTGCTCGATGAAGAGCGGGTTTCCCTCGGCCGCCTTGGCGACGTGGGCCGCCTTCGTGTCCGCGCCGAGCAGGTGGAGTGCGAGCTCGGCAGCATCGGCCCCGGCCAGGGGCTCGAGCGGAAGCGCGCTGTACGCGAGGAGCCCGCCGCCCCACGTCGGCCGCGCGTCGAGCAGCTCCGGACGCGCGAGCGTCAAGAGGAGCACCGGCAGGTCCTGCAGGCGCGCCGCGAGGAGCTCGATGAGGTCGAGGAGGGCCGAGTCCGCCCAGTGGATGTCCTCGAAGACGAACGCGGTCGCCTCGTCGCGCGCCCCGGCTTCGATGAACACGCGCACGGACTGGAAGAGGCTGTCGCGGTCCGGCGCCGTCGCCTTCGTCTGGAAGCCGAGCAGGATCGCGAGATGCCCTGCGACGTTCTCCGCCTGCTCGTGCGCTACGAGCCGTTCGGCCGTGACCTGCAGCTTCCCCACGCCGACATCGACATCGTCGCTGTCGAAGATCCCGGCGAGCTCTTTCACCTGCATCGCGAACGCGCCGTAGGCGCTCCGCTCGCGATACGGCAGACAGCGGCCGCGGACGACACGGCCGCCTCGCGCGGTGATGCGCTCGCCGAACTCGGCCGAGAGCCGGGACTTGCCGACGCCGGGCGCGCCGAGCACGGTGATGAGATGGGGACGCCGCTCCCGCTCGACGCGCTCCCACGTCGCGTCGAGGAGGTCGATCTCCCGAGTGCGGCCGACGAAGGGCGTGCTCGACAGGTGCCGCTCTCCGGTAGCCGACGCGGGCGCCACCGCGCGCCAGGCGCCGATCGGTGCAGCCTTCCCCTTTGCAGTCACGGAGTCGGCCGGCTCGTATTCGATCGCTCCGCGCGTCGCGTCGTACGTCCCCTGCCCGACGAGGATCTCGCCGACGGGAGCGTGCTGCTGGAGGCGTGACGCAGTGTTGACGACGTCGCCTGCGACCATCGCCTCGCCGAGCGCGGGCCGCGCCGACAACGTCACGACCGCCTCGCCGGTGTTGACGGCGCCGCGGATGCGGAGCTCGAGCTCGGGCTGCTCCACGTTGAGAGCCGTCACCGCGTCGCGGACTGCGAGCGCGGCCCGCACGGCGCGCTCGGGGTCGTCTCCGTGCGCGGTCGGTGCGCCGAAGACCGCCATCACGGCATCTCCCACGAATTTCTCCACGATGCCGCCGAACGACTCCAGCTCGTCGCGCACCGTCCCGTGGTATGGCGTGAGGATCGCCTGCACGTCCTCCGGGTCGAGCTTCTCGGAGCGCGCCGTGAAGCCGACGAGGTCGACGAAGACGACGCTGACGATCCGGCGCTCCTCGCGGGTGGACGTCTCGGCGTCGAGGGGAGCCCCGCACGCGAGGCAGAAGCGCGCGATCTCGGGGTTGTCCTGGCCGCACGCACGGCACGCGGGCATGGCCTCATCCTGGCAGCGTTGCGGTTGCATAGCAACGGATTCGGGACTTCCTCCGTTGTCGGTTTGTGCACACGCCGAAGACGGAGGGAGATTCACCCATGACCAGGGCCATCCTCGGCATCGGTGCGCTCCTGGCGGCCGTTGTCGCGTTCGCCGGTTGCGGCGGCAGCGCCGGCGGCAGCGCGAACGGCAACACCGACGGCGTCGCCGGTGCCAAGCACGCCCAGGGGTCCGGAAACTTCCGCGCGAGCGTGCACGGCTTCGAGGCTCGGCTGCAGACGAGCGTGCAGGCGTTTCGGAGTGGGGATCTGACGAAGGCGATCGCGTCGGGCGGGCCGCTGCTGAACGACTGCATGGGCGTGGTGGACGGCAAGATCTCGCCGCACGCCTCGACGCAGCCCCAGAAGCAGGCGGTCACGCATCTGCACGTCGCGTGCGGCGCCGACATGACACAGGCGGCCGATGCCGGCACGTCGGGCAACACCGCGAAGGCGAAGCAGTTCGCCCGCGAGGCGGTTGCGCAGGCTCAGATCGCCGCGCGCCTGTCGGGCTGACCGCGGTCTACGGGCCTTCGCCGAGCACGAGACTGACCTTGGCCCCGTGCTTGCGGTGTCGCCCCGACCTGGGCTTCTGCGAGATCACGTCTCCCGTCTCCGGCGCCGCCGAAGGCGCCCGAGAGATCTTCCCCAGCCTGCAGCCGTGGGTCACGAGCGCGCGCCTCGCCGTACTCAGGCTCTTCCCGGTCAGTCTCGGCACCACGCACGGCTGCGGGACGAACCTCGCCCTCACGGACAGGTCGTCGGTCGTCGTGAGCCGGCAGCGCCGCTTGCCCTTGCAGGAACCCGACCAGCCGGCGAACACGGAGCCCTTGGCCGGTTTCGCCTCGAGAATCACCGCGGTGCCGAACGCGTAGCCGTGCGAGCACGTCCGGCCGCACGAGATGCCCGCGGGCGAGCTCGTCACCTTGCCGGCCCCCTTTCCGGACCTCGAGACGGCGATCGTGTCGACGAACGTGGCGCTCGCGGCCTGCGCGAGCGAGGCCACGCCGGCGGCCTGGTAGTCCTGCGCGTAGGCGAACCGGAACCGGATGGAGCGCCCCGCGGGGACGGTTCCGGTCTGGTGCAGCGTGAACTCGCTGGTGAAGTTGTTGACCGCGGGGAACGCCGCACCGGCGGCCGGCCGGTCGTAGACGATCGCGGCCTGCCCGGTCGCGGGATCGCCGTCGGCGGCGTCGTGCATGCGGACGAGGATCGTCCCGGGCGAGGTCGCCGGGAGCGAGACCGCGTCACCGGCGACATGCGCCGCAAAGCTGCTTTGCCCCGGAAACTCGAATTCGACCTGCGTCGAGCTGCCGAAGCCTCCCCAGAAGTGCTGGCTGTTGTCCCAGAGCAGGTCGAGCGAGTGGCGGTGGGAGTCGGTGCTCGTGAAGAGGTCGGTGATCGTGCTGAGGTGTCCGTCATGGTCCTGGGTGATCGTGCGGTTGTCGGTCACTCCGGCCGTCACGAACGTGTTGCAGCCGGTCGGCGTCGGCGGGTAGGTCGCGGACGGGCACTTGACGATCGGATCCGACTCGTGGACGACGAAGTCGCCGGTGTGCACGTCGACGCTGTACGAGTACGTGAGCGCGGGCAGCCCCGCGGCGTTCGGGTTGATCGACTGCGCCTGGCTGGGCGCGTATGCGTTCGCGCCGTCGATCTGCAGCTCGGAACGCGTCGGCTTGGGCGACTCTCCGCCGAGCAGGCCGGCGTTGCAATAGAACGTGGTCGTCGTCAGCGCGTAGGTCGCGTCCAGGAGGTAGCCGTCGTTGACGCCGCAGGTTCCGAGAGACTCGTAGTCGAAGGCGGCGGTTTGCTGCGGGGCATAGAGGTAGTAGTCGTAGAGCTTCCCGTTGTTCGGGCCCCCGCCAACCGTGCTGGAGTCGCGCTCTCCGACGCCCACGAGCGGCCCGGAGTACGGAGTCAGGTTCGACGGAGTCGCGCCGGCCGGGACGGCGCGTAGCCGGCAGGTGAGGTCGACGATCTTGTTGAGGTTCGCGCTCGGGATCGAGAACGAGCCGTTCGAGCCGAGCGCGACGTTGGTCGCGACGGCCGTGGACGTCCCGCCGTGGTAACAGCGGATGTCGATCTTGGAGGTAGTCGTGCCGCCGGAGGTGGTGCCCGAGATCGCGAACGTCGCCGCCGAGCCGGTCTCGTCCGCGATGAGGAAGGAGGGATCGGTCGGGGTCGTGATCTGCGATCCGGTGATCGCCGCCTGTGCGGCCGGCGTCACGACGAGGCCGCCGACGAAAAGGGCCGCGGCGATGATCGCCGCGGCCCCGCTCCTTGCGCCACCCGGGAGCATGACGTGCCCTTCTCTCCTAGCTGCAGCCGGTATTCGTGCCGCAGTCCCGGCACGTGTAGCAGCTGCCGGTGCGCACCATCCGGCCGCCGCAGCGGGCGCACTCGACCGCGTCCTCCCAGCTGTTGAAGAGCGCCGTCTGGCCGGGGGGCGGCGCCTCCGTGGGCTCCGTCGCCGCAGCAGCCTCGCCGTTCGCGTACCGCTCGGCCATCCGCTGCTTCACCTCGGCCGACAGGATCCCCGCCTCCTCCTGCTGCTCGGGCGTGAGGAACCGCTTGCCGAACCAGCGGAAGATGTAGTCGACGATCGACTTGGCCGCGCGGATGTCGGCGTCGTTGGTAAGGCCGCTCGGCTCGAAGCGCATGTGGCTGAGCTTCGACACGTAGACCTCGGGCGGCACGCCGTACTGGAGGCCCATCGAGACGGCGAGGCAAAGCGAGTTCATCAGCCCGGCCATCGTCGTTCCGTCCTTGGCGATGTCGACAAAGATGTCGCCGGGGCTGCCGTCGTCGTACAGCCCGACGTGGATGTAGCCCTCGTGGTCGCCGACCTGGAACTTACGGCCGACCTCGGTGCGGTCGAGCGGCAGGCGCTTCCGCTCGTGCACCTGCACGGGCGGGGTGGCGACCGCGGTCTGGCCGTCCTTGCCGGAGCTCGACAGGGGCTGCGCGACCTTGCAGTTGTCGCGGTAGATCGCGACCGCCTTGACACCGAGCTTCCACGCGTCGAGGTACAGGTCCATCACGTCCTCGACCGTGACCTCCTCCGGCATGTTCACCGTCTTGGAGATCGCGCCGGAGATGAACGGCTGGACGGCGCCCATCATCCGAACGTGGCCGAGGTAGTGGATGGCCCGCTCACCGACGGCGCAGTCGAAGACCGGATAGTGCTCCGTCTTCACGTACGGAGCGCCGACGACGCCGTTCCGCTCGTCGACCCAGGCGACGACCTCCTCGGTCTCGCGCGGCGCGTAGCCGAGCCGCTCGAGCGCCATCGGCACCGTCTTGTTGACGATCGTGATCTCGCCGCCGCCGACGAGCTTCTTCGACTTGACCAGCGAGAAGTCGGGCTCGACGCCGGTCGTGTCGCAATCCATCATGAAGCTGATCGTCCCGGT
>JAICSH010000023.1 GCA_025936995.1 Thermoleophilia bacterium | reverse complement strand
TCTACATGGCCTTCGTACTGCGCGGCTTCCGGATCGCCCTCGCCGCGAGCGACGGCTTCTCGAAGCTGCTCGCCGCCGGCCTCAGCTTCGGCTTCGCGTTCCAGACGTTCGTGATCGTCGGCGGGATCACGCGGGTCATCCCGCTCACGGGCATCACGCTTCCGTTCGTCTCGTACGGCGGCTCGAGCGTCGTCGCCAACTTCCTCCTCGTCGCGGAGCTCCTCCTGATCTCGAACCGCGCGAACCGGCAGGAGGCCGGGGCGTGAACAAGCAACTCCTGCACGTCTCGGTCGCAGCACTCGTCCTGCTCGCCGCCCTCATCGTGTCGACGACGTACTGGCAGACGTGGGCCGTGGGAGACCTCGCCGACCGGCAGGACAACGCGATCCAGCTCGTCGCGCGCCTCACGGTCGACCGCGGCAAGATCCTCGGCGCCGGCGGAACCGTGCTCGCGACGAACCGCAAGCACCGGAAGCACGGCTTGACGACCTTCACGCGCCGCTACCCGGCCGGCCACCTCGCGCCGCAGGTGATCGGCTATTCGACCGCGGCCGGCACGACAACCGGGCTCGAGGCGTCGCTCGAGGACTACCTGACCGGCGCGAACACGAACCTCAGCAACACGTTCTCGCAGGAGCTCGACAAGCTCGGCGGGAAGACCGTCCACGGCGACAACGTGATCCTCACGCTGCGGCCCGCGCTCCAGTCGCTCGCGTTGCAGGAGCTCCAGGGCCGCTGCGGCGCGGTGGTCGCGCTGGACGCCAAGACCGGCGCGGTCTACGCGATGGCCTCGTCGCCGACGTACGACCCGAACCTCATCGAGCAGCCGAACGGCTTCGCGAAGGTGCTCAGGATCAAGGGCAGCTGCGGCGACTCCTCCGCTCTCGTGAACAACGCGACGGCCGGTCTCTACCCGCCGGGCTCGACCTTCAAGATGGTCACCGCCGCCGCCGCGCTCGACTCGGGCGCCTACACGCCGAGCTCGGTGTTCGACGACCCCGGCTACTGCGTTGAGTACGGCAGCCACGTCTCGAACGCGGGCAACCCCGACCAGAACGGCCCGGAGGCGTTCGGCAGCGTCACGCTCGAGCAGGGCTTCGAGCACTCCATCAACTCGGTCTTCTGCAACGTCGGCAAGCACATCGGAGGCGAGAAGATCCTCGAGTACGCGAAGCGGTTCGGCTTCTACTCGCTGCCGCCGCTCGACACCCCACCGAGCGCGAGCCAGCAATCCGGCCTGTACAAGAACGGAAAGCTCTGGTTCCCCAAGGACAGCAACCAGATCGACCCCGGCCGGCTCGCGTTCGGCCAGTTCAACATGCTCGCGACGCCGCTCCAGATGGCGCTCGTCGCCGCGACGATCGCTGACAAGGGAGCCGAGCCGAAGCCGTACCTCGTGCAGAAGATCGTCGCCTCGGACGGATCGACCGTCGCGACGACGTCCCCGCAGACACTCGGGCACCCGATCAAGGCCTCGACGGCCGCCGAGCTGAACCGGATGATGCAGCTCGTCGTCCAGGCCGGCACCGGCACGAGCGCGCAGATCCCGGGCGTCGCGGTCGCGGGGAAGACCGGAACGGCGGAGCTGGGGCTCGGCACCGTCTACGACGCCTGGTTCGTCTGCTTCGCGCCCGCGAACAACCCGCGCTTCGTCGTCTCGGTCGTCGTCGAGAAGCAGCCGAACGGCTTCGGCGGCTCCGTTTCGGCCCCGATCGCGAAGGCGATCCTCGAAAAGCTGCTGGGTACGTGACCATGCCTCTACCCTTTACGCGGCCGTGGCGGTAAGCGACTCCCTCATCGACACGCTCTTCGACGGGCGGTACCGCATCATGCGGAAGCTCGGCGCGGGCGGGATGGCCGACGTCTACCTCGCCGAGGACCAGGAGCTCGGCCGGCGGGTCGCGATCAAGATCCTCAACGGCCGCCACGCGAACGACGACCAGTTCATCGAGCGGTTCCGGCGCGAGGCGAAGAACGCCGCCGCGCTGAACCACCCGAACATCGTCTCGATCTACGACCGCGGCGAAGCGGAGGACACCTACTACATCGCGATGGAGTACCTCGACGGCCGCACGCTGAAGGAGCTGATCGTCGGCCGCGGCAAGGCGCCGGTCAACGTCGCAGTCGAGTACGCGCGGCAGATCCTCTCGGCGCTCCGCTTCGCGCACCGGCACGGGATCGTGCACCGCGACATCAAGCCGCACAACGTCCTCGTCGACGGCGAGGGACGCGTGAAGGTCACGGACTTCGGGATCGCTCGCGCCGGCACGAGCCAGATGACGGAGACGGGCTCGATCGTCGGGACGGCGCATTACCTCTCGCCCGAGCAAGCGAAGGGCGGCGAGGTCGACCCGCGCTCCGACCTCTACTCGCTCGGCGTCGTCCTCTACGAGCTCCTCACGGGGAAGACGCCGTTCGAGGGCGACACGCCGGTCGAGATCGCGATGAAGCATCTCTCCGCCGCGCCGAAGCCGCCGTCGAAGCTGCGCCCGGACATCCCGCCCGAGCTCGACATGGTCATCCTGCGCGCGCTCGCCAAGGATCCCGACGACCGCTACCAGAGCGCAGACGAGATGGAGGCCGACCTCGAGCGGGTCGCCCGCGGGGCTCCGGTGGCGGCGGCCACGGTCGATTCCGCGACTCAGGTGCTGCGCAAGCCTGCGGCCGCGACCACGGACTCCACCGCGGCCACGATGATCGCGCCGCCGCGCCGGGCCGGCGCCGTGCGCGACGCCCCGCCGCCGGTGATCGAGGACGAGGAGTACGCGGAGCGCGGCGGGCCGGAGCGGCCTTTGTGGCCGTGGCTCGTCGCCGCGGGGCTCGTCATCGCGGCCGCCATCGCAGGCTTCTTCGTCTGGCACGAGCTCTCCGGCTCGACGGTGAAGGAGCCCGTAGGCCTCTACCAGGGCGAGTCGCAGGCGCAGGCAGTGCGGCAGATCAAGGCGGCGCAGCTCGTCCCGTCCGTCAAGCACGGGTCGAGCGAGAAGTACAAGAAGGGGATCGTCTTCAAGCAGGATCCGGGCGCCGGCAACAAGGTGGCCAAGGGTGGAACCGTCACGATCACCGTCTCGACGGGCCCGCCGAAGGTGCCGATTCCCGACGTGAAGGGGAAGACGTGGCCGGAGGCGCAGCAGGAGCTGACTCAGGTGGGGCTGGTTCCCGTCGAGCGCATCGTCCCCGGGAAGACCAAGGGACAGGTGACAGCGACCGACCCGCCGGCCGGAAAGGCGGTGCCGAAGGGCTCGAAGGTGAAGGTCAACGTCATGAGCGGCCCGCAGCAGGTGGACGTCCCGAACGTCGTCGGTGAGACGCTTGCTCAAGCCACTGCGGCCCTGCACAACGACGGCTTCAACGTCAACCCGACCTACGTCGACAGCACCGCCACCCAGAACCAGGTCATCCACCAGAACCCCGCGCCGGGATCTCAGGAGCCGAAGGGGTCGACGATCAACCTCCAGGTCTCGAACGGCCCGCCGCAGGTGAGCATCCCGCCCGTCGTGGGCGAGACGGCACAGCAGGCGGTGAGCGACCTCGAGGGTGCCGGCTTCGTCGTCACGCAGCAGTTCGTCTCCGTCACCGACCCGAGCCAGGACGGCATCGTCCAGTCGCAGACTCCGGACGGCGGCACGCAGGCGGCGAAGGGCTCGACGGTGACGATCGAGATCGGGCAGACCTCGCCGGGGCCGCCGACGACGGTGACGACCACCGGTTGAGCCCGTCCCGCCGTCTCCGCGTGGCCGTGCTCGCAGGCGGCCGGTCGAGCGAGCACGAGATCTCCCTGGCGTCGGCGCGGTCGGTCGTCGGCGCGCTCGACCCGGAGCGGTACGAGATCGCAGAGGTCGCGATCGGCCGCGACGGCCGCTGGGCCCTCGAGAGCGCCGTCTCCTCGGGACACGTCCTGGTGCCTGGCACCGAGACGGGTCCGGCGGAGACGCTGCCCGTTCCGGCCGAGTCCGGGACGCTCGAGGCGCTCGGGGTCGTCGACGTGGTGCTGCCCATCCTCCACGGGCCGTTCGGCGAGGACGGGACGGTGCAGGGCCTGCTCGAGCTTGCGGACGTCCCCTACGTCGGCGCCGGCGTCGCGGCGTCCGCGCTCGCGATGGACAAGGACCTGTTCAAGAAGGTCATGCGCGACAGCGGCGTCCCGGTGGCGGCGCACCACGCGATCCGGCTCGGCGACGCGATCGAGAACCCGTTCGGCTATCCGGTGTTCGTGAAGCCGGCGCGGCTCGGCTCGTCCGTCGGCATCACGAAGGTGCATGCGGAGGACGAGCTCGCACCGGCGGTCGAGCTCGCCCGCCGGCACGACGAGAAGGTGCTCGTCGAGGAGTTCGTCGCGGGCACGGAGGTCGAGGTCGGCGTCCTCGGCAACCGCGTGCCGCCCCCGGTCGCATCCCTCCCGGGACAGATCGACACCCTCGAGCACGAGTGGTACGACTACTCGTCGAAGTACGACGAGGGTGGGATGGACCTGCTCGTCCCGCCGCCCGGCCTGTCGCAGGAGACGGTCGAGCTGCTGCAGCGCCGCGCCGTCGAGTCGTTCGTGGCGAGCGAGTGCGAGGGGCTCGCCCGCGTCGACTTCTTCGTGCGCGAGTCCGAAGGCGAGGTCGTCCTCAACGAGCTCAACACGATGCCGGGCTTCACCGCGACGAGCGTCTGGGCCCGCCTGTTCGAGGCGTCGGGCCTGAGCTACGCGGAGGCGCTCGACCGGCTGATCGAGCTCGCGCTCGAGCGCCACGAGCGCCGCTCGAAGCTCGTCTACTAGTAGCTCTTCGCCGTGACCTCGGAGATCTCGGCCTTTCCTCCGGGCGGAAGGCTCGTGATCCAGACGACGTAGTACTGCGCGGTCGCGCCGTTCAACGTGAAGGTCGTCGAGCTGCCGACGGTCTCCGAGGCGGAGTCCGCCGGGAACGACCCGCTCTGCGACGAGCCGGCGAGGATCTGAGCCGTGAAGCCCGGCGTCGGCGTCTGCACGGTGAGCTGCGTGAGCTTGACGGCGCTTCCCGCGTCGACGAGCAATCCGAGGCCGTCCATGAGGCCTCCGAAGGTCGGCGACCGGTAGATCTGCGTGTACCAGATCGTCGAGGTGTCGCCGTCGGTGGCGGAAGCCGCCGTGTCCGCGTGGCTGTCCTTCGAGGGGCTCGGGTTGTAGTCGCCGATCCCCTGGAGCTGCACGGCGGATCCAGAGGAGCCGCCTCCGCCGCCGCCCGAGCCGCCGCGGTCGTGGCTCGATCCGCCGAGCAGGAGCACCGCCGCGAACGCCGCCCCGGCGACCAGGAGGGCCAGCACGACGAACGCGAGCGGACGCCGCCGGGAGCGCTGCCGGCGCCGGGCCTGCGCTCGGCCCGGAGCGGGCCGGGTGACGAGCGTGTGGGCGAGGTCGCTCTCCGGCGGCGGCGCGTCGCCCTCGGCCTCGGCGAGGCACGCGCGGAGCTCCTGCGCGAACGCCGCCATGGACGAGAAGCGGAGCGCGGGATCCTTCGCGAGGGCGCGATCGACCGCGGCCTCGAGCCTCGGCGTCACGTCCGGCCGCCGCTCGCGCAGGCTCGGCGGCTCCTCGTTGACGTGGCGCAGCGCGACCGCGACGAAGTTCTCGCCGACGAACGGCACCTCACCCGCGAGCAGCTCCCAGAGCACGACGCCGAGCGAGTACACGTCGGTCGCGGGCGAGACAGGCTTGCCGCTCGCCTGCTCGGGCGCGAGGTACTCGCCGGTGCCGAGCACCGTCCCCGTCTGCGTGACGCCGTGCTCGACGTGCAGCGACCGCGCGATGCCGAAGTCGGTGACCTTGACCTCGCCCTCGCCGTTGAGGAGGACGTTCTGCGGCTTCACGTCGCGGTGGACGAGCCCGTGCTGGTGCGCGAAGGCGAGGCCGTCGGCGGTCGCGAGAGCGAGCTCGAGCGCGCGGCGCACCGGCAGCCGGCCGGCACGCAGGACGAGCTCCTTCAGGTTCTCCCCGTCGACGTGCTCGAAGACGATGTACTGCCGGCCGTCGTCGTCGCCGCGGTCGATGACCGTGACGATGTTCGGATGCGTGAGCCGCGCGACCGCGCGAGCCTCGCGGCGGAAGCGCTCCAGATACTCCGGATCGGCCGCGTAGTGCTCGTGGAGGATCTTGATCGCGACGCGCCGGTCGAGCTGGAGATCGCGGGCGCGAAAGACCGTCGACATCCCGCCGCTTCCCACGAGCTCCTCGAGCTCGTACCGGTCGGCGATCAGGTCGCCAGGCTGGGGCTGGGCTGGCCGCGGCACGGCACGGGTTGTGGACCTGGGGCCCGGCACACGGCTACAACGGATGAGCCGCGTACCGAGCTACGCGAGGACCGCTTCCAGCGCCTCCTCCCACGCCCCGAGCCCCTCTTCGAGCTCGGCGTCCGTGATGACGAGCGGGCAGAGGACGCGGTTGCAGTTCGAGTGGATCCCGGCCTTGAGGAGCAGCAGCCCGCGGACGGCGGCCTCCTCGGCGACGCGCGACGCGATCCCCGGGGCAGGCTCCTTCGTCTGCCGATCCTCGACGTACTCGACCGCGAGCATCGCGCCGAGGCCGCGGACGTCGCCGATCGCCTCGAAGCGCTCCTGCCAGGCAAGCATGCGCGCCCGGATCGTGTCGCCGATCCGCTGCGCACGCTCGACGAGTCCCTCCTCCGCGAACACGTCGAGGACGGCGACCGCGGCCGCGAGCGCGACCGGGTTCCCGACGTAGGTTCCGCCGACCGCGTTGTCCCAGAGCGAGTCCATGATCTCGGCCTTCCCGACGACCCCGGACAGTGGCAGCCCGGCGGCCATGGACTTCGCGACCGTGATCAGGTCCGGCTCGACCTCGTAGTGCTCGACGGCGAACATGCGGCCCGTCCGGCCGAAGCCCGTCTGCACCTCGTCGACGACGAGGAGGATCCCCTCGCGGTCGCAGATCGCGCGCAGTCCCTCCATGAACGCGGGAGGCGCGGGAATGAAGCCTCCCTCGCCCTGCACCGCCTCCACGACGATCGCGGCGACGGTCTCGGCGGCGACCTGGGTGGAGAGCGAGCGCTCGAGCGCATCCAGCGCGTCCTGCGCCGTGATCCCGCGGTACTCGTCGGGGAACGGGACGCGGTAGACCTCGGGCGAGAAGGGCCCGAGTCCCGCCTTGTACGGGTGCGTCTTCGAGGTGAGCGTGAGCGAGAGGAGCGTGCGGCCGTGGAATGCGCCCTCGAAGCCGATCACCGCCGGCCGGCGCGTGTAGCCGCGCGCGAACTTGACGGCGTTCTCGACGGCCTCGGTGCCCGCGTTGAAGAACGCGGCCTTCGTCGGGCCGGAGAACGGCGCGACCGCCGTGAGGCGCTCGGCGTACTCGACGTAGATCTCGTACGGGACGATCGTGAAGTCGGTGTGGAAGAAGCGCCCGGCCTGCTCCTGCACGGCAGCGACGACCCGCGGATGCGCGTGACCGACGTTGAGGCAGCCGACGCCGCCGGTGAAGTCGACGAAGCTGTTGCCGTCGACGTCGGTGACAGTCGCGCCGCTCCCGTCGGCGATCATGATCGGCAGGTAGAGCCCGAGTGGGTCGGCGACGACGCGCTCCTTCCGCTCGGTGATCTCGCGGGAGCGGGGGCCCGGAATCTCGGTGCGGAGGTCGATTGCGCGCGTGACGGCCACGAAGCCACGATAGCCACTCCGCCCGAGAGGAATCGCGGTAAGAATCGCTTCGATGGTCCTTTCCGACGCGACGATCGCCCGCCTGCTCGCCGAGGGCAGGATCGAGATCGACCCGTACGACGACGCGCTCCTGCAGCCGTCGAGCGTCGACGTCCGCGTGGACAGGCTCTTCCGCGTCTTCCACAACAACCGCTACCCGTACATCGACGTCAAGGTCGAGCAGTCGGAGCTGACCGAGCTCGTCGAGGTCGACGGAGAGCATCCGTTCGTCCTCCATCCCGGCGAGTTCGTGCTCGGCTCGACGCTCGAGCGCATCCGGCTCCCCGACGACCTCGTCGCGCGGCTCGAGGGGAAGTCGAGCCTCGGGAGGCTCGGGCTCCTCATCCACTCGACCGCCGGCTTCATCGACCCGGGCTGGGACGGCCACGTCACGCTCGAGCTCTCGAACGTCGCCAACCTCCCGATCACGATCTATCCGGAGATGAAGATCGGGCAGATCTCCTTCATGCAGCTGACGGAACCCGCCGCGACGCCGTACGGAGCGGACTCGATCGGCTCGAAGTACAAGGGCCAGCGAGGACCGACCGCGAGCCGCTACTGGCAGAACTTCGAGGCGCCGTGAAGGTTCTCGTCACCGGCGGGACGGGGTTCGTCGGTCCGCACGTGGTGCACGCGCTGCGCGCGCGCGAGACGCCGGTGCGCGCGCTCGTGCGGGATCCCGCCCGCGCGACACGCCTCACGGCCTGGGGCGTCGAGCTGGCCCGGGGAGACGTGACCGATCCGGCCTCCCTCCGTGCGGCATGCGAGGGGGTCGACGCCGTAATCCACCTCGTCGCGATCATCCGCGGCCGGCCGGAGGACTTCGAGCGCGTCATGTCGCAGGGGACGCGGAACGTCGTCGAGGCGGCGCAGGAGGCCGGAGTCCGCCGTTTCGTGCTCGCGAGCGCGCTCGGCCTCGACGAGCGGACGAAGGACGCCGTGCCCTACTTCGCAGCGAAATGGGAGATGGAGCGCGCCGTCCGGGAATCGCCGCTCGAGGATGTGATCCTCCGCCCGAGCTTCGTCTTCGGCCGCGACGGCGGCGTGCTGCCGACCTTCGTCCGGCTCGCGCGCTTCGCACCGGTGACGCCGATCATCGGCCCCGGGACCCAGCGGCTGCAGCCGATCTGGATCGAGGATCTCGCGGAGCAGTATGCGCTCGCGGTCACCGAGCAGGCGGCGGCCGGTCGGACGTTCGAGCTCGGCGGCCCCGAGGCGGTGAGCTGGAACGAGTTCTGGGCACGGCTGAAACGCGCCCTCGGAGTCCGGCGCCCGTCGGTGCACGTCCCGTTCGGCGCGATGCGACTGCAGGCGACGCTGACCGAGCGGCTGCCGGGGGCGCCGGTCACGCGTGACCAGCTGACGATGCTCGCACTCGGCGACAACGTTGTCACCGACCCGAGTGCAGTCGAGACGTTCCGGTTGCCGCTCGTCTCGCTCGACGACCAGCTCCGGCGCGCGACGTGACCCGCGGCCTCGTCTACGCCGAGCCGGATGCGGCGCCCGCGATCGAGGAGCTGACCGTCGACCCGCCCGGGCCGCGCGAGGTGCTCGTCCGCGTCCTCGCCTGCGGTCTCTGCCACTCCGACCTCCACATCGTCGAGACGAAGGGCTGGGGAAATCGCTTCCCGATCCTGCTCGGTCACGAGGGCGCGGGCGTCGTCGAGGACGTCGGCAGCGAGGTGACGTCGGTGGCTCCCGGCGACCGCGTCGTCGTCGCCTGGCGGGCTCCCTGCGGCGAGTGCCCGCAGTGCGGCCGCGGCGATCCCCGGCGCTGCTCCTCCCAGCTCCGCGCGAAGCGGAGGGTGCACCGCGCCGACGGCGCGCTGCTGACCCCCGTGCTCCGCTGCGGCACGTTCGCCGACCACGCGGTCGTGCACGAGGCGTGCGCGGTCAAGGTGCCGGAGGAGCTGCCGGTGGAGCAGGCGTCGCTGCTCGCATGCGGCTTCTCGACCGGCGCCGGAGCGGCACTCTGGGCGACGCCGGTGCGTGAGGGAGCCACCGTCGCCGTGATCGGCTGCGGCGGCGTCGGCCTCGCGGTCGTCCAGGGCGCTCTGCTCCGTGGCGCCGAGCGGATCGTCGCGGTCGACGTCGCGCGGGAGAAGCTCGACCACGCGCGCGCCCTCGGCGCGACCGACGGCGTCAACGCCACGGCAGCCGATCCCGTCGAAGTCGTCCGCGAGCTGACCGGCGGCCGCGGCGTCGAGTTCGCCTTCGCCGCAGGGGGAGGCGCGGCGGGTCTGGCACAGGCGGTCCGGATGTGCGCCTATGCCGGGACGGCGACGTTCGTGGGGCTGGCGGCGCCGGGGGCGAGGCTCGACGTCGACCTCGACGCCGACGTCTTCGGGCCGAAGATCACGCTTGCGGTCACGCACGGCGGCGACACGGTCCCGCAGGAGGACTTCCCCTTCCTCGCCCGGGCCGCGCTCGACGGGCGCATCGACCTAGCCCGCTTCGTCACGGACACGATCTCGCTCGACGAGGTGCCGGAGCGTCTCCCGTGGATCGGCGAGGCCGGTGCGATCCGGACGGTCGCTCTGCTCTAGCCGGAGCTCTTGCCGAAGGCGGCGCGACGGGGCAGGTCGACCTCCTCGTTGACGAGATGGCCGTCGCGCTCGACGTAACCGTCCTTGCCGCCCAGCGCCAGGAGGACGGCCTCCTCGTCGAAAGGGTTCGACACCTTGCGCCGCGTCGCGGCCTCGACGTGGAAGAGTCCGCCCTCGCCGAGCACGCGCGACTCGCCTTCCACCTCGACCTCGACGCGGCCACGGTGGACGAAGTACAGCTCGTCCTGCGTCTCGTGCCAGTGGAGGAAGCCGTCGTGGCCGGGGGGCATGACGATCCCGTTGATCCCGAACGCCGTCACCCCGAGCGCCTGCCGGATCTTCCGGAATCCGGGGCCGTCGCCGAGCTCGTCGAGCGAGGAGAAGGAGTAGCTCACGGCGAGCAGGCCTCGGACGTGTGCGCGAGCGGCAGCCGGCCGAGGAGCTCGGCGAGCTGCCTGCGCTCCTTCGGCTCGAACTGGGCGCCGAACAGCTCCTCGATGTCCGCGAGGTGCGAGTCCCGCGCCTCCTCGACCTTCTTCACGCCGGCATCGGTGAGCACCGCATAGGTCACGCGGGCATCGCTGTCACAGCGGGCCTTCTCGACGAGCCCACAGCCCTCGAGCCCGTCGAGGAGCCGGGTGATCCCCGACGCGGTGAGGAGCACGGAGCGCGCGATGTCGATCCGCCGCATCCGCCGCTCGGGCGCGAAGTACAGCTGCACGAGCACGTCGTAGTCGCTCAGCGTGAGCTCGTGGAGCGCCTCGAGGCGCGACGAGAGCTCACGCGTGATCGCGGCGTGGGCGCGCAGGAACCGCAGCCAGGCGACCTGCGTCGGCTCGGAAACTTCTTGCGTGGTCAATACTTGACTAGACAATCTTTTTTCGCTATGATCCTTGCGATCTCAAGTTTAGCTCCTTCCACCCCAGGAGGCAAGTTCTCAGATGCGCACACTGGAATCCACCACCACTCTCGCGCCGGACGGCACCAGGTGGGCCGCCGACCCCGTCCACTCGAATGTCGCGTTCGAGGTCGAGTACGCCGGCGTCAGCACCTTCCGCGGCAGCTTCGGCGACTTCGACGCCACGCTCGAGGGCTCGGCCCTCGCAGGCTCGGCGCGGGTCGCGAGCGTCGACGTGAAGGACGAGCAGCTCTCCGGCCATCTCCAGTCGCCGGACTTCTTCGACGCCGAGCGGCATCGGGAGATCTCGTTCCGGGCCAACGAGCTCGCCGTCGCGGACGGAGGCACCCTCTCCGGATCCGGCGAGTTGACGATCAAGGGCATCACGAAGCCGGTGGAGCTGCACGGCCGCGTCGCCTCCGCACCGGCGGTCGACCCGTTCGGCCGCGAGAAGCTCGGGCTCTCGCTCGAGACGACCATCGACCGCAACGAGTTCGGCGTCGCGTGGAACGCGCCGAACCAGAGCGGCGGAAACTACCTCGGCAACGAGGTCACGCTCAAGGCCGACCTCACCTTCGTGAGGCAGGAAGGCTGACGATGCGGATCCTCGCCGTCTCCGGCAGCCTGCGGGAAAGCTCGTTCAACACGGGCCTCGTGCGGGCTGCGCTCGAGGCTGCGCCCGACGGCATCGAGCTCGAGCTCTGGGAGGGACTCGGCGAGCTGCCGCTCTACGACGAGGACCTCGAACCCGATCCGCCCGCGTCCGTGCTGCGCCTGCGCGAGGACTGGGCGGCGGCCGACGCGATCCTCTTCGCGACGCCCGAGTACAACGGCTCCGTCCCGGGCGGGCTCAAGAACGCGGTCGACTGGGCTTCCCGCCCGAAGCTGGAGGCCGTGCTGCGGAACAAGCCGGTCGCGGTCGTCGGCGCGAGCACCGGCCAGTTCGGCGCTCTCTGGGCCCAGCAGGACCTGAAGCGGATCCTCGGCATCGCCGGCGCTCGCGTCGTCGGGACGGAGATCCCGGTCTCGCGCGCGCACGAGCGCTTCGACACCGAGGGCCGGCTCCTCGACGGAGAGGTCTTCGAACAGCTCCGGCTGCACCTGACCACCCTCGCGTCGGAGGCCGTCGCGGCTCCCGAGCGAGTAGCAGCCTGACCGTGGAAATGCGAGGGGCCGCTTTCGCGGCCCCTCGACACGGTCACCAGCGCGTAGTGGCAGAGGCGCCTCCTGCTCCGATCTTGGTAGTGAGACCGGGCGGCGCGGAACGCGAGTCCCCCACGCTGGCTAGGCGGTTCCCCGTAGGTCCCGGGGACGGCACCCCTACCCGCTGGTACCTCCACTGCCCGTACTGTCTGAAATCACTGCCGGACCACCTCCTTTCCGCGGTAAGCGCACGATAGCGGAAGGCGCGGGCGGCGCCAGACCTATTCTTCGGCGCGTGCGCGCCGAGCTGACGATCGAGATCGCGCGGACGCCGGAGGACGTCTTCGCCTACCTCACCGAGCCGTCCAACCTGCCGGCCTGGCAGGCGGGGGTGAAGAACGCGACGCTGCGCGACGGCAGGATCCAGGAGTCGCGGTCGCTCCTCGGACGGGAGCTCCACACGACGCTCGAGATCGTCGAGCGCGAGGAGCATCGCCTCTTCACCCTGCGCGCGCTCGACAGC
This sequence comes from Thermoleophilia bacterium, assembly GCA_025936995.1. Classification (GTDB taxonomy): domain Bacteria; phylum Actinomycetota; class Thermoleophilia; order Gaiellales; family Gaiellaceae; genus Palsa-739. The sequence continues at coordinate 18,036 of JAICSH010000023.1, read as the reverse complement.
CCGGTGCCGTTTACCGTCCGGCACGAGCTCGAGCCGGCGGAGGCCGGAACGCGGCTCACCGTCACTGCCGAGGGCGACATCCCAGGGTTCGCCGCCGGGCTCGTGGCGCGACGCGCCGAGCGGCAGTTCCGCAAGGACTTCGAGCGGCTGAAGCAGATCCTCGAGGGCTAGCGCACGGCCTGCCGCTCGGCCTCGACCGCATCGCGTACCCAGCAGTCGGCGCGGTGGCCGTTCACGATCCCGCACGCTTCCATCGAGGAATAGACCGTCGTCGGGCCGACGAAGCGGAAGCCCGCGGCCTTCAGGCTGCGGGACAGCGCCTTCCCGTCCGCCTGGTCGCGGAACTCCCACATGAGCTCGTCGAGCGGCGGCCCCGCCTCGCGCAGCGCGAGCGTCGCCCGGGCGTTCGCGATCGCGGCTTCGATCTTGCCGCGGTGACGGACGATTCCCGCGTCGCCGAGCAGGCGCTCGACGTCCACCTCGCCGAAGCGCGCGACACGCTCGGGGTCGAAGTCCACGAAGGCGCGGCGGAACGCCTCGCGCTTGCGCAGGATCGTCAGCCACGAGAGCCCGGCCTGGAAGCCCTCGAGGCAGAGCCGTTCGAGCAGCCCGCGCTCGTCCACGACCGGCCTGCCCCACTCCTCGTCGTGGTAGGAGTTGTACGCGGGGTCGCTCGTCTCCCAGCAGCGGATGGGTTCCGTCACTCGCCGGCGACCTGACAGGCGATCGACACGTCGCCCGAGCGGGCATAGCGGAGGTCCGAGACCACGGGAGGAGTGTCGTGCCTCTCGTTGCCCGCCGCAAGCCCGGGCTCGGTCGCTAATGATTCCGCGGAAACAGCGAACGTCGGCTCGGCACGCGGGTTGATGTCCGACCCGGTTTCGAGTATCTGTGGATCAGGGGCCGGGGAGGGCCAGGCGAAGGGGAGGAGGGCCGTTGTCGGCCAACGAACGTCGTAAGGGCCACGTAGTCTGGGCAATGGTTCGCGCCGCGGCCGTACCGGTCGTCGCCCTCGTGCTCGCCGGCGTCGCGCTGCCCGACATTCTCGATTCGGGGTCGGTGAAACTCCCCTCGCTGCCGGCGCTCGGCGTCGGATCCGGCTCCGGATCGCGCTCCGGGCCGGGATCGGTGGAGAAGATCGTCGTACCTCCGCTTTCCGCCCCGACGACGAAGCGGAAGCCTCACCGCTCGGCGAGTTCGGCTCCTTCCCTGGCTCCGGTTACCGCCACCCTGCCGGCGCAGTCCTTCGCCCCCTCCCACGGCTCCGGTGGCGCCTCCACGAGCCCGGTGAGCCGTCCCACCCACCATCCGACGACAGGTGGGAAGAAGCACCCACCGCCGCCGACCTCGAGCGGCGGGACGGGGACGGGCTCCGGCACGACGACGACGCCCACGACTACGCCGCCCACGCCCACGACTACGCCGCCCACGCCCACGACGACACCGCCGACGACGACGACACTGCCGGTCACCCAGCCGGTGCCCACCGACGACATTCACGTGGCGGGCCACAAGGAAGGCCACGGACACCACCATGGGCACAAGGGAGGCGGGCGTCCCGACACGCCGCCCGGCCTGGCGCTCGGGCACCGGAAGCACAGTCCTCCCGGGCAGGCGCGCAAGAAGACGCAGCCCCCGAGGGGCCGCGCCCTCGGCCACCGGGACCACACGCCACCCGGACTCGCACGCAAGGAGGACGCCCACGGCGCGCCGGACCCCGGAAACGACAACGACGACGACCACGACGGCCCGCCCGCCGCAGCGCATGACCACGGGCACGATGGACCGCCGCCCGGGCCCGAGCACGGCCCACCGGGACAGGCACATACGCAAGACCCGCCCGGCTCCCAGCACACCGGGGGAGGCCAGGCGAACGGGCACGGGCGGGGTCGCGGCCACTAGCTTCGTGCCGCGCCGCGCCTCTCCGCTCGGGATCGGGCTCCGACTGCGGCTGATGCTCACCCTGACCGCGGTCGCGATGTTCCCGATCGCCTTCGTCTCCTACGTGATCGTCCGGGACGAGGTCCGCAACGTGACCCGCTCGATCGACTTCGAGGTGCACGAGGCCGCCCTTTCGGCCCAGGCGCGCTTCACGCGCCTCCTCGACCGGCGGGAGCTGCACGCTCTAGCGGCGGCCTCCTCGCCGAGGCTCCAGGCGGCTATCCACGGTCACGCGACGACAAGCCTCGAGCAATTCGCGCGCCGGAACGACCTGCTGCTCGAGGTCGACGGTCACACCTACGGGCAGCGCCTCGACCACGCAGTCAAGGCCCCGGTTCAGCTCGTCAGCGGCGGAAAGGCGATCGGCTCGGTCGTCGCGCAGGTTCCGCTCGACGACGCGACGCGCCGGCAGCTGTCGGCGGGAGACGCAAAGGACGTTCGCCTCGCGTTTGTCAGGGCCGGCGCCGCGCCCGCGAAGGACGGACGCGGAGTGACCCTGCCCCTCGCCGGCGGCACCAGCGTCCGCGCATTCCTCCCCGGCGGGGTCGTGTCGCACCGAAGGAACGCCGCATACGTCCGGGTCGTCGAGGCAGGCCTGCTGGCGCTCGCCGGGCTGATGCTGTTCACGCTCGTCCTCGCCCGCCCGCTGCTGCGCGCGTTCCGGTGGACGGAGGAGCAGGCGAGCGAGGCGCGCATCGACGCCCTCACCGGGCTCGCGAACCGGCGCGCGCTCGAAGAGATCCTCGCGGCGGAGATCTCTCGCGCCCACCGCTTCGCCCACCAGCTCGCAGTCGTCCTGCTCGACCTCGACCGCTTCAAGGAGATCAACGACTCCTTCGGGCACGCCGCCGGCGACGTGATGCTCCGTGCCGTGAGCAGGCTCCTCATCTCCCTCGCCCGCCAGGGCGACACCGTCGTCCGCTGGGGCGGCGAGGAATTCGTCGTCGTGCTGCCCGAGACCGATCTCGCGGGGGCGCAGCGCTTCGCCGAGCGGCTGCGCCGCACGATCGAGGCCCAGCAGGTCGGGGACATGCGGACGAGCGCGAGCTGCGGGGTCGCGACGATGCTCCCGGACGACACGGTGGAGGCGCTGCTCGGCGCCGCCGACCAGGCGCTTTACCAGGCGAAGTCGAACGGCCGGAACCGGACCGAGAGCGCCGTCCGCGGGCCGCGCCCGGCCGCCGCCTGACGCCATGGCAAGACGCACGGTCTTGGCGCTCGTTCTGATCCCGCTCGTGGGGCTCGTCCTCGCCGGGTGCGGATCCGGAGGGCCGAAGCACACGGGCCGCACTGTCACCTTCGGGAGCGCGGGGGCCTTCCCGCCGTCGACGATCGTCGGCACCTACAGCGCACGCGGCTGTACACACGACGCCAACACGGTTGTCGAGAACGCCCATCTCTACTACGTCCACAGCACCGGAGCGCCGGGGCCTGCCGACCTCTACTACTACGACATGCGCTTCGCCTATGCGCACTTCCTGGCCGACGGCTGCACGAGCGGGGAGCTCGGAGAGGCGCTGAAGTCCGGCCTCACGGCGCGGCAGCAGGCCTTCCTCCTCCGCAACGTCGCGAGCAACCTGCACCAGGCGTTTCTCGAAGCGCTGAACAGCGCTTGAGGAGCGCGTGACGGAAGCCGTTCGGGCGGCGGACTAGAAATCCGTGGCGCGGCCTAGCTTTGGCGCGTCCACCTGTGAGAGGGTCGTTCGTCCCCGCGTCGTGTCTCAAGGAGGCAGTGATGTACGCAGTCGTTCGCAGTTATTCCGGCGGCGGTACTTCGGAACTCTTCGATCAGCTCGAGCAGAGGAACGACGAGATCAAGGAACTCATCGGAGGGGTGCCCGGCTTCGTCAGCTACACGGCTTTCCGGAGCGGCGACGGTGGGAGCACGGTCACGGTCTGCCAGGACAAGGCAGGAGCAGACGAGTCCTCCCGACGTGCCGCGGAATGGGTCAGAGAGAACATCGGCGCCACGGCCGGCCCGCCGGCGATCACCGAGGGCGACACGGTGGCCCACTTCGGCTCCTAGGCAGCGGGCGGCAACGCGCTCGCCTGCGCCAGTGTTCCGGAGTGACCGAAAGTCACGGGTCTAGGTCTGGGCGGGTTCAGCGTCCGCTGCGACGTAGGTGAGCGAGGGCGAGCGCAAGGAAGGTCTTCGCCTTTGCCTTGGTCGTCGCCGTCACTCCCACCGCGAATCGGCCAACGGCCACGGCTCGTGTGTGAAAGAGACCTCCGGTCTTGAACGTCGCTTCGGTGTGCGCGAGGCGGAGGGCCGCGGCATGTGTTCGCATTAGTGCATAACTGGCCGACTGAGAGGCGTGACTGTTGCTGAAGTCGATGCGAACGCTGCCCAGCGTGTGAATGTGCCGGTTGGCAGCGAGGCGGATGATCTTCACGTGGGGGAATCCACTTGGCTTCTCGGATGCCAGGACCGGCGTCGTCGCGATCCGCTCCAGGGCCGTGGGCAGTTTGGGGACTTGAGCGAGCATCGTCTCTATATCGACCCGCCGCTCCAATCGGATCTATCCCTCGGTCGGAGCAGAGGACGCCTGGCTCTCGGCCGGTGTTCGGAATGACCCCTGGAGGCGGACCGAGGCCGTACACAGCATGCGAGGCTTGCCCCGTGAGCTGGGCGAAAGAACCCGATGTGGTGACAGCCATCCGGGAGGCGCTGGATGGAAGCAAAGTCGTTTCCTCTGTAGTCCTCGGTGGGTCGAGGGCACGGGGGACAGCGACCGCGCTTTCGGACTGGGATCTTTATGTTGAGGGCGAGCCGGAAGGGATGATGGAGGAGATCCCCGAGGTCGTAGCCTCCTTCGGTCCGCTCGCCGCTTTCTGGGAGCCGCTGTCGGAGCAGGCGGGCTACATGGGCGTCATGAACGGCCCGACCAAGGTGGACGTCTTCCCGATCGGGGCCAGCCGCAGGATCCAGCCGCCCTGGCTACTGAGTGCCGATACCCTCGCGTCCATTGACGGTCACTTCTGGGACTGGACTCTCTGGTTGGGGGGCAAGGCGCTGCGTGGTGAGCGGCAACTCGTGGCCGACGAGCTGGTCAAGATGCACGGGCATCTGCTCGCGTCCCTCGGCGTTGCCTCTGCCCCTCGGAGCCTCGACGAGGTTGTCGCGTTATACCGGCGAGCACGGGCAGAAGCGGTGGACGCTCTCGGAGTTGCTGTAAATCCGGAGCTTGGACGACAGGTCTCGGAAGTCCTCCACCGTCATAGCCTGCTCGCCCCTGACGCGACTCCCTAGAGCCGAGGTCGCCCGCCTGCGCGAGCGTCCTCCCGCCCGACCGGCAAGCCCCTCAGGGGAGCTCGACGACGATCGTGCCACCGTCCACGCGAACCGGGAACGTCTCGACCGGCTCCGTCGCGGGCAGCGAGATCGGGCGGCCGCTCGAGAGCTCGAACATCGACCCGTGCCGCGGGCAGACGACGCAGCAGCGATCCTCGTCCCAGTCGCCCTCGCAGAGCGGGCCGTCGTCGTGCGAGCAGCGGTCCTCGATCGCGTAGAGCTCGCCGCCGCAGTTGTAGACGCCCACGAAGAGGCTGCCCTGCCTGACGATCTTCGACGAGCCGGGCGGGAAGGCGTCCGCCGCGGCGACCTCGACGTCCGGCATGCGGCTAGGTCAGTTCCAGGTCGTCGAAGCCGGCGAGACCGTCGGGGAGCGGTGTCCCCTTCGCTTTGTGCAGCGCGACCTTGAGCGTCGTCAGGCCGAGCATGGCGCACTTCAGGCGCACCGGCGTGAGCGGGACGCCGATCTCGGCGAGCAGCTCGTCCTTGTCGAGCGTGGCCACCTCGTGCGCCGTCCGTCCCTTCGTCATCTCCATCAGCATCGACGTCGCGGCCTGCGAGATCGCGCAGCCGCGGCCCGAGAACTTCACGTCGTCGATCGTCTCGCCGTCCTCGTCGAACGCGACGTAGACCGAGACCTCGTCGCCGCAGAGCGGGTTCTGCCCCTCGGCCTCCGCGTCGGCGTTCTCGATCACGCCGTGCCCGCGCGGGTTCTTGTAGTGGTCGAGGATGACCTCGCGATACAGGTTCTCGAGCCCAGGATCGCTCATGCGAACACCTTACGGACGGCGTGGAGCCCGTCGACGAGCTGGTCGATCTCGTCGGGAATCGTGTAGAGGTAGAAGCTCGCGCGGTTCGTCGCCGCCACTCCGAGCTTGTGCATCAGCGGCTGGCAGCAGTGGTGGCCCGCCCGGATCGCGACGCCCTGCAGGTCGAGGATCTGCGCGACGTCGTGCGGGTGGATCCCCTCCATGTTGAACGACACGACGCCGGCGCGCCGGTCGGCGGGAGGCCCGTAGAGCGTGATGCCCGGAACCTCGGCGAGGCGTCCGAGCGCGTACGCCGCGAGCTCGTGCTCATGCGCCTCGATCGCCTCGAGCCCGATCGCCTCGAGGTAGTCGACCGCTGCGCCGAGCCCGACGGCCTCGGCGATCGGCGACGTGCCCGCCTCAAACTTGTGTGGCAGCTCTCCCCACGTCGTCTTGTCCACGCGGACCGCGTTGATCATGTGGCCGCCGAGGAGGAAAGGCTCCATCGACTGCAGCAGCTCGCCGCGTCCCCAGAGCGCTCCGATCCCGCTCGGCGCGCACATCTTGTGGCCGGAGATCGCGACGAAGTCGGCGCCGATGGCCTGCACGTCGACCCGCATGTGCGGAGCCGCCTGCGCGGCGTCGCAGACGAAGATCGCGCCCTGCCCGTGCGCCCACGAGACGAGCGGCGCGAGATCGTGGATCGTCCCGAGCGAGTTCGAGACGAGGTTCGTCGCCACGACCTTGACGTTGTGGTCGCGGGCGATCGCGTCCAACTGCGACAGGTCCGGATCGCCGTTCTCGTCGATCGCCACCATCAGGAACTCCGCTCCCTGGCGGCCGGCGATGTACTGCCACGGGACGAAGTTCGAGTGGTGCTCGAGCTCGGTCACGACGACCGCGTCTCCGGGGCCGAGGTTGTTCAGCCCCCACGAGTACGCGACGAGGTTGAGGGCCTCGGTCGCGTTGCGGACGAAGATGATCTCGCGGACGTCGGGCGCGTTGAGCAGGGCCCGCACACGCTCGCGCGCGTGCTCGAGCCCGGCGGTCGCGCGCTCGCCGAGCAGGTGGACGGCGCGGTGGACGTTCGCGTAGGAGGTCTCGTAAAAGCGGTCGACGGCCTCCAGCACCTGGCGCGGCTTCTGCGAGCTGTTCGCGGAATCGAGGTACGCGAGCGGCTTCCCGTGCATCTCCTGCTCGAAGATCGGGAAGTCGCTGCGCAGAGCGCGCGCATCGAGCTTGGTGCCTGGCGCCGTTACGGCCATGCAGTGATGGTAACCGGGGCTCGCGGGTCTCAGTCCGGGGCTAGCGCGTGGGCATATCTCTCAGCTGCCTCACATGGATCTCTAATCGCTAGCGGGCACACTGCCGGGGTCATGGTGGAGCGCTCGAGGATCGAACGGGCACGGCGCCGCGCACGGGTGGCGAAGGCCGCAGTCGGAGCGCTGACCGCGCTCGTCTTCGGCGTCGCGTTCGTCGGCGCGAAGACCCACGCACCCGGCCACACGAAGGGGAAGGCGAAGCCGCTCGGCGCTCCCACGTCCTTCGAGCGCGCCGTCCGGAGCAGCGCCCTCCAGAGCGGACAGATCGCGCCGCCGGCGCAGCCGCCGGTCGTCTCCAGCGCCACGTCGTGAGCGCCGAGGCCGTCCACCGCTTTCGCGCGATGGGCTGCGACGTCGCGCTCGCGGGCGGCGATCCGGCGGACGCCGCCGTCGTGCTCGAGCGCTGGGAGGCGGCGTTCAGCCTCTTCCGGCCCAAGTCGGAGCTGTCCCGCGTCAACGGATCGCCCGCGCGCGTGCTGGCGGTTTCGCAGCTCTTCGCGCACGCGCTTGAGGTCGCGCTCGACACGGCCGCCGAGACGGAAGGCCTCGTCGACCCGACGCTGTGCGGGCGGTGGGCGGACGTCGCCGTGTCCGGACGGATGGTCTCCCGCCCGTCCGGGCTCGTTCTCGACCTGAACGGCGTCGTCAAGGCGCTCGCCGTCGACGAGGCCGCCGCGGCTCTCGACGGGCCAGGCTTCGTCTCGGTCGGCGGTGACCTCGCCGTGCGGGGGCCGGTGGACGTCGCGCTTCCGGCCGGCGGCGCGATCCGCGTGCTCGCGGGCGGCCTGGCGACGAGCGGGACGGCGTCGCGCGGCGCCCACCTCGTGGATCCGGCCACGAGCCGCGCGAGCGAGTCGTGCTGGGAGCAGGTGACGGCCTCGGGCGCGACGTGCCTCGACGCCGACGCGGCCGCCAAGGCCGGCTTCCTGCTCGGCGAGCGCGGGCCCGGCTGGCTCGACGCGCGCGGGATCCCGGGTCGCTTCGTCGGCCGGGACGGCGAGATCGTGGAGAACGACGCGTGGGCCGGCGCGACGCGGGCGGTGGTCTCGTGCACCTGACCTCGAGCCCGGCCATCTGGTACGCGGCGCGCGCCTCCGGCGTCGCGGCGTACGTCGTCCTCAGCCTCGTCGTCTGCGTCGGGCTGACGCTTGGCGGCAAGGCGCAGAGCCGCCGCTGGCCGCGCTTCTCGGTGGAGGACATCCATCGCTTCGGCGGGCTTCTCGTCGGCTCCCTCATCGGCATCCACGTCCTCACGATCGCCGCCGACTCGTTCGTCCCCTTCTCGGTCGTGCAGCTGGTCGTCCCGTTCACCTCGGCCTACCGTCCGCTCTGGACGGGCCTCGGGATCGCCGCCTCAGAGCTCCTGCTCGCCCTCGCGATCACGAACCACTACCGGCGCCGGCTGCCGTACGGTTTCTGGCGGAAGGCGCATTACCTCAACTTCGCGATCTGGACGCTCGCCTCGATACACGGGCTGATGGCGGGAACCGACCGCGGCGCCGCGTGGCTCGCGATCCTCTACGGAGTCTCGGTCGCTGCGGTGCTCGTGCTCGTCCTCTGGCGCTTCGGCGGACGGATGCTCCAGCCGCGCCGCGTGGCGACCGCCGGAGCCGTGACCGTGCTCGCGCTGCCGCTCCTCATCGTCGGCCCGCTACGCCACGCGACGCCGGTGTGGGACGCTGCGCACGTGGACGAGAGCCTCACCGGACGGGTCGAACGGAACGGGACGAGTCTGCAGCAGATCGTCTCGTTCGTCGGGCAGGCCCGCCGGCCCCAGAAGCTCCTCGTGCGCGCCGACCTGCTCGTCGCGCCGGAGCGGCTCGAGCAGACCTCGCTCCAGCTCGAATACGTGCCGAGCGGCGACGTGTGCCGCGGGCGCGTGACGAACGTCGCGGGCGAGAGCTTCACCGGGACGTGCCGGCTCGCGAACGGGCAGCTACGGACGATCGAGGCGAGCTGGGCTCCGAACGAAGAGGAGACCGGAGTCGTGGGCCAGATCCGCCTGCGTGACTAGGCCGGCGCTCGCAGCGCTCGCCGCATTCGCCCTCCTCGCCGCCGGCTGCGGGGGCAACGGCGCAGCGGCCCCGCCGCAAACGAAGCCGGCGGCAACCGCAGGCAACGCTAGTAACAAATTGTTACTAGGAAAGACACGTCTGCAAGTGGCGAGGATCGGGTCGCTGCCGCGGGCGTCGGCCAAGGCTTCGGCGGTCGCGCTCCCGCATGGGAGGCTGATGGTCCTCGGCGGGTACGCGGGCGGGAGGTCGCTCGACACGATCCTCGCCGGACGACCGGGCCGGCTGCGCGTCGTCGGGCGGCTCCCGCAGCCGACGCACGACGCCGCGGCCGCGCTTGTCGGCGGCTCCGTCTATCTCTTCGGCGGCGGCGAGAGCGTGTCCGTGCCGAGCGTCGTCCGGATCGACCAGCGCAGCGGGCGGGCAGCGGAAGCGCCCGCGCTCGGCGAGCCTCTGTCGGATCTCGGCGCGGTCGCAATCGGCCGCAGGGCATATCTCGTCGGCGGCTACACCGGGACGCAGTTCGCATCCGCAGTCCTCCGCTACGACGCGCGCGGCGGGACGGCCACGGTCGCGCGGCTGCCGCACGGCACGCGTTACGCCGGAGTGGCCGCGCTCGGCCGCACGATCTACGTCGCCGGCGGGCTGACCACCGCCGGAGCGACATGCACGGTCTACGCCGTCTCGCCCGGAGGCCGCGTCCGCCGGGTCGCGACCCTTCCGCGACCGGAGCACCACGCGGCGCTCGCCGCGCTCGGAGGCCGCCTCTACCTCGTCGGTGGGCGGCGCGTGCTCGCGATCGATCCCGCGTCGGGGAAGGTCTCGACGGCGGCGCAACTGCCCGCGTCGCTCTCCGACCCGACCGCGACGGCCGTCGGCGCGAGCATCGTCGTCACGGGAGGCGGGACGAACGGCATCTGGGCCCTGTCCCAGTAGGCGGCCGCTATCGTCGGCCGCTCGTGGCAAGCGACTACGTCTACACGATGTACCGGGCCGACAAGTTCTACGGCCCCGACCGGCAGGTGCTCGCGAACATCTCGCTCTCGTTCCTGCCCGGAGCGAAGATCGGCGTGCTCGGCCCGAACGGCGCCGGCAAGTCGACCCTGCTGCGGATCATGGCCGGACGGGACGAGCCCTCCTCGGGCGTCGCGGAGCTCGCGCCGAGCGCGACCGCCGGGCTGCTCGAGCAGGAGCCCGAGCTCGACCCCGCCAAGGACGTGCGCGGGAACGTCGAGGACGGCGTCCGCCCGCTGCGCGACCTGCTCGACCGCTTCAACGAGATCAGCGCCGCGTTCGCGGAGCCGGACGCGGACTACGACACGCTGCTCGCCGAGCAGGCGACGGTGCAGGACGCGATCGACCGCGGCGACGTCTGGCAGCTCGACGACCGGCTCGACCACGCCATGGACGCCCTCCGCCTGCCCGAGGGAGACCGCGACGTCCAGACGCTTTCCGGCGGAGAGCGCCGCCGGGTCGCGCTCTGCCGGCTGCTGCTCTCTGCGCCCGACCTCCTCCTCCTCGACGAGCCGACGAACCACCTCGACGCGGAGTCCGTCCTCTGGCTCGAGCGCTTTCTCGCGGACTACAAGGGCACGGTCGTCGCGGTCACGCACGACCGGTACTTCCTCGACAACGTCGCCGGCTGGATCCTCGAGCTCGACCGGGGCCGGGGGATCCCGTTCCAGGGCAACTACTCCTCGTGGCTCGAGCAGAAGCAGGAGCGGCTCGCGCACGAGGAGAAGACGGAGTCGGCGCGGCGCCGCACGCTCGCGCGGGAGCTCGAGTGGGTGCGCGCCAGCCCGCGCGCCCGCCACGCGAAGGCGAAGGCGCGGCTCGGCGCGTACGAGCGGCTGTTCGCCGAGGAGCAGAACGTGAAGCTCGACCGCGTCGAGATCCATATCCCGTCCGGCCCTCGGCTCGGGGACATCGTGATCGACGCCGACAGCGTGCGTAAGGGCTTCGGCGACCGTCTCCTCGTCGACGACCTGACGTTCTCGCTCCCGCCCGCGGGCATCGTCGGAGTCGTCGGCCCGAACGGCGCCGGCAAGACGACGCTGTTCCGGATGATCGCCGGCGAGGAGCAGCCCGACGACGGGACGCTCCGGATCGGCGACACCGTGGAGCTTGCCTACGTCGACCAGGCGCGGGCCGACCTCGATCCCGCGAACAACGTGTGGAAGGAGATCTCGGGCGGCCACGACACGATCGAGCTCGGCAGGCGCGAGGTCAACTCGCGCCAGTACGTCTCCTGGTTCAACTTCAAGGGCTCCGACCAGCAGAAGCGCGTCTCCGACCTCTCCGGCGGAGAGCGCAACCGCGTTCACCTCGCGAAGCTCTTGCGCTCGGGCGGCAACGTCCTGCTCCTCGACGAGCCGACGAACGACCTCGACGTCGACACGCTGCGTGCGCTCGAGGAGGCGCTGCTCGAGTTCGCCGGCTGCGCCGTCGTGATCACGCACGATCGCTGGTTCCTCGACCGCGTGGCGACCCATATCCTCGCCTTCGAGGGGAACAGCGAGACGATCTGGTTCGAGGGCTCGTGGGGCGAGTACGTCGAGTGGGTGAAGCAGACGCGCGGGCCCGAAGCGCTCGAGCCCCACCGCATCAAGTACAAGCCGCTGACGCGCGCGTGATCGGCTTCGTCCTGCTCGCGGCGGTGGTGATCTGCACGCCGGGGCCGGACACCGCGCTGACGGTGCGGAACACGCTGCTCGGCGGGCGGGGGAACGGCTTTCGCACGGCCGCGGGGGTCGCGACGGGCCAGGCGCTGTGGACGCTCGCCGCGGCCGCCGGAGTCGCCGCGCTCGTCGCTGCGTCTCAACCCGTGTTCGACGCGCTGCGCCTCGTCGGAGCCGCGTACCTCGTGTGGCTCGGGCTGCGGGCGCTCACGGCGGCAGTGCGCAGGCCACGGCACGACCGCACGCCCCGCGGGTCGGCGGCCGGGTTCCGCCAGGGACTCCTGAGCAACCTCGCGAACCCGAAGATGGCGGTCTTCTTCACGAGCCTCCTGCCGCAGTTCGGCAGCGGCTTCGGGCAGCTCCTCGCGCTCGGGCTCGCGTTCGCCGTGATGACGCTCGTCTGGCTGTCGACGTATGCGCTTGCCGTCGCCCGAGCGAAGCGCGTGCTCGCCCGCGGCCCGGTCCGCCGCGCGCTCGACGCACTGACGGGCGCGGCGCTCGTGAGGCTGGGCGCGCGTCTCGCCGCCGAGCGCTAGGTCGCGTCGCCGCGAACTAGGGGAGCCGGGGAGCCCAGATTGCCGAGGCGAGCCCGGCGAGCAGCAGCAGCACCGCGGCGCCGGCGACGAACTCGTCAGTGATCTCCTTGCGGTCCGGCGCGCGGCCGAGGCGGGAGCCGAGCTTCGCGTACGCCGACTTGACGTCGCCGGCGGTCTTCGCCCGGTAGAACTTGCCGCCGGTCGTCTCCGCGATCTTGCGCAACGTCGCCGGGTCGGGCGCCAGGCCGTTCCGGCCGGTGAAGAAGCCGCTGCCCTGCCCGAAGAAGCCGAAGCCGCCACCGCGCAGGGTCGTGTTCCCGGTCGTCCCGAGCGCGACGGTGTAGACCGGGAACCCGGCCGCCTTCGCGCGCGCCGCGCCTTGGAGCGGCTGCAGCGTGCCGCGGTTCTGGTGACCGTCCGAGAGGAAGAGGATCGAGACGAGCGGACGCTTGTGCGTCGCGGCGGCGGCGGCGTGGAACGCCGCGAGGCTCCTGCTCCCGAGCGCGACCTGCTGGCCTCCGACGGTTCCGGCGATCTGCCGTCCCAGCTGGACGGCGAGCGCGAGCGCGTCGCCGATGGCGGTGCCGCCGTACGGGTCGACCTCTCCGGTGGAGTCGACCGACTCGGCGACGAGGGCGTGCTCGTCGGTCGGCGGCGTCACGACCACGGGGTCGCCCGCGAAGAGGATCAGGCCGACGCGCACGCGGTTCGGCACCTTGTCGAGGAACGTGTGGATCGCGACGCGCGCGGCGGCGAGCCGCGTCGGCTTCACGTCCTGCGCGCGCATCGAGCCCGAGACGTCGAGCACGAGGATCACCGCGGCCCTGTTGCTCGGGACGAGGGCGGTCACGTGCGGCCGGGCGACCGCGATGCCGAGCGTCGCGAGCGCCAGCGCGAGCAACCCCGGAGCGACGAACCGGAGCCGCGAACGGGTTCCGACCACGCCCGCGAGCACCTCGACGTTCGTGTAGCGGACTGCGTAGCGCATGCGCCGCCGCTCCACGAGCCGCCGGGCGAGCCACACGGCCGGCAGCACGAGCAGCGTGAGCAGCAGGAGTGGGTGCCCGAAGGTCATCCGCCGCCTGCGCAGAGGAGATCGAGCTGGACGACGGCACGGTGCCCGCGCACCGCCGCGCCACCGCGGATCGTCATGGTGACCCGGCCGCGCGCTGTCCTCGCGGCGACGCGCACCGCCCCGGCGAGCGCCTGCGACGGAGGCTGCTTCCCGAAGAAGCCGATCGCGTCGCTCGAGGTCACGAGCCGCTCACCCGCACGGCACGCTCGCGTGACCCGGCGCGTCGCCCCCGCGTGCACCGCCACGGAGCTCGCGCGCAGGACCGTCGGACGGCCGGGCGGGAACACCTTGTGGTGCGCGGTGGGCACGCGGCCGCCGGCTCCCGCCGCAGGGATGCAGCCGATATGCGGCCTGAAGCTCGCTGCCGGGTCCCGGCCCGCCGAGAGCCTGCCGAGGAAGACCGCCGCGGTCGAGGTGCTGATCCCCGGGTTGACCGGGCTCCCGAGCGTCGCCCGGAAGGCGAGATCGAGCGCGCGATTCGTGAGCTCCGCGTCGAGCCCGCCGACGACGAAGCCCTTGGGACACGAGAGCTGCCATTTCGTCTCCGCGCGTGCCGGGGAGAGCACCCACGGCCCCGCGACCGGCACGCAGACCTGGAACCCCTTGCACTCGTGCGTCGCGCCGCCCGCACCTCCGGCTGCGGCGAGCGCGACGACGGCTGCAACCGCCGCGAGCAGGAGGACGCGCCTCACGGGAGGACCCTCCGGAACCAGAGAAACGAGAGCGCGGTGCCGGCGAGCACGAGCAGGCCCGCGCCCCCGGCGAACAGATCCGTGATCTGCCTGTCCTCCGTCTTGTGGCCGAGCCGCGTCGCGAGCTTCTTGTAGACGCCGGCGAGCGCCTGCGGCGTGCGCGCGCGGTAGAAGGTGCCGCCGCTCGTGTGCGCGATCTGCTGCAGCGTGCCCGGGCTCGCGGGCACGCGGATCTGCTCGGTGAAGCCGCCGGTGAGCTTCGCCTCGATGACACCGTTCGGTGTCCCGACGAGGACGGTGGAGACCGGGACGCCGAGCGCCTTCGCCTGCCGCGCGGCGGTCAGCGGCGGCACTCGGCCGCCGTCGCGCGCTCCGTCCGAGATCACGAGCACCGAGGTCGGCGGCACGATGCCGTCCACCACCTTCTGCCTCCGCCCGAGCCGGGCCGCGAGCACGACGGCGTCCCCGATCGCGGTTCCCTGCCCGGTGCGCAGCTGCTCGAGCTCCTGCTGGATGAGGTTGCGATCCTGCGTCGGCGGCACCGAGACGAACGCGCTGCTCCCGAAGCCGACGAGGGCGACGCTGTAGCGCTTGGGGATCTCGGTCAGGAAGCGGTCGGCCGCGGAAACCGCGGCGAAGAGGCGGGACGGCGGGACGTCCTTGGCGCCCATCGAGCGGGAGACGTCGATCGCGAGCACGACGGTCGCGTCCCGGCGCGGGACGGTGAGCGTCGCGTGCGGCTTCGCCATCCCGACGACGAGCGCGGTCAGCCCGAGCAGGAGCAGCGCCGAGGGGATGAGCCGCAGCCGGCCGGGCGCGCGCTGCACGAGCGCGGGAAGCAGCGACGCCGACGCGAAGCGCTCGCCCTCGGCGACCCGCCGCTGCTCGAGCACGCGCCACGCGATCACCGCCAGGGGCACGGCCACGAGCGCGATGAGCGCCCAGGGACGGTCGAAGCTCACCGCGCGCGGCTCCTGCCCCGCAGGAAGAGAGCGAGCTCGCGGAGCCAGTCGCCCTCGGTGGTGAGGACGGTGTGCGGCACGCCGAGCGCGGAGAGCACGCGCGCGACGCCGCTCCGCTCCTCGGCCGCCGCGGCTGCGAAGCGTTGACGCAGGACCGGGCTGCGCGTGTCGACGCGAACCTGGCGGCTCGTCTCCGGATCGACGAGCCAGACCTCGCCGACGTCCGGGAGCTCCTGCTCGCGCCGGTCGCGGATCTCGACGGCGAGCACGTCGTGGCGCGGGAGGAGCTGGAGCAGCGGCGGGCGCCAGTCGAACGGCCCGCGGAAGTCGGAGACGACGACCACGAGCCCGCGCTGCCGCGCGATCGCGCCCGTCCGAGCGAGCGCCGAGCCGATCGACGTCGCGCCGTCGCCCTCGAGCTCCGGCTCCTCCTGCAGCGCGGTGAGGAGGCCGAGCAGTCCCTGCCGCCCCTGCGCCGGCGGCAGCGTCTTCTCCTCCCGGCCGCCGAAGGTGAGGACGCCGAGCCGGTTGCCGCGCCGCGTCGCGACGTGGCCGATCGCGAGCGCGACCCCGGCGGCGACGTCGCACTTGCGCCGTTCGGCGGTGCCGAAGCGCATCGACGGCGAGACGTCGAGCACGAGCCACGTGACGAGCACGCGCTCGGCGAGGTTCACGCGCACGTGCGGGGTGCCCATGCGCGCCGTGACGTTCCACTCGATCAGGCGCACGTCGTCGCCCGGGACGTACGGCCGCACCTGCGCGAGCTCGGTTCCCTCGCCGTGCCGGGAGGAGCGAAACTCGCCGGCGAGCAGCCCCTCGATCCGGCGCCCCACGTCGAGCTGCAGCGCCCGCAGGAGCGCAGCGGGGAGGTCGCGCCGCTCGGCGTCGGCGGTCACGCGACGGCGGGACGCGCCGTGCTCACCTCGGGAACCGGAACCGCGGCGAGCACGCGGTCGAGGATCTCGTCCGCGGTCACGTTCTCGGCCAGCGCCTGGTAGCTGAGGACGAGGCGGTGGCGGAGCGCATCCTTGGCGAGCGCCCGCACGTCCTCGACGGTCGCGTAGTCGCGCCCGCGCAGCAGCGCGAGCGCGCGGGCCGCTTGCGTGACCGCGATGGGGCCGCGGGGCGAGGCGCCGTACTCGACGTAGCCTGCGAGGTCGCCGACTCCGGCCCCGACTGGCTCGCGTGTCGCGGTCGCGAGCGCAACCGCGTAGGAGACCAGCGCAGGGTCGACGTAGATCCGCGCGACCTCCTCCTGCAGCGAGCGCAGCTCCTCGAGGCTCAGCACCTCCCGCAGCTCGGGGTGCGGAGAGAGCTGTCGCTGCACGATCGTCAGCTCCTCGTCGTGTTCGGGGTAGCCGATGAGGATCTTGAGCATGAAGCGGTCGATCTGCGCCTCGGGCAGCGGGTACGTCCCCTCCGACTCGATCGGGTTCTGGGTGGCGAGGACGAGGAACGGCTCCGGCACCGGGTAAGTCGTGTGCGCGATCGTCACCTGCTGCTCCTGCATCACCTCGAGCAGCGCCGACTGCACCTTCGCGGGCGCGCGGTTGATCTCGTCGGCGAGGACGAAGTTGCAGAAGACGGGGCCGAGCTCGGTGTCGAACTCGCCGCTGTCGGGCCGGTAGATCCGCGTGCCGACGAGATCCGCCGGGACGAGGTCCGGCGTGAACTGGATGCGCGCGAACGAGCCGCCGAGGACGCTCGCCGTCGTCTTGATCGTCAGCGTCTTCGCGAGCCCGGGGACGCCCTCGATCAGGAGGTGCCCCTGCGCGAGGAGGCAGACGAGCACCCGTTCGAGCATCGCGTCCTGACCGGCGATGATGCGGCGGATCTCGAAGAGCGCCTGCTCGAGCCGCTCGCTGACCTCGGCGTTGGACGTGCTGCGGTCCTGCTCGGTCACGAGAACCTCCCCCGGTCGTTGAGCCCAGATCTTTCCAGCGATACGTAAGTCTGCGATGAGCCGGTTTTCACGGCATGCCGGGCCGGGAACCGTGTGGGCGTGATCGAGCTCTACCAGGCGGAGTGGTGCCCGTACTCGTCAGCGGTGCGAGAGCGGCTGACGGAGCTGGGCATCGACTTCGTCGCAAAGCAGGTAGCGCCGCGGCGGAAGGACCGCGAGGGCCGGCACGAGATCCCGCTGTTGGTCGCGGAGGACGGCGAGCGGTTCGAGGGGACGGACGCCGTGTTCGGGTACCTCGCGACCCTGGAGGGGCGGCACGGCTGGGAGCACGAGCACCGAGCGCAGTACCGCGCGCATCGCGAGGATCGCGCCGGCGAGAGGACCGGTCGGGTACTTGCGGAGAAGGCGCCGCTGAGCGCCGCTAAGCCTGCGGAATCCGAGCCTCGAGCGCCGCAGTAACCGCCTCGCGCACGGGCTCCAGCTCGATCCGGTCGAGCATGTCCTGGAAGAAGCCGCGGACGATCAGGCGCTCCGCCTCCGGGCGCTTCAGGCCGCGGCTCATCAAGTAGAAGAGATCCTCGCGGTTGACGCGGCCGACCGTCGCGCCGTGCGTGCAGCGGACGTCGTTCGCCAGGATCTCGAGGCCCGGGATCGGCACCGCGTGCGTCGTCGGGCTCAGCATGAGGTTGCGGCACTCCTGGTACGCGTTCGTCTTCTGCGCGTCCTTCTCGACGCGGATCATCCCGCGCCAGACCGCCGTCGCTTCGTCGCGCAGCGCGCCCTTGAAGGCGAAGTCGCTCTCGCAGTCGGGCGCGATGTGCTCCTGGAACGTGTCGTAGTCGAGGTGCTGCGTGCCGTCGGCGAAGTACGCGCC
>JAICSH010000008.1 GCA_025936995.1 Thermoleophilia bacterium | reverse complement strand
TCAGCTTCCCTGGGCTGCAAGACGTTCGGCAACATCCTCAGCACTCCCTTCGACCTCGGCGAGCTCGCGCTTCCAGGCTGCGCGGTCCCAGATCTCGAGGCGGTCGTTGACCCCGGCGACGACGACGTCGCGGCCGAGCTTCGCGTGCTCGAGCAGCGCGGACGGGATGTTCACCCGTCCCTGCTTGTCCGGCGTCGTCTCGCTGGCGCCGGAGAAGAAGTGGCGGTGCATCCGCCGGCCTTCCTGGCTCAGCGGGTTCAGCGTGGCGAGGGTCGAGTCGCGGTAGTTGGTCCAGGCGTCAGGCGTCCACGCGTAGAGGCAACCGTCGAGGCCGCGGGTGACGACGATGCCGTCCTCGAAGGCCCGCCGGAACTTCGCCGGAAGCGTGAGACGGTTCTTGTCGTCGATCGTGTGCTCGTACTCGCCAAGGAGCATGGGGCCGTTCTCCTATTCCACCACTGCGACCCACTATAAACCACTTTCCCCCACAAGTCCATAGTTTCGGACCACGCCGAAGCAGGCGGGCCTCCAGCGCGACGAGGCCCTAGACCGCGGACTCGGCCGCGCGGAGACGAGCGGCGAGCGTGCGCAGGAGCGCCTGCGCGAGCGCGGGCTCTGAGCGGAGGAGCTTGGAGAAGCCGGAGCGGTCGATCGTCAGCGCGAGCACCTCTCCGTCGGCGACGACGTCCGCCGAGCGCGGCGCGTCGTCGAGCAGGGCCATCTCGCCGAAGTAGTCGCCGGCACCGATGCGGCGTGCGCGGCCACCGGCCCGGACGACCTTCGCGTTCCCGTCGAGCACGACGAAGAACGCCCGGCCGGAGTCGCCGGTGCGGACCATGGCCGAGCCCGGCGCGAAGCGGCGCAGCCGGGCGAGCTCGGCGATCCGCCGCAGGTGGCGCTTGGAGAGGCCGGCGAACAGCGGTACCTCGGCGAGCGTCCCGAGCCAGTCGTGCCCGATCCGGTCGGGATCGGACGGGACCGACAGCACTGCGCGAGCAGCAGGGCCCGCAGCGAGCTGGCTCATGCGAACGACCCTACCGGACACGTGCTCAGCCGGCGTGTACATCGTCGAGCGTGAGCTGGTGTCCGTAGGCGCCTCGGCCCGTGAGGACGGCCGCCCCGCACTGCGCGCCGAGCGCGACCGCCTCGTCGACCGGCTTCCCGAGCGCCAGCCCGTACGTGAGCCCGGCGGCGAAGCAGTCGCCGCAGCCGTAGGCGTCGGACACCGGCCCGGGCAGGGACGCGGCCCGGAACGGCCCGCCGGGGCGGATCCAGCCGCCGAGCGCGCCCGCCGTCGTGACGACGATCTGCGGCGGAGGCTCGAGCTCCCCCGCTTCGAACCGCTCCGCTGCGTCCTCCCCGCTCCCGACGAGCACGTCCACCTGCAGCGCCGCCCGGCGCAGAGTGGCGAGCTCGCGGGCACTCGCGACGAGCACGTCGGACCGGCGCGCCGCGCGCAGGGCCGCGACGTCCCCGCTCACGAAGTACACGGCGTCGCAACGCGCGAGCTCCTCCCACGGGAGCGAGCCGTCCTCGCCGGACGCGAGCAGCTTGTCGCCGAGCACGGTGATCGTGCGCTCGCCGCCCTCGTCGACGTGTGTCAGGGCCCGCCGCTGTGCGCCCGGCGCGGCTCCGGCGTGAACCGTGACGCCACGCGATTCGAGCTCCTCACGCGACCGGCGGCTGAGCTCGTCGTCGGCCAGCGTCGTGAAGAGGTGGCAAGAACCCGCGAGGTTCGCGAGCTGGACGGCCGCGACGGCACCACCGCCTGCGGGCTCCTCCCAGGTCTCGAGCGCGTGCACGATCTCGCCGGATTCGGGCATGCGGTCGACACGCGCGAACTCGACCCACTCGACGTGTCCGACGACTGCGACCTTCATTGGTCTGCCCGAAGGAGGGGGCTCGTGGGGGAACCATGGGTTCCTCCACGTTTGTCGACCCATTCCACGTGTCCTACGACCGCGACCTTCACGACCTCACATCTTGAACCCGGACTACGTTTCACTCCACGATGAACCGCATCCCTCCCTTCGAGCGCTTCTACGAGTCCCACAAGGGAGAGGTGCTCGCGTTCCTGCGCCGGCGGGTGGATCGCGACCGGGCGGACGACCTGTTCCAGGAGACGTTCCTGCGCGCCCTGCACGCCTACAACCGGCTCGAGCACGGCGAGCATCTGCGCGCCTGGGTGCTGACGATCGCCGCCAATGCGGTCGTGGATGCGGCCCGGCGCGAGCGACCCACCGCGGAGCTCGCGGTCGAGCCCGCCAGCGAGGACGAGCGTCCCGCCCTCGAAGAGCTCGCGCCGCTGACCGACGGCCTGCCGCCGAAGGAACGCGCGGCGGTGGTCCTCCGCTACGGCTATGACCTCGACTACGACACGATCGGCGCCGCCCTCGGCTCGAACGAGCAGGCCGCGCGCCAGGCAGCCTCCGCCGGCGTGCGGCGGCTGCGGAAGGAGAAGGAGCAGAGATGACCGGAGTCCCCACCGTTCTCGACGAGCGCTTCCGCGCCGCGGCCGCCGCCTCGGGCGAGCTCGACGTCGCCTACGACGTCCTCGACGACACCCCGGTCGGGCGGCTGCTCGTCGGCGTCAGCGACCGCGGGCTGTGCCGCGTCAGCTTCGACCCCTCGCCCGACGCGGAGCTCGAGCGGCTCGCGCGAAGCTTCGGCCCTCGCGTCCTCCGCGCGCCGAAGGCGATCGACCGCGTGCGGCGAGAGCTCGACGAGTACTTCACCGGCAGCCGGCAGGCTTTCGAACTCGAGCTCGACCTCCGGGCGACGCCGGAGTTCCACCGGCGCGTCCTCGAGGAGCTGAACCGGGTCGAGTACGGACATACGACGACATACGGCACCCTCGCAGCGCAGGTCGGAGCGCCGCGGGCCGCCCGAGCCGTCGGCACCGTCATGAACCGGAACCCGATCCCGATCGTCCTCCCGTGCCATCGCGTCGTCGGCGCGAGCGGCAGCCTCACGGGCTACGGCGGAGGGCTCGACCGGAAGGAATGGCTGCTGCGGCTGGAGGGCGCGCTGCTGTAGCTAGTGGAAGTGGCCCCAGCGGGTGGCGATGACGAGGCAGACGAAGCCGACGGCGAGCGCGAGCCCGCCGACCGCCTGACCGGCACGCCGCCCGAACGGGGTGATGGCGCCGACGAGCAGCGCAAGACCTCCCACGGCGCCGACCGCCTCCCCCACCTCCGCGAGGCGGGTTCCGGTATGGGCCCTGATCGTGATCGCGAGGGTGAGCATCCCCCGATGATCGCCGCAGCTGCGGACGGAGCCGCTAGCCGGCCGACGGGACGTGCCGGAGCTTGTAGCCCACGCCCCAGACGTTCACGATCCAGCCGGGCAAGCCTGCGGCCGCGAGCTTCCGCCGCACGCGAGAGGCGTGCGACTCGAGCGTCCGGGTGGGGACATAGGTGCGGAACCCCCAGACGTCGCGGAGGAGCTGTTCGCGGGTGAAGACCCGGTCGGGATCGGACGCGAGCTTCACGAGAAGCGTGAACTCCTTCGCCGACAGCTCGACCTCCTGCCCGAGCGCCGTGACGCGCCGCGCGGCGCGGTCGACGACGAGCGGCCCGATCTCGACGAGCTCGACGCGCGCCGGGCAGCGGCGCAGGACCGCGTGGATGCGCGCGAGCAGCTCCTCGTAGACGAAGGGCCGCGCGAGGCAGTCGTCGGCGCGGGCCAGAGCGCGCACGCGCGCTGCCGGATCGGCGCCGCCGAGGACGATCACCGGACAGTCGGGCACGACCCCGCGATCGAGCGCGTCGGCATCCCCCAGCAGCAGGACGTCGGGATCCGCCGCGCGCGGCAGCTGCTCGGCGCGCTCGCAGGCGACGACGTCGAAGCCGTCGTTGCGGAGCTGCCGTTCGAGGAAGCCACGGACCGCCGGTTCGGGCTCGGCGAGGAGGAGCGCCGTCATGCCTTCGAGGCTAGGGGCAACCGGCGAACTCCGCCAGATGTCCTTTGAAGCAAAAGGGTGACGAACGCTCTACAGCCGCCCGGAACGGACCACGCCCCAGAGGAGCCAGAGCCCGAGCACCGCCGAGAGGGCGAAGCCGATCACCGAGAGCACGTTCACCCCGACGACCTGCGGGCCGTTCTTGGCGAAGATCCCGATCAGGCTCGAGCCGATCAGGCCGCCGACCACGACGAGCGCGATCACGAGCCGGTTGAAGAGCGTGTCGAGCTTCGCCAGGAGGTCGTCGAGCCCCTTGTGCACGAAGCCGACCTCGATCTGGCCGTCCCGGATCTCCTCCATGAAGTCGTGGAACTGGTACGGCACCTCGGCGATCACCTGGGCGTACCGGAACGCCTCGCGCCGCGCCCGCCGCGCCACCCGCTCCGGCGAGAACCTCTCGAGCATCAGGTCGCGTGCGTACGGGCGGGCGACCTCGAAGACGTTGAAGTCGGGATAGAGCTCGGCCCCGACCGAGCCGAGCGTCGCGATCGACCGGTCCAGCAGGAGAAAGCGCGTGGGCAGGTGGAGGTTCATCGAGTAGATGAGCTGGAAGCCCTCGCGGATGATCTGGATCGGGTCGACCTCGCTCAGACTCGAGCCGTAGTAGCGGTAGTAGAGCTCGCGCAGCTCGGCGAGGAACTCGCCCTCACGCTCCTTCGGGTAGCGAACTCCGAGGTCGGCAAGCCGCCGCGGCAGCTGGTCGATGTTCTCGTTCGCCGCGTCGATGAAGAGGCCCGTCAGCTTCGACATGTCGTCGTCGGTGAGCGTCCCGACGGCTCCGAAGTCGACGAGGCCGATCGAGCCCGCCTCCGGCGGCAGGAGGATGTTCGCCGGGTGCGGGTCGCCGTGGAAGAAGCCGTGCCGGAAGATCATCGTCATCCACGCCTCGGTGATCCGGTAGGCGATCTCCCGCCGCTCCTCGAGCGTCGTGGCGACGAGGTCGAGGTCGGCGACCTGGATCCCGTCGATCCACTCGAGCGTCAGCACGCGGGAGCGCGTGTACTGCCAGTAGACCTTCGGGACGCGGACGTGTGGATGGCCGGCGAAGTGGCGGTGGAAGTTCTGCGCGTTGCGCCCCTCCTGCCGGTAGTCGAGCTCCTTCCGGATCGAGCGCGCGAACTCGTCGACGAGCTGCCGCGTGTCGACGAAGTCGAACGCGCGGATCCGCTCGCGGGCGAGCCGAGCGGCCTGGTAGAGAAGGCCGAGGTCGGCCTCGATCTGGCGCGGCGCCCCCGGCCGTTGCACCTTGACGGCGACACGGCGCCCGTTCGGCAGCGTCGCGCGGTGCACCTGGCCGATCGAGGCGGCGGCGACCGGAGCCGGCTCGAAGTCGAGGAACAGCCGCTCGAGCGTGTTCCCGAGCTCCTCCTCGATCACGCGCTCGGCCTGCTCGAACGGGAACGGCCGCACGTCGTCCTGCAGGCCGCGCAGCTCGACGACGAGGTCCGGCGGCACGACGTCGGGCCGGGTGGAGAGGAGCTGCCCGAACTTCACGAAGGTGGGCCCGAGCTCGTCGAGCACCTCGCGCAGGTGCTGGCCGCGCGCCGAGGCCGCGCCGTGCTCGGCGGCGGCGTTCGCGATCCGGTCCTCGGCCGAACGGCCAGGCAGGAGGTCGCTGAGCCGGTGCGCCTCCAGGAAGTAGCCGAACCCGTGCCGCACCATGACCTGCGCGATCTCGGAGAGGCGCCCGATGCTGCGCGTCGTGCTCACGCAAACAGGCTACGTCGTGCGGAGGTCGCTGTCAGGCCGCGGCGCGCCGGCGGGATTCGCGCCGCCGCGTCCATGGTCCCGGCGGGACGAGCAGCGACTCGGCATGCAGGTACGCGAGCCCGACGGCGGGGAGATCCGTGAAGCGCTCGACGCAGATGTAGCGGCGCCGCCACTCCGGGAAGAACTTCCGGTTGAACGAGTAGAGCCGCTCGAGCTGGAACACGCCGTCGGCGAGGAGGAGCCCGCGGCGCACGAGACGGCGGGCCGGGGTCTTCGCCCGCTCCGGCGCGAGGAAGTCCGTCAGCGCGCAGAAGTTGAGAGAGACCTCCTCGGCGCCCGTGTCCCGCCCCCACGCGAGCGTCTCGACGACGAGGAACTCGGTCAGGCCGTTGGGCTCGTCCGGGCGCCGCCGCATCGCGCTGAGCGACCAGCCTCCGCCGGCCGGCGACGGAGCGAGGTGGAGAAACCCGCCGACGCGGCCGGCCGCGTCCTCCGCGAGCGCCAGGACGGTTCCCGGCACGTGGAGGTCGTCGATCGCCATCGAGAACCCGCGCTCGGGCTCGCCGCGGCGCCATGCTCTCGAGACCGCCTCGAGCTCGGCCCGCAGCTCGGGCCCGACCTCGTCCGCCGGAACGGTGCGGAACGAGTAGCCGGCCTTGCGTAGTCGCGACACCGACTGCCGGACCTTGCGGATTGCCCGTCCATCGAGCGAGAACTCCTGCGGCCGGAGAACGGCCTCCTCCCCCATCGCCACCGGCTTGAGCCCGAGCGCGCGGTAGCGGTCGAGCCACTCGCCGGACGCGCCGACGACCGCGAGCCGCCAACCGTGGGCGCGCACGAAACGGCGCAGCTCGGCGAGGAGCTCCCCGATCTCCGACTCGTCGCCGACCGGGTCGCCGCTGACGAGCGCCGTCCCCGCGACGACGCGATAGGCGACGAACGCGCGGCCGCTGGGCGAGAAGAGGTAGCTCTTGTCCCGGCGGAGGGCGAAGAAGGAGAGGCTGTCCCGGCCGTACGCCTCGACGAGCGTGCGGGCGAGCTTCCGTTCTCCGACCGTCTGCGCCACGGCCTGGCCGAACGGGCGCAGGCAGAGATGAAGGGCGAGGAAGCCGAGGACGACCCCCAGGCCCAGGAGCGCGTCGCCGGTGCGATGCGAGAGCTCGATCCCGCGCAGCTCCGCGCCGCCCGCGACCGCGGCGATTCCCGCCAGTGCGGCGCCGAGCCCGAGCAGCGGCCGAACGCTGGCCGGGTCGCCGGGCACGTCGAAGCGACGACGCCAACGGACGAGCGCGACGAGCAGAAGCAGCGAGATCGTCGCTTCCTCGACGTCGAGCCCCTTCGCGAGATGCGCGATTGCCGAGGCGACGACGGCCGCGACGGCGAGCTGCCAGGCGCGGCGCCGGCGCTTCGCGAGCGAGCGCGAGAGCCAGATCAGGCCGATCCCGAACGCGACCGTGAGGACACGGGCGGCCTCGGGCCATCCGGGCGGCAGGACGCCGCGGACGAGCTCGACGCGGTTGGCCATCTCCGGCGTGAGAGCCGAGACGATCCCGATGACGCCGACGGTCGCCGCACCCCAGGCGAGAAGCCGCACAGCGCTGAGCCGCGACATCACTCGGCGAGGGTACAACCTGCCCATGAGGGAACCCGAAGAACCGCTCGCCACCGAGGGCGACGCCCACTCCGTCCGGATCCCGCTGCCTCGCTGGGTGACAGTGCTCCTCGGTCTCGTCGCGGTGGGTCTCGTCCCGTGGATCCTCTACCTGACGTTCACGCTGCCCTCACGGCACGTCACGTTCCACTACGACACCGCCTGGATCGGCTTCGACCTCGCGCTTCTGGCCTCGTTCGCCGCAACCGCGTGGGCGACGTTCCGCGGCTCCCAGTGGCTCGTCCCGCTCGCCGCGGTCACGGGCACGATGCTCTGCTGCGACGCCTGGTTCGACATCGTGACCTCGCAGAGCGGCGGCGAGATGTGGGAGGCGATCGCGGAGGCCGCGCTCGCCGAGCTGCCGCTCGCAGCCGTCTGCGGCTTCATCGTCTACGACGCGGAAGCGTTCCTTGGCGCGACGGTGAACCGCTTTCGCCGCTAGTGCGCGCAGGACGAAGAGCCGTCGGAACCCCGCTCAGACCAAGGGTCGGAGGCTAAGACATCCGCTTCAGCGGGGGCTTAGCCGCAGGCCGCACTGCGCTCGCGCCGGCCTCTGCCGCGCGCGAGCGCACAAAAGTGACCGCTCACCCAAGCGATCCAAAGCAGGAACAGCACGGAGCGGGCCCGAGATCGCAATCTCGGGCCCGCGGAGTTCTGTCACCCAGGAAACGGACGCGAAGCGTCCGTTTGCTCGAGCAAGCGCAGGCGATGCTCGAGCTGCGCGACGCGGAGCTCGAGCTCGTCGAGCTCGTCGCGGGTGACGAGGTTCAGCTCGTCGGCGATTCCGCGGAGCGCCGAGAGGGCGCTCTCCGAGAAGCGCTCGCGGCCCCCGCGGACACGGCTCGGCAGCTCTGCGAGCAGCTCCTCGATCGTGTCGAGGAGCAGCCGCCCGCTACCGGGCGCGGCCATGCGGCCTCGAGCGCCGCCGCTGGCGCCGCTTCTCGCGTCGATCCTGCGCGGACGGCTCGGAAGGCGACGCGGTCACGACGTCGACGAGCTCCGGCGTCGACTCCGCGGCGAGCGCGGCCTCAGAGGCGTTGAGGGCGGCGGTTCCGGCGTCCACCACGGCTCCTCGCCGCCCGCGGCCGTCGCCGTCCGCAGGCAGGGTGCCGGCGGAGACCTGCGCCTTCCGGCGTGCGTAGTCCGGCTCGCGCTCCTTCCAGATCGTGAGCAGCGGCGCCGCGAAGAAGATCGAGGAGTACGCACCCGAGGTGACGCCGACGATGAGCGCGAACGCGAAGTCCTTGAGCGTCGGGCCGCCGAGGATCTCGAGGCAGATGATCGGCAGCAGCGTGATGAACGTCGTGGCCAGCGAGCGCCTGATCGTCTCCCACAGAGAGACGTTGGCAATCGTCGCGAACGGCGACCGCCGCATGAGCGGGATGTTCTCCCGGATGCGGTCGAAGATGATGATCGTGTCGTAGATCGAGTAGCCGAGCACCGTCAGCACGGCCGCCACGGTCCCGACGGAGACCTCCTTCCCGACGAGCGAGTAGAAGCCGACCGTCACCGCGATGTCGTGCAGCATCGCGAGGATCACGGGCATCGCGAACTTGAGGTCGAACCTGATCGCGATGTAGATCGTGATCAGGAGCAGCGACACGATGATCCCGTAGATCGCGTCGATGGCGATCTGGTGGCCGAACGTCCCCGAGACGTTCTTCACCCCGGTCGAGAAGGCGCCGAACCGGTTCTCGAGCGCCTGGCTCAGGTTGGACTGCCCGGAACTCGTGAGCGACCTCGTCCGGATCTGCCACTGCTTGAAGCCGCCGTCGATGCTCTTCCCGGCGCCCTGGACGACGGCGTCCCGCTGGCCCTGCTGGGCCATGAAGCTGGCCATGGATCCCTGGGAGAACGGCTGGTGCGTCTTGAACGAGACCTGTGTGCCGCCCTTGAAGTCGATTCCGAGATTGAGGCCGCGGACTCCGAGAGACACGATCCCGGCGAGGATCACGACGCCCGAGAGCGCGAACCAGACGTAGCGGCGGCGCATAAAGTCGATCTGGAGCCACTTCGCCGTCTGCTGCCCGTGTGCGCCCATGAAGCGCGGGTTGTCGAACCAGCGGAAACCGCTCAGCAGCCCGAGCATCGCGCGCGTTGCGGCGACCGCGGTGAGCAGCGAGATCACGGTGCCGATGAGGAGCATGAGGGCGAAGCCCTTCACGTCCGCGACCGCGATCAGGAAGATCACCATTGCGGTGATCACGGTCACGACGTTCGCGTCGAGGATCGTGTGGAAGCCCTTGCCGTAGCCGGCGGCGATGGCGGCGCGCACCGATCGGCCGGCTCGCACCTCCTCCTTGATTCGCTCGAACACGACGACGTTCGCGTCGGCCGCGACGCCGATCGTGAGGATCAGGCCGGCGAAGCCCGGCAGCGTCAGCGTGACGTTGAAGAGGAGAATCGCCGCGTAGTAGAGGAGCCCGTAGACCGCGAGCCCGAGGACCGCGACGAGGCCGAGGAAGCGGTAGAGCAGGAGCAGGAAGAGGGCCACGATCGCGAGACCGGCCACGGCGGCCCAGATCGCCTGGTGGAGCGAGCTCTTGCCGAGCGTCGCGGAGACGTCGGTGCGCTCGATCTGCACGAACTTGTACGGCAGCGAGCCGCTCTGCAGGATGAGCGCGAGATCCTTGGCGGCCTGGAGCCCGCCTGCGCCCATCTGGATCGTCGCCGCGCCGGCGATCCCGTCTGCGAGGCTCGCGGTCGTGTAGTCGATGAACGGCGTGGACTCGAGCACGCCGTCGAGCACGATCGCGTTGTGCTGGGCGAATTGCTGGACGGTGGCCTGGCTGTGATCCCCGGCCTTTCCGGCGAGGCCGGCGGCGGTCTGGCCTCGGCGGTACTCGTCTCTCGTGATCCGCTGGAACTCGTGCGAGCCGTGACCGGTGAACCCGAGCACGACCTCCGGAGCCCCGGTCTGCGGGTCGAAGTCCGCGGCGATCTGCGACTCCTTGAGGTCCTTCCCGGTCAGCGCCGGCGCGCCCTTGAAGAGGTACCAGTACGTGTTGTCCTTGGACCTGCCGTTCGTGCCTGCGCCGATGCAGCCGTTCGCGATGGGGCACGAGACGACGGCGTGGTTCGCCGGAACGGTGAGCACCTGCGACTGCGCCGGTCTCTTGCCGCCGAACGGCAGCAGGAGCTGGCGGAGATTCGGGTCCGGTCCCTCCAGAAGCTTGTGAGTCGTCGTCGTCTGAGGTTTCGTGACCTTCTTGCCCTTGACCGTCTTGGTGACGTTCTTCGTCACGCTCCTGACCCGGAAGAGGTAGTACGCGTCGGGCGAGCCCTTCTTGGTCTGCACGGTCTTCAGCAGCTGGTACAGCGAGGGGAGCGGCGCCGGCACGCCCTGCGTGACGGTGGGCGGCGCGAGCGAGGTCTCGAAGTCGTAGAACTGGAGCTGGCCGGTCGTCCCGACGATCTTCGCGGCCTTGGCGGGATCGTGGACGCCGGCGAGCTGGATCACGATCTCGTTTCCACCCTGGACGGCGACGTTCGGGGAGGCGAGGCCGATCTTGTTGACCCGGCTCTCCATGATCTGCTGCGCCGTCTGCATCTGCGCAGCCGTGATCTGCTGCCCCTTGGGCGGGATGGCGCGGAGCACGATCTCGATCCCACCCTGCAGGTCGAGCCCGAGCGTCGGCTTCTTGTAGGCCGGCGAGTGCGGGATGGCGAGCATGAGCGTGCCGACAAGCGCGGCGGCAATCGCGCCCACGAGCAGGAGATACTTGCGACGTTCTCTCACGAAGGAACCTTCAAGACCGCGGAAAGGTTAGCCGCGGTTCTCCTCATTCGATGTCTCGCGCTCCGAGCCTTCGCCGTCGAATGCCGACTGCCATTTTTCGCCTCCGTCGCCCTCTTCCGACTCCTCGGCGCCGCTCGGCTCCTCGTCCTCCGGGTCGCGCGTCACGCCCGCGATCGCGCGCCGCGCCACGCGAACCTCGGTTCTCGGCGCGATCTCGACCGTCACCCGGTCGTCCTCGATCCGCGAGACGGTGCCGAAGATCCCGCCGGCGGTGAGCACCTCGTCGCCGACGCGGAGGTCGCTCAGCATCCGCTGCTGCTGGTTCTGCCGCTTCCGCTGGGGCCGGACGACGATCAGCCAGAGCAGGAGGAACGCGATGATGATGATGAAGAAGAACCCCGACCCGCTGCTCGCTGCGATCACCCGCCGGCTCCCTTCGCTCGTCTGAGCGCCTCGTCCTTCCAGGTGAGGAACTCGCCGCGCTCGATTGCCTGTCGCGCCGCGGCGACGAGATCGAGCAGGAAGCGCAGATTATGCAGGCTGAGCAGCCGCAATCCGAGGATCTCCTGCTGGTTGACGAGGTGCCGGATGTAGGCCCGGCTGAAGCGGGTGCAGGCGGGACACGGGCAGCCCTCCTCGAGCGGGCTGTCGTCGCGCGCGAAGCGGGCGTTGCGGAGGTTGAGCCTGCCCTCGCCCGTCAGGGCGCTGCCGGTGCGCGCGGTGCGGGTCGGCAGGACGCAGTCGAACATGTCGACGCCGCGGGCGATCACCTCGAGCACGCCCTCGGGGTCGCCGATCCCCATGAAGTAGCGGGGCTTGTCCTCGGGGAGCATGGCCGCAGCCGCGGTGGTTGCCTCGAACATGGGCTCACGGTGCTCCCCCACGCTGAGACCGCCGATCGCGTAGCCGTCGAAGCCGAGCACGACGAGCTCCTCCGACGAGCGGCGCCTCAGCTCCTCGTCGAGCCCGCCCTGCGTGATCGCGAAGCGGAGCTGGCCCGGTGCACGCGGCAGGTCGCGCTGGCGCTCCGCCCACGTGGTCGTGCGGCGCACCGCGTCTTCCAGCTCGGCGCGCGACGCGTCGGCGGGCGAGCAGATGTCGAGGCACATGGCGATGTCGGAGCCGAGCAGCTCCTGCACGCGCGCGGCGAGCTCCGGCGTGAAGCGCTCCGCCTTGCCGTCGTAGACCGAGCGGAACGTGACGCCGTCGTCGTCGGTCCCGAGGAGGGTGTCGCGCAGCGAGAAGACCTGGAAGCCTCCCGAGTCGGTGAGGATCGCGCCGTCCCAGCCCATGAAGGCGTGAAGCCCGCCCAGCTCGGCGATCAGCTCCTCCCCGGGGCGGAAATGGAGGTGGTAAGCGTTCCCGAGCACGATCCCCGCGCCGAGCGTCCTCAGCTCGTCCGGATCGACGGTCTTCACGGTCGCCTTCGTCCCGACCGGCATGAACGCCGGCGTCCGCACCTCGCCGTGCGCCGTGCGGAGGATTCCGGCCCGCGCTGCTCCCTCCCGGGCCCTGACGGTGAAGGTTTCGCTCACGGGACGAGCGTAGACGGGCGCCGTCGTCGTTCAGTGGGCTGTGGCTAGCATCGGAGTGCGATGGCGAACTCGGGACCGCTTGGAGGAACGCCCTACTTCTTCTCCGCCCGGCGTCCGTTCCGGGAGGAGCGTCTCCTCTCGTACATCCGCCGCGAGCACCGGCGCGGACGGCACCTCGGAGAGATCCTCGACGACCCCTACGTGCGCCGGTGCGGCTCGCGCGAGTTCGTCTGGGCGACGCTGCGCGACACATCGCTGATCGAGCTGCTCGAGGCGGACGTCCGCGAGGCGTTCGAGCGGGCCACGGACGCACTCTCGAACCAGCCGTAGATCCGCTCGGCGAGCTCTGCGTCGCGTTCGGGGTCCGGCGCCGTCCCGAGCTCGTGGGCGCGGATGCGGCCGAGCTCGGCCACGAGAGCGCGCTGCGGCGCGTTGCTGCCGAGCAGGGTCGCGATCCGCACCGAGTGCGGGGCGAACTCCTCCAGATGTGCGTGCAGCTCCCGTTCGCCGCCGTCCCGCCAGAAGTCGCGCCACTCGTTCGCGCTCCGCGGCCTCATCGGTTGTGGTTCACCGCCTCGACGTTGTTCCCGTCCGGATCGAGGACGAAGGCCCCGACGTAGCCGGCGTGGTACTCCGGCCGCTCTCCCGGTCCGCCGTTGTCGCGGTAGCCGGCCGCGGTCGCGACCCGGTGGAACTCGGCGACGGTCTCGTCGTCCGGCACCGGGAAGGCGAGATGGACGTTCTCCGTCGGCGGCCGCCCGTCCGCGACGAGTGCAGACGACCTGCCGGCGGCGTACACGTGGAAGTGGTCCTCGTGCATGTCGCTGATCCCGAGGCCGAGCACCGGCGCGACCGCCTGCCAGAAGCGCAGGCTCTCCCCGAGGTCGCCGACGCCGATCCAGAGGTGGTCGATCGGCGCGTCGCCGCCCTTCCGGAACCCGGTGCAGGATTCGACGCTGTTTCCGTCGGGGTCGAGGAGGAAGGCGCCGTAGTAGTCCGGGTGGTAGTGGGGCCGGAGCCCGGGATCGCCGTCGCTCTCGCACCCGGCGTCCACGCCACGCCGCCAGAAGGCGTCGACCTCCTCCTGTGACGAGGCCGCGAACGCCACGTGCAGGTGCCGCGTGACGGCCTCACCGTCGCCCGCCTGCCCGATCGAGAAGTCGTCCCACTCCCGATATGCCTCGCCGACCGGCTCGCGATCGAGCACCGTCGAATAGAAGCGCTCGGACGCGCCGAGGTCGGAGACGCGGATCGTGACGTGGTCGTACATCAGAGCAGGAGCATTGCATCGCCGAAGGAGTAGAAGCGGTACTTCTCCTCCACGGCGAGCCGGTAGAGCCGACGCGTCTCCTCCACTCCCGCGAACGCCATCACGAGCGCGAGGAGCGTCGAGCGCGGCAGGTGGAAGTTCGTCAGGAGGGCGTCGACGCGCCGGAACTCGAACCCGGGTGTGATGAACAGCTCCGTGCGCCCGGCGACCGGCCCGCCGCGCGCGAGGGTCTCGAGCACGCGCACCGTCGTCGTACCGACGGCGAGCACGCGATCGGCCGCCCGGATCCGCTCCCACGCACCCGGATCGACCTCGTAGCGCTCGCCGTGGATCCGGTGCTCGTCGAGCGTCTCCTCGGTCACCGGCCGGAACGTGTCGAGCCCGACGTGCAGCGTGACCCGCACGGGGTCGAGCAGCGCGAGGAGCTCCGGCGTGAAGTGGAGGCCCGCGGTCGGCGCCGCCGCCGAGCCGGGCTCGCGCGCGTAGACGGTCTGGTAGCGGGACGGATCTCCGAGCGGCTCGGTGATGTACGGCGGCAGCGGCGTCTCTCCCGCCGGCTCGCCGCCAAGCCTGAGATGCCAGCGGCCTTCGCCGAGGTGCTCGAGCAGCTCGACCGGCCCGTACCTCCGTCCCGCCCGCAGCCGCCGCGTCGGTCGCGCGAGCGCCTCCCACGTCCCGTCCCCGCGCCGCTCGAGCAGGAGCACCTCGCCGCGCGGCGAGGAGATCGGGATCCGCGCCGGCACGACCTTCGTGTCGTTGACGACGACGAGATCGCCCCGCAGCTCGTCCGGCAGCTCCGCGAAGGTTCGATGACGAACAACACCGGTCGCGCGCTCGTAGACGAGAAGCCGCGAAGCGTCGCGGCGTTCGGCCGGGTGCTGCGCGATCAGCTCCGGCGGCAGCTCGTAGTCGAGCTCCGAGAGGTCCATCCGACGGCAGTTGTACCGTCGGCTCCGTGGACATGGACGCGATCGCGCGCGCCCAGCAGCGCATCGAGGACGCTGCGACGGGCCGAACGGATCCCGCCGCGTTCGACGCGGCGTTGCACCGTGCACGGAACGCCGTCGAGACCCTGGCAGCCACGACGGCCCGGTTCGAGGCAGGACTCCCCGAGGCGATCCAGGACGGCCTGCGCCAGCACTTCCGGCCGAGCGCGCGCCATCTCGCCGAGGTGCGGGGCCTCACGAACCAGGTCATCCGCCGGCTCGAGCGGATCGAGGGCGACCTCCTCGCCGAGCGCCACGCCCGCGTCGACGACCTCGCGCTGCTCGTCGATCTCATCGCCTCCGGCTGGCGCAGCGTCGAAGAACGGCTCGGACGGCTCGAGGAGGGACTGAAGCGCGACAGCGCGGTGGTCTACCGCCTCGAAGACCGCCAGGCCGGCTAGAGCGTCTCAGTCGAGACCGGCAGCACGAGGACGAACCGGCTCCCGCGGCCGGGCTCGCTGTCGAGCTCGAGCCGTCCGCCGAGCGCGAAGGCGAGCTCCCTCGCGATCGTCAGGCCGAGGCCGGTACCTCCCGTGTCCCCCGACCAGAACGGCCGGAAGATCCGCTCGCGCTCCTGTGGCGCGATCCCCGGTCCCGTGTCCGCAACCGCCACCGAGACCTCGCCGTTCGCGGCGCCGAGACCGAGATCCACGCGCCCTCCCGCGGGCGTCCAGTGGAGCGCGTTCGCGATCAGGTTCGAGACGATCTGCAGCACGCGGTCACCGTCCGTGACGAGCACCGCTCCCTCGCCGAGCTCCAGCTCGTACTCGATCCCTCGGGCCCGCGCTTCCTCGGCGAATGTCGCATAGGCGCGCTCGCAGAGCGCCCGCATGTCGACCTCCTCGCGCAGCAGCGCGAAGCGGCGCGCGTCGAGCTTCGCGAGGTCGAGGACGTCGCCCACGAGGCGTTCGAGCCGCAGCGCCTCCTCGGCGATCACCTCGAGCGACCGGCGGCGCGCGTCCTCGTCGTCGAGGACGCCCTCCCGGAGAGCCGCCACGTGGCCACGGATGGCCGTCAGGGGCGTCCGGAGCTCGTGGGACACGGACATGAGGAAGTGGCGCGAGAGCTCCTCCGACTCCGCGATGCGAGCGGCCATCTCGCCGAAGCGCGCCGCGAGGTGCTCGACCTCGCTGCCTCCCGTGCGCTCGGGTAGCGCGACGTCGTAGTGCCCGCCGGCGACCTCGTCCGCCGCGGCCGTCAGCGCCTCGAGCGGCCGCGCGATCCGCCGCGAGAAGTAGACGACGAGGGCGCCCGCG
The DNA here is from genome assembly GCA_025936995.1 of Thermoleophilia bacterium. Lineage (GTDB taxonomy): Bacteria > Actinomycetota > Thermoleophilia > Gaiellales > Gaiellaceae > Palsa-739. The sequence goes on along the minus strand of JAICSH010000008.1, from coordinate 45,273 downwards.
ACCGGAATCCCGATCCCGAACGCGAGCGCGAGCTCCCACACGAGCTGGAGCCAGCGGCTCCGCAACGCCGATTGCGGCTTGGCGACGACGAGTGCGCCGACGGGGACGCCGGCCAGCTCGACGACCTGGCCGACGCCGTAGTACGCTCCGCTGCGGACGTGGAGGTCGAACGCCGGCTCCTTGCCGGCGAGCAGGTCGGAAAGCGGCACGGCGCTGCTCGCGAGCTGCGGGAGCGGGCCCGCGAGCAGCGACGCGCCGGGCACCGCCGGAACCCAGAAGACCTTGTCCCCACCGAGCGGGAGCTCGAGGTTCCGCAGCGAGACGTGGCCGATTCCGGCCTGGCCCTCGTAGAGCCGCGCAAGCCCTGCCGACTCGGCTCGGAGCTCCGTCGCTGCATGCTTGCGGGTGTAGCCCTGGAAGAAGCGGACGGCGAGGAGCGTCGCGACGACGCCCGCGAGCACGATGCCGAGCAGGAACAGCGCGGGGAGCCGGAAGCGCAGTGACCTGAGCACGTGAGCCCGCCTAGCCGGCGGCGTCGCGCGCCGGGGCGGCCTTGTAGCCGATCCCCCAGACCGTGACGATCGGCGCGTCTTCGCCGAGCTTCCGCCTCAGCTGGCGGACGTGGACGTCGACCGTCCGCGTGTCGCCCGCGAACGTGTAGCCCCAGACGCGCTCGAGCAGCTGGTCGCGCGTGAGGACGAAGCCGTGGTGGTCGAGGAGCTCCCACAGCAGGTCGAACTCCTTCGGCGCGAGGCGGATCTCGCGATCACCCACGCGGCACTCGCGCCTGCCGGCGTCGAGCACGATGTCGCCGTGGCGGAGGACCCCCGCGTCCGGGCGCGTGCGCGCGCCGCCCCGGCGCAGGATCGCGCGCACCCGTGCCACGAGCTCGCGCGGATTGAACGGCTTGGTGAGATAGTCGTCGGCCCCCATCTCGAGACCCGCGATCTTGTCGAGGTCGTCGTCGCGGGCGGTGAGCATGAGCACCGGCAACGAGCTCGCCTCGCGGATGCGCCTGCAGACCTCCATCCCGTCGAGGTCCGGGAGCATCAGGTCGAGCACGACGAGCGACGGGGGCTCCGAGCCGACGATGGCCAGGGCCTCGCGGCCACTGGCCGTCATCCGGACGTCGAAGCCGTCCTTGCGGAGGTAGGCGGCGACGAACGAGGCGATGGCCTGCTCGTCCTCGACGACGAGGATCGACTGCGTCTCGCGGGCCATCCGGCTCAGCCACCGCCGATCGCGCGCGTCAGGGGATGCGGCGGCAAGGACCGGAAGCGACGGCCGTCGATCGAGTAGGCGCCGTCCGAGCCGGGATAGACCGAGGAGCCGCGGAGCGTGACGCTGCCGTGGCCGCCGGCAAAGAGGTAGACGCCCGCGCCGCGCACCACCACGCGGTACGCGCCGCCGGTCGCCCGGAAGCGGAACCCGCTGCCGCTGTACTCCGTCCCGTTGAAACGATGCCAGCGCACGGCGTGGTGGGACACGTCCGATCCCGCGGCCTGAGGAGTTCCTCCACCGGCCGCGGAAGGCAGCTGGTAGACGTCGACGAGCGCCTGCTGGGTGACGCGTCCGAGGACGAAGCCCTCCACGACGACCGTGACGACCGGACGGCCGTTGACACCGCCGTCAGCCGCCGCCTTGCGCACGACGAGGAAGCCGGACTTCGCGTCTCCGCGGGCACCCGCGGACATCGCGCCGGACAACGTGAGCACCGCGACACACGCGCATCTGAGCAGAATCCGCCGCATTGGCGCTCCCAGGGTACTCCGCGCGGGCAGGAACGTCCGACCGCTGGGCGAAGCTCCGTTGCCATGACAGACGACCGCCTGCAGCAGCGGGCCGACCGGCTCGCCGCACAGGTCGAAGCGCTTGCCGCGGCGCTGCGCGCGAGCGGCGTCGCCGAGGAGGCCTCCATGCAGGTCCTCTCGCACGCGTCGGCCGCCGTCGTGCAGGCGCTCAGTCTCGAGCTCCTGCTCGAACGCTCCGATACGCCGCCGGACCCTGGACGGCAGGCCCAGCTCGACATTCGCCTCGCGGCGTAGCTAGTCGCCGTACTCGTAGAAGCCGCGGCCGGACTTGCGGCCGAGGAGTCCCGCATTTGCCATCGCGACGAGGCGCGCGGGCGGCGCCATCCGCGGCTCCCTGAGCTTCTCCCAGAGCGCTTCGCTCGCGTGCACGTGGACGTCGATGCCCACGAGGTCGACCAGCTCGCACGGGCCCATCGGCCAGCCGGCGCCGTGCTTCATCCCGGCGTCGAGGTCGGCCGGCGTCACCCGCGCCTCGTCGAGCACGCGGACGCAGTCGTTCAGGAGCGGGATCAGGATCCGGTTGACGACGAAGCCCGGCGTGTCGTGGCAGCGGATCGGATGCTTGCCGAGCCGCTCGCCGAGCGCGTACGCCGCGTCGAACGCCTCGTCCGACGTCAGCTCCGCGCGAACGATCTCCACGAGCGGCATGAGCGGTGCCGGGTTGAAGAAGTGCATCCCGACGACGCGGTGGGGCGTCGTGGTCGCGCCGGCAATCTCGGTCACCGAGAGCGCGGAGGTGTTGGTCGCGAGGACGGCATCCGGACGGCAGACCCGCTCGAGCTCGGCGAAGAGCTCTCGCTTCGGGCCGAGCTCCTCCACGATCGCCTCGATCACGACGTCGCAGCCGGCGAGGTCGGCGACATCGGTCGTGAGGCTGAGGAGGCCGCCGTCGAACGAGTCGATCTGGCCCTTCTCGACCTTGCGCGAGAGGAAGTGCTCGATCCTGCCCCGCGCCTTCTCGCCGAGCTCGTCCGTCACCTCCCGCCCGACCGTCTCGAGCCCGGCCTCGACGGCGAGCTGCGCGATCCCCGCGCCCATCGTCCCGAGCCCCACGACGCCCACCTTCACGGCGTGGAGACTAGACGCGAGCCGAGGAGCGCGATCACGAGAGCCGCTGCGCCGACGAGGCCAAGCGCGCCGGTCAGACCCACGCCGCGGGCGAGGAAGCCGATCGCGGGGCCATTGATCACCCCGCCGGTGTAACCCGCGGTCGCCACGGCGGCGATGCCCGCCGCCGCCGAGGTGCGCGAGCTCGAGCCCGCGACGCGGAAGATCGCCGGGACGAGCACGGCCGATCCCGCTCCGACGAGCGCGAAACCCGCAAGGCCGGCCGCCGGCGTGCGCGCGGCGAGCGCCACTCCGATTCCCAGGCAGGCCACGGCGCCGCCTCGCTGGGCAAGGCCGGCGACGCCCCAGCGCGCGAGCAGTCTGTCGCCGACGAAGCGGGAGAGCGCCATCGCGACCGAGAAGGCGACGATTCCCGCGGCCGCGACCGCGCCGCTGGCATGCGCCGGACCGGCGAGGAAGACGGCGCTCCAGCTCATCGTGGCCGACTCGACGAACATCGAGCAGAACATGAGGAGCGCCGGCAACGCCGCCTCGCCCCGAGGCAGAGCGAACCTCGCAGCGCCCGCATCTTCTGCCCGTAGGAGCTGTGGCACAACGAGCACGGCGAGGGCTGCCACGGCTGCCGCCACGGCCGGAAACTGGCCGCGGATGCCGACCGCCGCGGCGGCTGCGCCTGCCCCGATCCCGGACCCCGCGAGCAGTCCGAGGCTCCACATCCCGTGAAGAGCCGAGAGGACGTGGCGGCCGAGGCGCCGCTCGAGGACGACGCCGTGCGCGTTCGCCGCAACGTCGACGACGCCGAAACCGGCTCCGATTCCGGCCGCCGCAGCGGCAAGCGACGCCTCGCCCGGCGCGAACGCCGCGGCCGCGAGCGCTCCGCTGGCCACGAAGAGTCCGAGCGCGGCGGGCGCCCGTGTGCCGAAGCGGGATGCGAGGAAGCCGGCGAGCGGGAGCACGGCCGTCGCCGCGCCGGTCAGCGCGAACGCGACCAGGCCGAGCTCGCCGCTGTCGAGCGACAGGCGCTGCTTCAGCGCGGGCAGGCGAGCCGACCACGAGCCGTCGACGACCCCGAACGCGACAAAGGTGAGCGCAAGCGCGACGTGTGCGCGGCGCAGCCGCGGTTCTCCCCTCACTCGTCGGAGCGTAGAGTCGCCCCGTGGACGTACGCGAGGGCACCGTCACCTTCCCGCTCGACGACGAGGAGGCGGAGACGTGGTACCGGGTGACGGGCGAGCTGCGCCCCGGCGACTCCGGCGCGCCCGCGCCGCTCGTCGTCCTCCACGGCGGGCCGGGTGCCAGCCACGACTATCTCCTCTCGCTCGCCGACCTCGCCGAGGGGCGGGCCGTCGTCCACTACGACCAGCTCGGCAACGGCCGCAGCACGCACTACCCGGATCGCGGGGCCGACTTCTGGACGGTCGACCTCTTCGTCCGGGAGCTGCACAACCTCGTCGACGCGCTCGGCATCGCCGGCCGCCACCACGTCCTCGGCCAGTCGTGGGGTGGATTCCTCGCCCAGGAATACGCGCTCACACAGCCCCCCGGGCTGCGCGCGCTCGTCCTCGCGAACACGGCGGCCTCGTTCCCCGACTTCGTCGCCGAGGCGAACCGGCTACGCACCGAGCTTCCGCCGGGCGTCGAGGCCACACTCCGCCGCCACGAGGAGGCGGGCGCGACGGACGATCCCGAGTACATGGAAGCGTGCCTCGTGTTCTACGGGCGTCATGTTTGCCGCATCGAATGGCCCCCCGAGGTGGCGGAGGCATTCGCCTGGATCGAGCGCGACCCGACCGTCTACCACACGATGAACGGCCCGAGCGAATTCCACGTAATCGGATCGATCAAGGACTGGCAGGCCAAGGATCGCCTACACGAGATCGGCGTGCCGACGCTCCTCGTCTCCGGCCGCCACGACGAGGCGACCCCCGCGTTGCAGGAGCCGCTGCTGGCCGGGATCCGCGGCTCGGAGTGGACCTGCTTCGAGGAGTCGTCGCACATGCCGCACGTCGAGGAACGCGAGCGCTACATGCAGGTCGTGGGCGACTGGCTCGCACGGCACGACTGAGACCTCACGTGCAGTAGCAGTCCCAGGCAAGTCTCCCGAGTGCGTCCAGGAACGTGTCCGTGTCACCTTCGGGCGGGTGTCCGTTCGCGCAGATCACGACCTGGCGCTCGCCGTCCTCACTCGAGAGCGCGATCGCGACGTAGCCGAGGGAGAAGCCGAGGTGACCCCAGGCGGCGCCGCAGGTCGAGGTCTGGCGTCCCATCAGCGCCGTTATCTCGCCGATGCCGAGCCCGTAACGGTCGGTCTCCTCCCAGTCGGACTCGACGGCGTCGAGCATCTCCCGGCGCAGCCGGTCGGGGAGGAGGTCGCCGCCGAGCAGCGCGCGGAGCAGCGTCGCCACGTCGCCGGCGGTCGAGACGACACCGCCGCCTGCACGATGGAACGGGACGTCGATCCCCGTGACGTCCACCGGGCCCGGCCCGCCGGGGAGGATTGGGTTGTCCGGCGCGAGGTAACCGTGGGCGCACTCGCCGGCAAGCGGTCCTTCGACGAGATCGGTCTTCTCCAGGCCGAGCGGTTCGAAGACGCGCCGCCGAAGCGCGTCGCGGAGCGGCACGCCGGTCGCCTGCTCGACGACCAGTCGCAGAGCGAGGTAATTGCTCCCGTGGTAAGCCCATCCCTCGCCCGGCGAAAACAGGCGCGGCTTCGCCAGGACCAGCGGGAGCTCGTCACGGGCCTCGAGCTCCCAGCGATGGTCGGGGTCCTTGCGGTAGGGCTCCCAGAACGTCGCGTGGTCGATGTCGAAGTCGTCGAGCCCGCTCGTGTGATTCAGGAGCTGCCGGATCGTGACGTCCTCGAGGAACGGCTCCGCGACCGCGTCGAGGTCGAGCGTGCCGTCGGCGACGAGCTGGAGGACGAGCGCGGCCACGAAGATCTTCGTGACGCTGCCGATGCGGAACCGGTGTCCGGCCGTGAGCGGCCCGCCTGTCGAGACGTCGGCGAGACCGGCCGCTGCCTCGACTCGGCCGCCGGGTCCGGTGGAGACCACGACGGCCCCGGGAACACCGGCCGACACGACGGCCTCTAGCTCGGCCTGGAGTGCCGCCACGCCTGTCGCCGGCGGCTAGACCCGCTCGATGACCGCCGCGATGGCCTGGCCGAAGCCGATGCACATCGTCGCCAGCCCGTAGCGGGCGCTGCGGCGCTCAAGCTCGGACACCAGCGTGGCCGTGATCCGGGCTCCGGTCGCACCCAGCGGGTGGCCGAGCGAGATGCCGCCGCCGTTCGGGTTCACGTCGCCCGCCTCGTAGCGCTCCTGCAGACCCGTGTCGGCGAGGAACTGCGCCACCACCGACGCGAACGCCTCGTTCACCTCGATCACGTCGATGTCGTCCCACGTCAGGCCGGCCTTCGCGAGCGCCTTCGCCGACGCCTCCGGGTTCCCGTGCAGCATCAGGTGCGGGTCGACGCCGACTACTCCGAACGAGACGAAGCGCGCCCGCGGCTCGAGGCCGAGCTCCGACGCCTTCGCCTCTGAGGCGACGAGCACAGCCGCGGAGCCGTCGACGATCTGGGACGAGTTCCCGGCGGTCACGACGCCGTCCGGGATGAACGCCGGCTGGAGCGACGCCATCTTCTCGAGCGTCGTCTCGCGCCGCACCGCCTCGTCCACGGCGAAGCGGACACGGGTGACAGTCGCGGCGCCGCCGGACTCGTCCGGCTCGGGCACGTCGAGCTCGATCGGCACGATCTCACGCTCGAAGCGGCCCTCGTCGATCGCGCGCGCCGCGCGCATGTGCGACTCGAAGCTGATCCGGTCGAGCTCCTCCCGCGTCTGCCCCCACTGCTTTGCAATCTCCTCGGCCGAGATCCCCTGCATCACGATCTCGTGCCGCTCCCACACGAGCGGGGACATCGAGCCGTGGTTCGAGCCCATCGGGACGCGCGACATCATCTCGACGCCGCCCGAGACGACGAGGTCGAGCTGCCCCGACCAGACGGCTGCCGCCGCGTTGAAGTTCGTCTGCATCGAGGAGCCGCACTGGCGGTCGACGGTCGTGCCGGCGACGGAGACCGGCCACCCAGCGGTCAGCGCCACGTTTCGCCCGATGTTCCACGCCTGCTCGTCGACCTGCGAGACGCAGCCCCACTGCACGTCCTCGACCTCGCCGGGATCGACGCCGTTCCGCCCGATGAGGGTGTTCACGACCTGCGCCGAGACCTCGTCCCCCCTGATGTGCGAGAGCGTCCCGTTCTTCCTCCCGATCGGGCTGCGGACGGCGTCGACGATCAGTGCCCCGGTCCTTGCTGTTGCACCGGATTGGGCCATGCAACAGACTGTATCGCTGTCGATGCTGCGCAAGAACGCCAAGATCGAGCTCCTCAAGCGTGTCCCGCTCTTCGAGCGCTGCTCGAAGAACGAGCTCGGGCAGATCGCCGCGGTCGCGGACGAGCTCGACCTGCCGGCCGCCCGGAACCTCACGCGCGAGGGCGCAGCGGGCTGGGAGTTCATCGTCCTCGTCGAGGGAGAGGCCGACGTCGTCCGCAAGGGCCGCGTCGTCAACGAGCTCGGCCCGGGCGACTTCGTCGGCGAGATCGCCCTCGTCAGGGGCGGCCCGCGGACGGCGACCGTGCGGACGCGGGGGCCGTCACGCGTCCTGGTCCTTACGGCGTCCGCCTTCAAGTCACTCATGCGCGACGTGCCGTCCATCCAGGACAAGATCCTCGCCGCCCTCACCGCGCGGCTCCCGGACGAATAGCCGCTAGTCGCGACGGCGCGGCACGCGCGGCTCGGTGACGTGCCCAAGGTACGTCGGCGCTGCGAGCTCGAGAACGAGCCGCTTGCCCGGCGTGTCGCCCTGACCCACCTCCGCGAAGGAGTAGCCGACGTCGCCGCCGAGGACGACCGGGCCCTCGTCGGTGTCCACGACGACGATCTGGTGCCCGGCGCTGTGGCCGGGAGCCGGTAGGAGCCGCACGCCCGGCAGGATCTCCGCCTCCCCGTCGTGCTCGACGTACGTCGCACCGGGAAAGTCGACCCACTCGCGCACCGTGTAGTCGTCCTGCGTGCGCGCATCGGCGAGCTCGCGCCGTTGCACGTGGATCGGGATGCCGGGGAAGAGCCGGTTGCCGCCGCAGTGGTCGAAGTGCAGGTGCGTGTTGACGACGACCGCGACGCGGCGGACGACCTCCTCCGGCAGCGGATGCGGAGTCGGGTGCCATTGCTCGTCGAGCTCCGGCGTCGAGTCGATCATCCCCGTGTCGACGAGGACGAGTCCTTCCCGATGGTCGATCGTGTCGGAGAAGCCGGGCCAGCGCTCGCCGTCGACGACGACTTCGCTCGTCACGTACCGACCGATATGGTCACGGCTGAGCACGAGGCGAGCATATGGCGACGACCACAGACGTGCACAAGCTCCTTCTGGACGGAGCCTGGATCGAGACCGGCGACTCGGTCGACGTCCGCTCGCCGTACTCCGGCGACGTCGTCGGTAGGGTCGCGAAGGCAGGCGCAGGCGAGGCCCGTCAAGCGGTCGACGCGGCAGCGCGGGTGCTCGACTCGCCGCTGCCCGCGCACGAGCGGGCGGCCATCCTCGACCGCGTCGCGGATCTCCTGCGCGAGCGGCACGAGGACATGGCGCGAACGATCTCTGCCGAGGCGGGGAAGCCGATCCGCACCGCGCGCGTCGAGGCCTCGCGCGCCGTGTCGACCTACACGTTCGCGGCGGTCGAAGCGCGGAAACTCGCCGGAGACGTCGTGCCGATGGCCGCGTCCGAGGCCGGTGAGGGGAAGATCGCGTTCACGCTGCGGCGACCGATCGGCGTCGTCGGCGCCATCTCGCCGTTCAACTTCCCGTGCAACCTCGTTGCGCACAAGCTCGCTCCGGCGCTCGCAGCCGGCTGCCCGGTCGTGCTCAAGCCGGCGAGCCAGACACCGCTCTCGGCGCTCCTGCTCGCCGAGCTCGAGCAGGAAGCGGGACTCCCCGCGGGGTGGCTCAACGTCCTCGTCGGACCGTCCGGCGAGATCGGCGACGTCCTCGTCGAGGACGAGCGCGTCCGGATGATCACCTTCACCGGCTCGAGCGGCGTCGGTTGGGGAATCGCCGAGCGGGCGGCGAAGAAGCGCGTCCGGCTCGAGCTCGGCAACTCGACTCCGGTCGTGGTGGCGGCGGACGCCGACCTCGACCTCGCGGCGTCGAAGCTCGCCGCGAACGCCTTCTCCTTCGCCGGCCAGAGCTGCATCTCCGTCCAGCGGATCTACGTCGAGCGGCCCGCCCTCGACGGCTTCCTCGAGCGCTTCCTCCGCAAGGTCGAGGCGCTCGTCGTCGGCGACCCGGCGGATGACGCGACCGACGTCGGGCCGGTGATCGACGAGGACTCGCGCACGCGCGTCGCGTCGTGGGTCGAGGAAGCCGAGGCTGCAGGCGCGACGCTGCTGGCCGGCTCGGCCGGCGCCGATCCCCTCGGGCCGATCGTGCTCGGGGAGGCTCCGGAGACCGCGCGGGTCGTCTGCGACGAGGTCTTCGGCCCGGTGTGCGTCGTCAATGCGGTCGACTCGCTCCCCGAGGCGTACGAGCGGGCGAACGCGACGGAGTTCGGGCTGCAGGCGGGGATCTTCACAGCCTCGATCTCCACGGCGCTCGCAGCGGCCGAGGCGCTCGAGTTCGGCGGCGTCACGGTCAACGAAGCGCCGACCTTCCGGGCCGACCAGATGCCCTACGGAGGAATCAAGGGCTCGGGCAACACGAAGGAAGGCCCGGCCTACACGATCCGCGAGATGACCGAGGAGCGGCTCGTCGTCCTCCAGGCCTGACGCGGCGGACGTTTCCCGTTTCGGAAGGACGGGGACGCGAGCCACATGATCGGCGTAGCGATCGCGTTCATCCTCGTCGGGATCATGTTCCTCTTCATCGTCCCGTGGGTCGGCATCCCGGTCGGGATCGTCGGGCTCCTACTGGCGATCCTCTGGCTCGCCGGTTTCGGCCGTCGCGCGGTCGGCCGGGACGACGCCGTGGACCGCCACCGCGCCTGAGCCTACCGTTTGCTCACAGGACAACGAATCCGGCGACTTTGTAACACCCCTAGGTACGATGTAGGATCGAGGTCACGGCCTGAGGGGAGACGGCCGGGAACCGGCTTCGGACAAGGCCTTCCGGGTCTGTAAGAGGAGATGTAGACACCAGTGATCGAAGAGAGAACCGCCCAGCTGCAGCAGTGCATGTATCAATACTCACGGGCCATTTACCGGTCCGTAAAGGACATGATCGACCCGTACGCCGACCGGGAGACGCAGCTGGAGTCGCGCCGCGCCGTGCTCATGGCGTGCGAGCAGACGATGGAACGCCTCGCGTCTGATCCTCTCTACTTCGCGAAGCCCGAGCGGGCGCTGTTCCAGGACGTCCGGCGCCACTTCCCGATCACCGCGCAGGCCCAGGTCGCGTGGGCGGTGCAGCAGGGCGTGAAGGCCGCGGTCGACTTCATCGAGGAGCAGATCGAGTCCGGGCTGCTCGACGGCGGCGTGGCCCGCTGTCGGGCGACGACGCGCAAGGGCAAGCCGTGCCAGCGGACGCCTCTGCCGGAGCGCGACTACTGCCCGTCACACCAGCACCTCGAGACTCGCGCTGCGGCCTGACGGCGGCTGCGCCGACGCGAGCGCTGCCGGTCCCGGCCCGCAGGGCCGCGCGCGGCCGCTCACGAACGAGTTGTGCCGACCCGAGAAGAAGCGAGCCGGCCTTTCCAGCGCGGAGCGCAGCCGAAGCCGCCCTCGGCTGCGCGAAGCACCTCTAACAACCATGAAGTCGGCGACTTCCATGGTTATCCACAGGTGCGATCCACAGCCATACGGCTGTAGTGTCCGGCGCGGATGTCGCACGACACGGACAAGCTGATCCGGCAGCTCTCGCTCGTCGCGTTTCTGATGGCGGAGCGCCGGGCGCTCACCGCTCGCGATGTCAAGTCCAACGTCGAGGGCTACTCCGAGATGTCGGACGAGGCGTTCGCTCGGCGCTTCTACTCTGACCGGGCCGAGCTGCTCTCGCTCGGCGTTCCGCTGCAGTCGCAGCGCGACGAGTTCACCGGCGAGGAGCTGTACACGCTCCGCTCGGAGCAGTACTTCCTCCCCCAGCTCGAGCTCGAGGACGAGGAGCTCGCCGCGCTCCAGACGGCGTTCTACCTCCTCGAGGGGAAGTTCGCCTACGCGGAGCCGCTGCGGCTCGCCCTCCAGAACCTCGCGCTCGGGCGGCCCGGCTTCGTCGAGGCTCGGACCGAGACGGCGAGCCGCGTCGAGGTGCTCGACCCCGACTACTCGCCGGAGACGCCCGGCCGCCTGGCGAAGCTCGAGAACGCGATCTCCAAGCAGCGCACCGTGCGCTTCGAGTACTGGTCGATCTCCCGCGACGAGACGAGCGAGCGAGCGCTCAACCCGTACGCGCTCCTGCACGACAACGGGCTCTGGTACGTCGTCGGGCACGACCTCGACCGCGACGAGATCCGCACATTCCGGGTTTCGCGGATCCGGGGGGACATCAAGTTCGCGACGCGCCGGGAGCGGGACTTCCGCGCCCCGACCGACTTCGACGTCGAGCTCTACCGCGGCAGGCCGCCGTGGCAGATCGGCGACAGCGTGGGCACGGCGCGGATCGAGGTGCGCGGCGACACGGCCTGGTGGGTGAAGCGCGCCTACGGCGCGACGGGACGGCTCGAGGACGGCGTCTTCGTCACGGACTACTCCTCCATCCCCCAGCTTTCGTCGTGGGTGCTGCGACAGAACGGCCGCGCGGTGCCGCTCGAGCCGCCGGAGCTGAAGCGGGACATCGCGACCGCGCTGCGTCGCGTGCGCGAGCGCCACGAGGGCGAGTCGCCGAAGCCGGCGCGCGAGACCCCCGCAGCGATCGCCGACGGGGGTGCCGAGCGCCCCGCCGGTCCCGTCGCGCCCGAGCGGTTCGCCGTGCTGCAGGCGCTGCTCGCGTATCTCCTCGCTGCGTGCGGCGAGGAACGGGAAGCGGAGATCCCGGCGTCCGAGCTGCTCGAGCGCTTCCCGTCGATCCCCGCAGAGGAGCTCGAGGAGCACCTGTCACTGCTCAACCTCGTCAACTTCGGCGGCGGCTGCTACACGGTCTACGCCGAGCTGCAGAACGGATCGGTGCACGTCGACAAGGAGCTGTGGGGCGACACGTTCCGCGCCGCGCCGCGGCTGACGCCGCTCGAGGCGCGCGCGATCCGGCTCGCGCTCGAGTACGTCGGGCCGATGATCGCCGCCGATGCGCACACGCCTCTTTCCCGCGTGCGCAAGAAGCTCGAGGAGACCTTCGGCCAGTTCGAGCTGGCGCGCACGCCCGAGCCACACGCGGCGATCGAGGAGGTCGACCTCGTGTCCCGGCTCGCCCGCGGCATGCGCGAGCGGCGGCTCGTGGAGATCGAGTACCAGAAGGAAGCCGACGCGAAGCCCTCGACCCGCCTCGTCGAGCCGTACTCGCTCGAGCGACAGCTGCCGAACTGGTACGTCCACACCTGGGACCGGACGAGCGACGGAGCAAGGTCGTTCCGGCTCGACCGCATGCGAAGCGCGAAGCTGACGCGGGAGCGCTTCGAGGCGCGAGAGGGATTCGAGCCGACGCGCCTCCGCGACGCCCGCACCGCCAAGCTCCTCTATGGCGCGGAGATCGCGCGCTGGGCTATCGAGCGAGGCGCGCGGCCGCTGGCCGACGGGGGTGCGGTGAAGGAGATGCCGGTCGGGAGCGACGAGTGGCTCGAGAGCGAGGTGCTCTCCATGCGAGGCGAAGCCGTCCTCCTCGAGCCCGACGAGCTGCGGCACTCGATGGCCGCGCGCGCCAAGTCGCTCGCGAAGGAGCTCGGCGTCGAGCGCATGCGCGTCCGGGCGTAGCCGTTGCCGAAACGCATGATCTGCGCGAGGATCGGCTCGTGGGGCTCGACGTCCGGTACGCCCGCAGCGGCGGAGTAGCCATCGCCTACCACGTCGTGGGCGACGGCGACACCGACCTCGTCTACGTCCCCGACTACATGTCCAACCTCGTGTTCCACTGGGAGTCGCCGTACTACCGCGAGTTCTACGAGCGGCTCGCGCAGTCGTTCCGGCTGATCCTCTTCGACAAGCGCGGTACCGGCCTCTCGGATCACGGCGGGCAGTTCGCTGCGCTCGAGACGCGCATGGACGATCTACGGGCAGTCCTCGACGACGTCGGCTCGACGAACCCCGTCGTCTTCAGCGGTCATGAGGGCAGTGGCATGGCAGCGCTCTACGCGGCGAGCTACCCGGAGCGCGTGCGGGCGCTCGTGTTGTTCCACCCCGGCCCCGACTTCTCGGACGACTCTTCGCAAGCGCAGCAGGAGCTGGCGGACCTCCGCGAGCGCTGGGGCACGCGCGCCTACAGCGACGAGCTGCTGCGACACGGCTGCCCGACGCTGTACGAGCGCGAGGAGGACCGCGAGTGGTTCGCCAACGAGCTACGTCTCGGGGCGAGCCCTGCCGTCGCGTATGCCCTGAACCGCGCCTTCCTCGAGAACGACTTGAGCGAAGTCCTGCCGGCCGTCAGAGCGCCGACGCTGGTCCTCTACCGACGGGGCAGCGTGGGAGAGGAACCCGCTCTCGCGGTGGCGCGCCAGATCCCCGGCTCGCGCTCCACTCCGGTCTCCGGCACGGACTACTTCGCGTTCTTTCTCTCCCACGACATCGCCGACGAGATCGAGCGCTTCGTGCGCGGCGAGCGGGAGCCGGAGGTTCCGGACAGCGTCCTTGCGACCCTGCTCTTCACGGACATCGTCGCCTCGACGGAGCGTGCGGCCGAGCTCGGCGACCGTGCGTGGCGCGACCTCCTCGAGCGCCACCATGCGCTCGTCCGGCGGGAGCTGGGGCGCTTCCGCGGCGAGGAGCAGGACACCGCGGGCGACGGGTTCTTCGCCACCTTCGACGGTCCGGCGCGCGCGATCCGCTGCGCGCAGGCGGTCGTCGACGGCGTGCGGGAGCTCGGCCTCGAACTGCGCGCGGGCGTCCACACCGGCGAGTGCGAGCTCCACGACGGCAAGGTCGCGGGGCTGGCGGTGTCGATCAGCGCTCGTGTCGCCGCGGCCGCCCGCCCCGGCGAGGTTCTCGTCTCGCAGACGGTCAAGGATCTCGTCGCCGGCACCGGCCTCGCACTCGAGGACCGGGGCGAGAGGGCGCTGAAGGGGGTGCCGGACACCTGGCGCCTGTATGCGGCAGCCGAGGCGCCGGCGGACGTGGTGGCCGCTAGCCGCCCACCGGCAGCGTGAGCGTGAACGTCGCGCCGGGCTCGACGCCGGAGCTGACGTCGAGCGAGCCGCCGTGGGCCTCCGCGATCGAACGGGCGATGAAGAGACCGAGCCCGGTCCCGGGCTTCGATGCGCCCGGCACGTCCACACGGCCGAACTTCTCGAAGATGCGGATCTGCTGATCGCGCGGGATCCCGGGGCCCGCGTCACGCACCGCGATCCGAATCGCTCCGTTCGCCGTCACGGCGGAAACCCGCACCTCGCCGCCCTCGGGCGAGTACTTCACGGCGTTCTCGATCAGGTTCCCGAGCACCTGCCGGAGCCGTGCCCGGTCGCCGCGAATCGTCGGCAGCCCGCCGCGGACGGAGACGACGACCGGCACCTCCTGCTGGGCGAGCGCGGCCGCCTCGACCGCCTCGTCGACGACCCGGCCGAGCTCGACCTCCTCGAGCCGGTAGCTGAACGTCCCCGCCTCGATCCGCGAGGTGTCGAGAACGTCCCCGACGAGCGCGGCCAGCCGTGAGGTCTCGTCGCCGATCAGCGCGAGGAACGACTCGCGCTGCGCCGCGGACAGCATCCGCCAGCGGTCCTGCAGCGTCCTCGCGGCGCCGATCACGGCCGCCATCGGGCTTCGCAGCTCGTGGGAGACGAGCGAGACGAAGTCGGCACGGAGCTGCGAGAGTCGCGCGAGCTCCTCGACCCGCCTCCGCTCGGCCTCGTAGGCGCGGATGTTCTGCACGGCGGTCGCGACGAGGCGGCCGAGCAGGGCGACGAGCTCGACCTCGTCCTCGCTGAAGGCGTCGATGCGCTCGCGCGACAGGCCGATCATCCCGATCGTGCGCGCGCCGAGCTGCAACGGCGCGACAAGCTCGCTCTGCAGGCCGAGGGCCAGCAGCCGGTCGTCGGATGGGAACTCTCGCCGGGAGAGGTCGCGGCGCACGACGATTTTCCCGCCGAGCACGCGCTCCAGCACCGAGCCCTCGACCGGGTCGCTGTTCCCCGGCGGGAAGACCTCTCCGGCGCCCCTGCCGGCCGTGGCCATCGTGGTCGCGGTCCCGTCCTCGAGGAGGACGATGGCCGTCCGCTCGAACGGGACGAGCGCGCGCAGCTCGCGGATGAACGCGCCGAACGCCTCGTCGAGCTCGAGCGACGAGCCGAGGGCGCGGGCGCAGCGGTTCGCGGTCTCGAGGACGTCGACCCGGTGACCGAGCTCGTCGCGGAGCCGTTCGGCCTCGGCCGCGCGCGCCTCGACCCGGCTCCGCTCGGCGTTGATCGTGTCGCGCAACCGGCCGATGACGAGACCCGACAGCACGCCGACGAGCACGCGGGCGAACGCCGTCCGCCATTGCAGTCCGGGGCCGATGGCGTCGATCGCGATCGTCGAGCCGGTCATCACGGCTCCGCTGACGAGGCCCCCCACGAGCCCGAAGCGCAACGCAGCTTCTGCTATCGGGATGAGATACAGAGCCCGGTACGGCTCTCCGGTCTGGTACGACAGCACAGAGATGAACCCGACGGCGACGACGGCGTCGAGGGCGATGAGGAGCGCTCTGGCACGCACGCGGGCCGCCCGCCCGAGCTCGGTCGCCGAGAGCGCGGCCGAGAGCACGGTGACCACCGCGAAGAAGCCGACGGCGGCCCACGCCCAGGGGACGTACGACGACGGGAAGTCCGTGACGCCGACGACCACGACCGCGGCGACCACGAGGGCCGCCCGCAGCAGCACCAGCCACTGACCCGGACGCCTAGGCATCGCGCTCCTCGAGCCGTGCGGCCGCCCAGGCTGCGATTTCCCGCGTCGTCTCGTCGGGATCGTCGAGGTGCGCGTTCACGGCGTCCCGTTCGCCGTGCCCACCTACGTTGCCTGCCGCGACCAGGGCGTTGAGCCGGAGGCGGCGGCCGTCGTTGCGTGGGACATAGAGCCTCGCGAAACGCCGTCTGAGCTCGTCCGGATCGCTGCGGAGCCAGTCGACGAGCGATACGTGCGGGGCCGCGCCCTCGGGGAGCGGCTCGCCCGCGCGGCGCTTCTCGACTCCGCGGTTCCACGGGCAGACGTCCTGGCAGATGTCGCAGCCGTAGACCTGCGCGCCGAGCTCCGCGCGGTATTCGGCCGGCGTCGGCGCCGCGGCCTGCGTCCAGTAGGAGAGGCAGCGAGTCGAATCGAGCGTGCCCGGCTCGTCGAGCGCGCCGGTCGGGCATGCGTCGATGCAGAGCCGGCACTCGCCGCAGTCGAGGTCGAGCGGAGGGGTCGGCTCGAGCTCGGTATCGGTCACGAGCGTCCCGAGCACGACCCATGAGCCGTGACGGCGCGTGATCAGGAGCGTGTTCTTGCCGTAGAAGCCGACGCCGCTCCTCGCCGCGGCTTCCCGGTCGACGTGCTGGTTCGCGTCGACGAGGACGCGGTACGCGCCCCCGAGCCTCCGGCCCAGCTCGTCGAGCTTCTCCCGTAGCTGCGAGTAGGCGTCGAACCAGGTGTAGCGCGGCAGCCGGCCGTGTCCCGCCGGGCGCTCCGGCTCGGGAAGCCAGTAGCAGAGCGCCGCCGAGACGACGGTGCGCGCGCCGGGGAGCAGCATCTCGGGATGGCACGACTCCTCGGGACGGGCCATCGTGAAGCGCATGTCGGCGAAGAGCCCGCGGTCGCGCTGCTCGCGGATGTGGCGCTCGGTCTCGGCGTACGGCTCGGCCCGCGCCGCGCCGATCGCGTCGAGCCCGAGCTCACGCGCGAGGGCGAGGAGTTCCGCGTCGTTCACGCGGATAGTCTGCCGCGGTGCGCGCGGTTCGGATTCACGAGGACGGCGGGCCGGAGGTGCTCGTGCTGGAAGAGGCACCCGATCCGGAGCCCGGCCCCGGCGAGGTGCTCGTCCGCCTGCGGGCCTCGGCCCTGAACCATCTCGACGTCTGGATCCGCAAAGGCCTGCCGTCGGTTCCCAAGCCGCGGATCCTCGGCGCCGACGGCGCAGGCGTGGTGGAGGCGCTCGGCGAGGGCGTGAGCGGCCTCGAGCCCGGCGAGCGCGTCGTCATCAACCCGGGGATCGAGGCCGGCGGCGGCCGGATCCACGTGATCGGCGAGCACGGCGACGGCACGAACGCGGAGCTCATCGCGGTGCCCGCCACGAACGTCCACCCCATCCCCGAGAGCCTGAGCTTCGAGGAGGCGGCGGCCTTCCCGCTGGTCTTCGAGACCGCATACCGCATGCTCGTGACGCGCGCGGGCCTGCGCGAGGGCGAGTGGGTCCTCGCCTGGGGCGTCGGCGGCGGCGTCTCGACCGCCGCGCTCGCCATCGCGAAGGCGCTGGGAGCGCGGGTGCTCGTCACCTCGTCCAGCGACGCCAAGCTCGAGCGGGCGCGCGAGCTCGGCGCGGACGCGACCGTGAACCACGCGACGGGAGACGTGAAGGCGGCGGTGCAGGAGGCGACCGACGGCGACGGCATCGACGTCGTCGTGGAGAACGTCGGCGAGGCGACGTGGGCGACGTCGCTCCAGGTCGCGGCGCCCGGAGGCCGCATCACCGTGTGCGGCGCCACAAGCGGACCGAACCCGCCCGCGGCGCTGCACCGGATCTGGTGGAAGCAGCTCTCGATCCTCGGCTCCACCATGGGAACCGGCGAGGACTTCTCCGGCGCCTACGAGCTCGTGACGAGCGGACGCGCCCGGCCCGTCGTCGACTCCGTGCTGCCGCTCGAGGAGATCCGCGCAGCGCACGAGCGGCTCGAGGCCGGCGCGCAGCTCGGCAAGATCGTTCTCACGATCTGATGCCGCTCCAGAATCGCGTCACCCCGCTCGGCGAGCTGATCGAAACGCCCGAGCGCGGGCTCGTCTACGGCAACCGCGGCCGGCTCCATGACGAGAGCCGACGGATCCGCCGCAGCTACGACGGCCGCCGCTGGATCGCCTGCAGGCTGGAGTTCCGGGGACGCCGCCGGCCGGATCCGATGCCTCCGGGCCGCTACACGGGTCTCTTCTTCCTCGACGACGCCACCGCGCTCGCTGCCGGGCACCGGCCGTGCGCCGAGTGCCGCAACGCGGACTACCGGGGCTCCCTCGCCCTCACGGGCGCCGCGGGCGCCGACGAGCTCGACCGCCGGCTGCACGAGGAGCGGCTCGGCCCGAAGCTGGAGCGCGACGTCGGGTCGCTGCCCGACGGCGCCTTCGTCCTCCTGGACGGGGCGCCGTGGCTCGTCCTCGACGGAGAGCTGCTGCGCTGGACGCCCGGCGGGTACGCCGAGCGCCGTCGCGCGACCGGTCGCGCGACCGTCGTCACGCCAGCGACGAGCTTGCACGTCCTCGCCTCCGGCTGGACAGGCACCGTCCCCCTCGTCCACCACAATCGGCGTTAGCGAGGGGCCGGCCTTGTGCGGGTCATGACAAGGTAAGCTCCGCCGCACAGCGAAAGGAGCACGTAGTTATGGACCCGCACCTGGCTATGGACTCGATCGCAGGCTTGCAACCGGAGCAGCCGGTGCTCCACCGAGGGCGCCGCGCGACGTTCCTGCACATGAGGCGGGGAGCGGCGATCATCCGGTACTGGGGAAGCAGCCATGCCGTCTCCGTGCCGCCGGACTCGCTTTCCCTCGCGCCTGTGAGCAACGCCGTCCGAACGAGGCGGCCGCTTGCGGTACGCGACGAGCCCCTGGCCCGTGACGGGGCTGCAGGGAACGCCGGCTAGCCGAAGCCGAGGATGAACTTCGCGTCGTCGGACATCTTGTCCGGCGTCCACGGGGGGTCGAACGTGAGCTCGAGCTCGACGTCCTCGATGCCCTCGACCTGGCGGATGGCGCTGTCGATGTCCTGCGCGATGAGCGGTCCCGCGGGGCAGCCCATCGAGGTCAGGCTGTACGTGACCTTCGCCGTCGACTCCTCGACCTCGACCTCGTAGAGCAGGCCGAGATCGACGATGTCCATCCCGAGCTCGGGATCCTCCACCTGGCGGAGAACCTCGAGCACCTCGTCGCGCGTGGGCATGCGCCCAGTGTAGAGCCGCATACGATGGCGTCGTGCTCGGTGGTGCGGCACTCAACGCTGTCCTGCTGATCGCGGCGGTCACGCCGGTCGCGGCCACGGTCGTGCTCGCATGGCTCTTCCTCCGCGCCGGAAAGCGCTACGACGAGCGCGAGCGGGCGGCCGGACGCCGCGACTAGGGCTGGAAGCGTCGCCGGCGAAGCCGCTGACGCCCGGCCGGAAGACCGGGCGTCAGCAAGACCTCACCGCCTCGGGCGCCCTTACCTCGCGGGCGCGATGTTCTGGTTGACGCTGAACACGTTGTTCGGGTCGTACTGCGCCTTGATGCGTGCAAGCCGGTCGTAGTTCGCGCCGTACATTCCACGGACGCGATCGGGCTCGTCCATCGCGAAGTTCGAGTACCCGCCGGCGAGCACGTACGGCTTGAGCGCGTCGGAGTACGACCGGGCCCAGTCGCTGATCGCGCCGGCGTTCGCCGGATCGGGATCGACGCCCGCGACGACCTGCCCCCACTTGGCGTGGCGGTATCCCCACGCGGTCTCGTCGTTGCCGGGGCGCGAGGCAGCGCCGTCGATCGAGTACAGGTGCATCGTCGACTTCCAGGTCGGCACGCTCTCGTGGAACCGGAGATGGACGTCGATCGCGTCGTCCGAGATCTCCTCGACGAAGTCGCCGCGCCAGTACCACTGGTCGCCGGCCGGATAGACGGCGTCGAACGCCGTGTTCCACACCGGCACCGGCATCGGCCCGATGCCGTCGAGCAGCGGCGTGCCGAACGACCGCGCCTCGCGCAGGGCGTCGGACTCCTCCTCGCCCGCCTGCGTGAGGACGAGCGCAGCGCACTTCCGCAGATGCAGCTCTTCCGGGAACGGCGGTCCCGGCGGCACCGAGACCAGTCCGTACCAGACGCCGAGCTCGTCCGGCTGCGCCGGCACGAAGTCGCGGTACCACCGGAGGACGTCGGCCGCGTCGTCGATGTCGTACAGCACCGGTCCCGCGAGCACGTTCGACGCCGGGTGGCAGCGGAACGTGAACTCGGTCACGACGCCGAAGTTTCCGCCGCCGCCCCTGAGGGCCCAGAACAGGTCCGGCTCCCGCTCCGAGTCGGCCTGGACGACCGAGCCGTCCGCGAGCACCACCGTCGCTGCGACGAGGTTGTCGATCGTGAGACCGAACGCGCGCGTGAAGTGGCCGATGCCGCCGCCGAGTGTGAGCCCGCCGACGCCGGTCGTACCGATGATTCCCACCGGGACCGTGAGTCCATGCTGGTGCGTCGCCTCGAGCAGATCCTTCAGGAGCACGCCGCCCTGGGCGCGTGCGAGCTTCGCGGTGGGATCCATGACGACGCGGTTCATCGGCGACAGGTCGATCACGAGCCCGTCGTCGACCGAGCCGAGACCACCGCCGTTGTGACCGCCTCCGCGCACGGCGATCCGGAGTCCGTTGTCCGCTCCGAACCGGAGGGCCGCGGCCACGTCAGCCTCGTCCACGCAATACGCGATCGCCGCCGGACGCTTGTCGATCATCGCGTTGAAGAGAGCGCGCGCCTCGTCGTAATCGGGCGCGCCGGCCTCGACGACGCGGCCCTTCACCGCCCCGGCGAGCCCTTCGACCGAAATAGCCATCTCGTTCCTCCCCTGTCGCTTCCGGCCGATGCTACGCGGCCCTCGTACGAAATGGAACGACGCTTCGGCGTGCGATTCAGTAGCCGAGGAGGCGCACTTCCTCGCGCCGCTCGCGGGCGAAGAAGTGGATGCCGTCGATGAAGCGCACCCAGTTGCAGCGCGTGCACATGACGAGGGAATGCGTGCGCGCGCTGTCGGCGAGGAAGCGCACCCCGCGCAGGAGATCGCCGTTCGAGACGCCCGTGGCGGCGACGATCACCTCGCCCGGCGCGAGGTCCTCGGTGCGGAAGACGCGCTCGTAGTCCTCGATCCCGGCCTCGCGCAGCTCGTCGATCTCGCGGCGCGAGGTGGGCCAGAACTGCGCCTGCAGCTCGCCGCCGAGACAGCGGAGAGCGGCGGCCGAGAGCACAGCCTGCCGGGTGCCGCCGATCCCGATCGCGAGGTGGTCGTTCGTGCCGCGGATCGCGGCGGAGATCGACGCCGTCACGTCACCGTCCTGGATGAGCTTGATGCGCGCGCCCGAGTTGCGTATCTCCTCGATGAGGTCGTGGTGCCGCGGCCGGTCGAGGACGATCGTCGTCACGTCGTTCACGCGCCGCCCGAACGCCTCCGCGATCGCCTCGATGTTCGCTTCCACCGGGCGGCGAAGGTCGATCGAGCCGCGGGCCCGCGGGCCGACGGCCATCTTCCGCATGTAGATGTCGGGGAGCGTCTTGAAGCGGCCTGGATCGCCGACTGCGATCATCGACATCGCGCCGTTGCCGCCGCGCGCGACGACCCCGCGGCCCTCGAGCGGGTCAAGTGCGA
Organism: Thermoleophilia bacterium; assembly: GCA_025936995.1. GTDB lineage: Bacteria > Actinomycetota > Thermoleophilia > Gaiellales > Gaiellaceae > Palsa-739. Next base: position 23,751 of record JAICSH010000008.1, on the reverse strand, counting down.
GGTCGACCTCCTTCCCCCCCGCGCCGACGATCGCGCCCGGCGTGAGGCCGCCGGAGTCGTCCATCGACCCCTGCACGATGCGCCCGCTGATCGGCAGGACGTCGAGCGTGGCGCGCATGCCCGTGGCTGCCGCCTCCTCCGCTGCGTCCTCGTCCGCGCGACCGAGCCAGCGGGCCGAGACGAGCGCCGCGCGCTCGGTCGCGCGCAGGTACGCCTGGCACTGGCAGGGGAGGTCCTGGTCGCCCGAGTACGCGGGACCTTCGCTCATCTGGCGACGGTCCGGCTCCGCTGGGCGGCTTCGAGGACGAGATCCGCGACGGTGCGCGCCGCGCGGTCGGCGTCCTCGTTCTCGATCACCGGCACGCCGGCACGGTGCGCGCGGGCCACGACGACCTCCTGCAGCCGGCGGATATCGTCGAAGCGCTCGAGGTAGCGCGACTCCGGCCGGCTCTCCGAGTCCTCGTCGCGGAACCGGAAGTGGCGTACGTGCTCCTCCACGTCCTCGATCGAGAGCACGACGAACACCGAGACCGCGAGATCGGGCCGCGGCAGCTCGACCATGCCCGGGACGAGGTGGACGCCCTCGAGCACGAGTGACCAGCCTTCCTCGAGCGCGCGTTCGGACGAGGCGCGGACGCCGACCATGACGTTCCTCGCCTGCTGCAGGAAGCCGAACTCGAGCGGATCGTCGGCATCGGGATAGGCGTCGCCGGCCTCGAAGCTCGACTGGTGGATCGACGGCATGAACGCGCCGGAGAAGAACGCGCGCATCGTCTGCCGCACGAAGTCGGTCGACGTGACGCGCGTGATGCCGAAGCGGTACGCGAGCTCGGTGGCGACCGTCGACTTCCCGGTGCCGGTCGCGCCGCCGATGAAGACCATGATGGGGAGGTCGAGCTCGCGCAGCTCCTGGTAGCGGCGCAGGCGCTGGATCGACTCGCGTCCCTCCTCCTCGCCGAGCACCTCGACCGCGAGCTCTTCGAGCCGCTCGATCTCGATCTCGCCGCGGCGGCGCTCGAGGAGCTCGTCGCCGACACGGCTCGCGAGCGCATAGGCGCGGTGCCCGGCCACTCCCGCGGCCATCAGCGAGCGCGCCATCAGCCCGCGCGAGTACGGCAGCCCGAGCTCGCCGCCGCCGAGCGGGAGGGGCATGATCCGCCGCGGCTCGTTCACGCCCGCACCGCGTCCTTCGCGAGTTCGCGCACGCGCTCGTCGAGCTCGTCCGAGACGACGTCGTTCGCGGCGAGGACGACCTCGGCGCCTCGCGCCAGCGCGGCCTCGGCGACGACGTCGACCGCCGCGGCCTTGAGCTCGACGAGATACACCTCGGCGTCGATCCGCTCGAGCTCCTCCCGCAGCGCGTCCCTCTGCGCGAGGTTGCGTGAGACGTGGACCACCTCGGCATCGAGGTCGTCCGTCGGCGCCGGGCCGGTGGTGAAGACCGCGGTGCGGCGGCCGGCGAGCGGCTCGGCCGGCCGCAGGCGTAGGACGGCCGAGACCACGGGAATGCCGGAGATCGAGCGGATCGACTCGCGGTCGGCCCCTCCCGTGTCGACGACGAGGTCGGAGACGAGGACGCGATAGGCGTTGAGGCCGGCGCGCGGGTCGTGACGGCCGTTCATGACGAGGATGCGCGCGTCCGTGTCGACCGGCGGGATCGCGGCGCCGCTGCCGTCGAACACGAGCAGCTCCGGGTCGAGCTGCGCTGCGAGAAGCGCACCTTCCAGGACGTTCGACTCGAACGGAGCTCCCGCGAGGCCGCCGCCCGCGCGGCGGCAGCCCACCGCAGGCACGCCCGCGAGCGCCGCCGCCTCGAGGTGGTCGGAAGCCGCGTGCCTGCCGGAGCGCGAGAGCTCGACCAGCTCTTCGAGCGTCGGCGGCCTCTCGACGAGCTCCGGCTCCGCCGGCCCTCCGCGTCCCATCGCCACCACGACGATGCGGCGGTCGCGGGCGAGGACGCGGGCGACGTGCCCGGCGACGGCCGTCTTCCCGATCCGCTTCCCGAGACCGATCACGGCGACCGAGGACGTCCCGACCGGGTGGAGCGGCGGCGGATCGAAGCGGAAGTCGGCGCCGGCGTACGAAAGCCCGAGGGCGAGCGCGCGCGACGCCCAGAGAAACCGCTCACGTGGCCCCAGCACCGGCTCGTCGGAGAGATCGACCACGAGATCCACCTCCACCGCGTCGAGCGACTCCACGAGCGGCACCCCGTAGTCCTCCCCACCGCGGAGCTTCTCCGTCCCGCCGACGAGCAGCGCGCCGACGACCTCGTACGGAAGCGCCGCGAGGGCGTCCCGCACGACCGGCGCGTAGTGCTCCCCGTCGACGAGGACGAGGGCGCGCTGCGTCACGAGGAACGCACCTCGTCCTCGATCCGGGCCGTGTACTTCTCGTAGGTCTTCGTGTCGGTGGAGAATTGGATGATCCGCTCCTGCCCGTGGAACGGGTAGCGGCGCCAGACGTCGACGTGCGTGCCCTCGACCTCGACGACGTTGTAACAGGGCCGCCCCTTGCCTCTCAGCCTCGACGACGAGACGGTGCCGGCGTTGACCACGAAGAGATCCTCGAGCCGCCACGCGTACGGGACGTGCTTGTGGCCGGCGAGGACGAGGTCGACCCCGGCGCGCTGAAGGCACTCGAGCGTGTCTCCCGCGTCGTTGACGATGTTCCGTTCCCGGCCGGTGCCGGGCACCGGCAGCAGGTGGTGGTGGAGGACGAACACGCGAAGCTCGGCTTCGCCGCGGAACTCCTCCTCGATCCAGCGGTACCGGCCGCGCCCGATCTGGCCGTTGTCGAGGTCGGGCTCGCTCGAGTCGACGGCGACGATCCTCGCGTTCCCGACCTGGAGCACGGAGTTGCGGTCGCCGAAGAGCTCCTCGAAGTGCACGTAGCCGACGTTGCGCGAGTCGTGGTTGCCGGGGATGACGACCATCGCCTTGCACTCGACGCGGTTCAGGTACTCGCGGGCCAGCGCGTACTCGTCCTTGAACCCGTGCGACGTGAGATCGCCGGAGATGACCACGACGTCCGGCTCGAGCTCGTTCACCTCGGCGATCGCGCGCTCGAGGTGTTGCGGGAGGAAGAACTGCTGCCCGCAATGGAGGTCCGACAGCTGGACGATCCGGAACATCGCGCGGAAGGCTACGCGGTCAGCGGTTCAGAGTGACAGCGCGAGGAAGCGCTCGATCATCGCGTTCACCTGCTCGGGCACCTCGATCTGGTGGAAATGGCCCGCGCCGACGGTGATCCCGACCTCGAGATCCGGCTTGATCTCGCGAAGCCGCAGGACGTCGGTGTCCGGTCCGAGCTCCGCGCGGATGAGCAGCGCGGGGACCTCGCAGCGCGCGAGGAGGTCGCGGCCGTTCCATTCGCTGACGCCGCGAATCACCGCGGCCGCGATCGGCTGCTCGACCGCGCACATGAGATCGACGATCCAGCGAGCGGTCTCCTCGTCCCGCGCTTCCATCCGGTGCACGTACGCGCGGCGGATCGCCTCCCCATCCGGACCCTCCAGCTGCTCCGCGAAGCCGGTGAAGAACTCGACCGTCGCCGGCAGCGGATCGATCGGCCCGGGATCGACGAGGACGAGGCCTCCCGGAAGCTCCGGGTGCCGTCCGCCGAGCTCGACCGCGATCATCCCGCCGAGGCTGTGGCCCACCAGGACCGGCTTCTCGATCCCGAGCTCGGCGCAGAGCGCGACCACGTCGCCGGCGAGCTCCGGGATCGAGTACCCCGCCTCGAGGCCGTCGCTCTCACCGACCCCGCGCAGGTCGATCGTCGTGACGGTGTGCGAGCGCGCGAAGTGGTCGAACTGGGGCCGGAACGCCGTGTGGTCGCAGCACCAGCCGGGGATGAAGAGGAGCTCGCGCCCACCGCTGCCGGCGCGCTCGTAGTAGAGCTTCAGCCCGGCGACGTCAGCGTGCGGCATGACCCGCGGGATGGTCTCACGGACGCGTCAGAAGATCCAGCGCACGGGGTAGTACAGGGCGGCCGCGACGAGCCCGGCCGCCGGCATCGTGAGGAGCCAGGCGAAGACGATGTTGCCGGCGACTCCCCAGCGGACGGCGGAGACGCGCCGCGTCGCCCCCGCCCCCATCACCGAGCCCGACACGACGTGCGTCGTGGAGATCGGGAATCCGTAGTGCGTGCCGAGGTAGAGGGTCGATCCTGCCGCGATCTGCGCCGCGAAGCCGTGCTCCGGCTGCAGGCCGTAGATCCGCTGGCCGAGCGTGCGGATGATACGCCACCCGCCCGCGTACGTCCCGGCGCCGATGGTGAGACCCGCGGCGATCTTGACCCAGGTCGGGATGTAGAAGCTCGAGATCGAGCCGTGCGTGAAGAGCGCAAGCGCGATCACGCCCATCGTCTTCTGCGCGTCGTTCGCCCCGTGGGTGAATGCGACCCAGGTCCCGGTGAGGAGCTGGCCGAGGCGGAAGCCCCGGTTCGCGACGCCGGGCGTCAGCCGGTGGAAGAGCCGATAGATGACGACGAGGAGCGCGAACGCGACCGTGAACCCGATCACCGGCGACGCCGCGCCGGGAATGATCACCTTCTCCCAGATACCGGACCAGTCGACTCCCTTGGAGCCCGACTGGACGAGCGCCGCGCCTACGAGACCGCCGATGAGCGCGTGCGTCGAGCTCGACGGCAGGCCGGCCCACCACGTCAGGAGGTTCCAGGCGATCGCCCCGATGAGCGCGGCGAGGACGGTGTGCTCCGTCGCGAGGCCGGTGTCGATGATCCCCTTGCCGACGGTCTTCGCCACGGCCGTCGTGACGAAGGCGCCCGCGAGGTTCGCGGCGGCCGAGACGAGCACCGCCGCGCGGGGCGAGAGCGCCCGTGTTCCGACCCATGTCGCGACGTAGTTCGCGGTGTCGTGGAAGCCGTTCGTGAAGTCGAACGCGAGGCCGATCGCGATCACGACGACGAGCAGGGTCACGGCTGGGTCCCGGTTCCGGTCAGCGGTTCTTGACGAGGATCGCTTCGAGGACGTCGGCGGCGTTCTCGCACGCGTCGACGGCCTCCTCCAGCCCCTCGTGGATGTCCTTCCAGCGGATCACCGTGAGCGGATCGGCGTCGCCGCTGAAGAGGGACGACACCCCGTCGTGCACGAGGCGGTCGCCTTCGTCCTCGAGCTCGCGGAGCTCGATGAGCTCGCGACGCGACTCCTTGAATCCCTCGAGCCCGCGCACCGCCTCGGCGAGCTTCGCCGCCGCGTGGCGGATCACGTGCGCCTGCCCGCGCGCCTGCTCCCGGATCTCGACGACCCCGTACGAGGCGATCCTGCCTGCGGCCTCGTCGATGTGGTCGCAGATGTCGTCGAGCGCGCCGGCCAGCCGGTACATGTCGTCGCGGTCGAACGGCGTGACGAACGTGCGGTTCAGAAGGTCGACGAGCTCGTGCGTGAGCCGGTCGCCCTCGTGCTCGAGCTCCTTGACCTCGCGAACGAGGTGGTCCGTCCCTTCCGGAAAGCGGTCGAGCTCGTCGACCAGGAGGCCCGCGATCGCGACGATGTTCTCCGCCGCCTGGTTGTAGAGGTCGAAGAACTCGCGCTTCTGCGGGATCAGCGTGAGGCGCGCCACGGCAGGCGGTTGTCTATCACGATCCCGTCTGCGCGTGCTCGTCCTCTTGTGCGGATTGTTTCGGCGTCCGACGCGGCAGCTACCTTGAATGCCGATGGAGCTTGAGCTCCCGGTCTTTCGGGCGTATCGCGGCACCGAACCCCCGCGGTTTGCGAGTCCAGCCGAGCTGGAGTGCGCAAAGGTGCTCGACTACTACGACGTCGCGTGGGCATACGAACCGCGGACCTTCGTGCTCGAGGAGGACGCGGACGGGCGCGTGACCGAGGCCTTCACGCCCGACTTCTACCTCCCCGAGCAGGACCTCTACGTCGAGATCACCGCCATGAAGCAGTCGCTCGTGACACGCAAGAACCGGAAGCTGCGCAAGCTGCGCGAGCGGTATCCCGACGTCAAGATCAAGCTCTTCTACCGGCGCGACCTCGAGCGCCTCGCCCAGCATTTCCACCTCGACCTCGCCAGCTGACCGCCTGCCCGCGGACGACCGCATCGGAGAGATCTACCTCTCCGCCTCGGAGATCGGCGCCCGTGTGCGGGAGCTCGGCGCGGAGATCGCACGCGACTACGCCGGCAGCGAGCCCGTGCTCATCGGGTCGCTCAAGGCGAGCCTCGTCTTCATCGCCGACCTCAGCCGCGCAATGCCGATCCTCCACGCGATCGACTTCGTCGAGCTCGCCGGCTACGGGAGTGCGGGGATGGGCGGACACCAGCAGATCCGCGTGCTCAAGGACCTCGACCTCGACGTCCGCGGCCGCGACGTCCTCGTCGTCGAGGACGTCGTCGACACGGGACTGACGCTCAACTACCTCGTGCGCACGCTCGACCTTCGCGGGCCGACCTCGGTGGCGGCCGTTACCCTGCTCGACCGGCCGTACCGGCGGCTCGTCGAGGATCTCCCCGTTCGCTACGTCGGCTTCTCGGTGCCGGACGAGCTCTACGTCGGCTACGGCTTCGACCTCGAGGAGCGCTACCGCGAGCTCCCCGACCTGCGCCTGCTCCACCTCGGCTGAGACAGCCGTAACCGCCGCGCCTCCGGTGGCGTTTACGGCTTGGAAGCCAGAAAGTATCGCAGCTCGGGGGACGCTTCTCACGGGGTCCCAGCGCAACGGTCGTCTCCCGACGACGCCGGCCGCCTCTCCGGGGGCGGCCGGCTCCATCTCGGTGCCGCTCAGACCCACGCGCTCCCACTAGGCTCCGGATGTGGTCACCGAGGGCGAGCCGGCACCCGACTTCACGCTGACGAGCGACGCCGGCGAGGAGGTCAGCCTCTCCGACTTCCGCGGCAAGCCGGTCGTCCTCTACTTCTATCCCAAGGACGACACGCCGGGGTGCACGGCGCAGGCGCACGGGATCCGCGACGCGTACGGCGAGTTCGAGCGGGCAGGCGCGGTGGTGCTCGGGATCTCGCCGGACAAGGTCGCGGAGCACGTGAAGTTCAAGGAGAAGTACGACCTCCCGTTCACGCTCCTCGCCGATCCGGAGCACGAGGTGGCGGAGCGCTACGGCGTCTGGGGCGAGAAGAAGTACATGGGCCGGACGTACCACGGCGTGAGCCGGACGACGTTCCTCGTAGCGCCCGACGGAACGGTCGCGAAGGTCATGCACGACGTCAAGCCCGCGACCCACGCGGACGACGTGCTGGCGGCTCTCGCCGCCGCCTGACCTGCGCAAATCCCCCGGCCGGGGGACACCGCCGAGCCGTCGAGCGGGTGAGTATCGGAGCTGCGGCCCGATGCAGCTCTTCCTGCGCGACCCCACCTATACCGACCGGCTCGCGGCGTTCCTGACGAGCGTCGGCCGGCCCGCGATCGTCGGCGCTCCCGACCGCGTCGACCTCGAGGAGAACGCCGAGGACGCCAACAATCTCGAGCTCGAGCTGTACCTGCGCGTCTGGCGGGTCCTGTATCCGGATGCGGACGTCGAGCTTGTCGAGTACTAGGCGCCGCCGCGCGTTTCTGCGACGCTAGCTGTGTGCTCGGGTGGCTGTCCTCGCTCTTCCGTCGTAGGCGGCGAGACGAGGCCACGCCGATCCGCGAGGCGGACGCCTACGCGCGGAGCTACGGCGACCGGAGCGGCGAGATCGTGAGCGTCGCCCGCGTCGAGCCGAAGCGGATCCCGCGGCGGACCGGCGACATGACCGGCGAGCTCCTGCGCCGGGCATTCGAGGCGCGGCTCGACTCGCGCGGCAAGGCCACGACCTGAGAGATCGGCGCCGCGCGGCTTTCCGTTTCTGCCGTTTCCGCCTACCATCAGACCCGTGTTTCGGAAGGTCAGAAACGGAGGGTCCGGGGGCGCGCTGAAGACGGGGCTTCCCGCGGAGCGGAAGGCGCTCGCCGAGCGGTACACGATCGACGCCGAAGAGGCGGAGCTGCGGGCACACCAGGCTGCCGAGGGATACGCCGCGCGCGCGGCCACGGAGGAGCAGGCTCGCCGCGTGAGCGAGGAGCAGGCGCGCCTCGAAGCCGAGGAGCAAGCCCGGCGCGAGGCTGCGGAGGCGGAGGCTCGCCGCGAAGCCGAAGAAGCGGCTGCGCGGGCAGCCGCCGAGGAGCGGGCGCGGCGCGAAGCCGAAGCGCAAGCCCGGCTCGAAGCCGAGGAGCGGGCGCGGCGCGAAGCCGAAGCGCGAGCCCAGCTCGAAGCCGAGGAGCTGGCGCAACGCGAAGCCGAAGCGCAAGCCCGGCGCGAAGCCGAGGAGCTGGCCCGACGCGAAGCCGAAGCGCAAGCCCGACGCGAAGCCGAGGAGCTGGCCCGACGCGAAGCCGAAGCGCAAGCCCGACGCGAAGCCGAAGCGCAAGCCCGACGCGAAGCCGAGGAAGCGGCTGCGCGCGCGGCCGCCGAGGCGCGAGCCCGCCGCGAAGCCGAAGCCCAGGCCCGACGTGAAGCCGAGGAAGCGGCCCGGCGCGAAGCAGAGGCGCAAGCTCGGCGCGAGGCCGATGCAGCAGCCCGGCGCGCAGCCGAGGAGGATCAGGTGCGACGCGAAAGGGCAGCGCAGGCTCGGCGCGAGACTGCGGAAGCAGAAGCTCGACGCGGGGCCGAAGAGCGGGCCCGCTGTGATGCTGCGGAGGCCGAAGCTCGACGCGCGGCCGAAGAAGCGACTCGGCGCGAGGCAGAGGAGCGGGCCGCGCACCGTGCAGAGACGGAGAAACCCGCGAATCCGGCCGCACCGGCATCCGAAGAGTTCCCGATCTACGGCTGGTTGCAACGAGCGGCCCCGCCGCCCGTCGACGCGGCCGACTGGACTCGCTCCCTGCTCAGGGCGAAGGACGAGACGCCGGACGACACTCCGCCCGGCTGAGGCGCGAAAGCCCTCAAGAATCCGGCTCCACAGCCGATCCTCTAGCCGTCAGGGGGTCGGAGTCTCCTCGGACGCGCGTCGCCGCAAGCGCGCGAGCGGGTCAGGATTCTCCCTTGGCCCCCTGACGTCCGCCCGGGCACGCGCTGCGAGCTCCGAACTCACGCACCCTCCCTCCGCGCTACCGTGCCGGGAGCGGGTTGCGCCCGAGCGAGACTTCTCTCCGACCGGTGCCTCCAGTCAGAGCTCGTTTTCTCCGCAGCAGGCGCAGCCCGCTGCCGATCCCTCAGGTATCGCCGGCAGGAAGGTCTCCGCCGATCGGCCGCGAATCGTCGTCGGGCAAGGTCACGACGAGGAGGTAGACGGTGGTCAGCTGGTGGCGGTTCTTCGGATGTGCTGTCGGGTTCGGCTTCGGGGTCATGTGGATGACGGCGGGAATCGGCTCCGCGGTCCTGGCTCTCCTGTGCGCCGCGTTCGGGTACGGCGTGGTCCTCGTCGCCGAGCACGAGCGGGCAGGCCTGAGCCGGCTCAGTCCGGCGAACGAGCCGACGTCGGACGAAAGCACGCCCATGACGCTCGCCGAGCTCGAGCTCGATCGGTACGAGCAGCGCATGGACGTGACGGCGCCTCTCACGGCCGAGGTCGAGTACGGCTGGCCGCGCAGCTAGCGGTCAGCCGACGGCGGGCTCGACGACGAGCACGTTTGCCGACGGGTCGACGCGATCGCCCACCACCCAGTCGACCACCCGCCAGGGTCCCGACCCGTCGGGCAGCCGCAGGACGTCGCCCAGCTTCGGCTCGTGGACGGGATTCGTCGAGCGGAAGCCGCCCATGATCTCCGGCGCGTCGAGCTCGCCGGCCCGGCCCTGCCTGACGCTCCACACGATGCGGCCCACCACCCCATGGTCGCACGCGCCCACTCGCGCAAGATGGGGGAAATCCGTGCCGGCGCATCGCCCGCAGCGGAGTAGCCCGGTTATGCGGATGAGAGGACTTGAACCTCCACGAGCCGAAGCCCACACGGACCTGAACCGTGCGCGTCTACCAATTCCGCCACATCCGCGCGGAGCGACAGTGTAGCCGCGGCCGGCGGCCCGAACCGGCGCGTGGCACACGTACCATGCCGCCTCTTGCGCCGGTCCCTGCTCCCTCTTGCGCTCGCCCTCGCGGCGGTCTTGACACTCCTCGCGGGCGGGGGAGCCGCGGCGGCGCCCACCGCGTCCCGACAGCTCGTCGAGGTCGTCGTGACGCTGCCGCGTCCGTCGCTCGCGGTCGAGATCCGGCGTGACCGGACGCTCGCCGCCGCCACCCGGCGGAGCCACTCCCTCTCGGTGCGGACCCCGGCCGCGGTGTCCTACCTCCAAACCCTTGCCGCGGCGCAGCGAACACTCGCCGCGCGGCTCGCCGCCTCGATTCCCGCCGCGCGCGTCGCCTGGCACTACGCCGTCGCGCTCGACGGCGTCTCGGTGGTCCTCCCCGCCTCCGACCTCGCGCGGCTGCGGGCCCTCCCGGGCGCGACGGTCTGGCCGAGCGTCACCTATCACGCGCTGCGTGACACGACGGCCGCCGGGGCGACGGCGACCAACGCGGGCCCGTCCCTCATCGGCGCCACGGCGCTCTGGGGCTCCGGCCTCGCGACCGCGGGCCAGAACATCAGGATCGGGCTCGTCGACGACGGGATCGACCAGGCGCACCCGTACTTCGACCCGGCCGGCTTCTCGTATCCCGCCGGCTTCCCCAAGGGAAACACGGCCTACACGACGCCGAAGGTCATCGTCGCCCGCGCCTTCCCGTCCCCCTCGACGAGCTGGAAGTACGCGGCGAAGCCGTTCGACCCCAAGTTCTCGTTCCACGCCACCCACGTCGCGGGGATCGCCGCCGGGGACTTCGACACGTCCGCGGGCCAGGGCTCGGTCGTCTCGGGCGTCGCGCCCCGGGCGTATCTCGGCAACTACAAGGCGCTGACGGTGCCCACGAAGGACTACGGCCTCGACGGCAACTCGCCGGAGATCGCCAAGGCGATCGACCAGGCCGTCGCCGACGGGATGAACGTCCTCAACCTCTCGATCGGGGAGCCCGAGGTGGAGCCGCGCCGCGACATCGTCGTCAAGGCCCTCGACAACGCCGCGGCCGCCGGAGTCGTTCCGGTCGTCGCGGCCGGAAACGACTTCGGCGCCACCCGCTTAGGCTCGGTCGGCTCGCCCGCGAATACGCCCGCCGCGATCACCGCCGCGGCCTCGACCCTGGCCGGCAGCGGCAACCGACCAGACGTCGTGGCCTCGTTTTCGTCCGCAGGGCCGACGCCTGTGTCGCTCCTCCTCAAGCCGGACGTGACGGCGCCCGGCGTCGGCGTCCTCTCCTCGCTCCCGCCCGACCGGTTCGAGGAGCTCGACGGGACGAGCATGGCGGCCCCGCACGTGTCCGGCGCCGCAGCGCTCCTGCTCCAGCGCCATCCGGCGTGGACGGTGGAGCAGGTCAAGTCGGCGCTCGCCTCGACGGGCGATCCGGTGCACCCGTCCGGCGGCTCGAGCGAGGTCTCGACGCTGCGCGAGGGCGGCGGCAGGATCGACCTCGTCCGCGCGGACCAGCCTCTCCTGTTCACGGATCCGACGTCGCTCGGCTGGGGACTCGTTCGGCGTGGCTTCTCCGATACGAAGCAGCTCGCCACCACGGATGCCGGCGGCGGGAGCGCACCGTGGAGCGTCTCGCTCGCGGCGCAGTCGATGCCGCACGGCACGTCGTTGACGCCGCTCGCGACGACGGTCGCGGCCGGTACCTCGCTACCCGTTCGGCTCGCGGTCTCGGGGACGGCGACCGCCGGGGACGGCACGGGGTTCGTCGTCCTCACCCGCGGGAGCGACGTGCGCCGGATCGGATTCTGGTTCCACGTCGAGGTGCCGAGGCTCGGGCTCGATCCGCACCGGGCGCTGCGCAAGACCGGCCTCCATCGGGGCGACACGGCCGGACAGGCGTCGCGTGTCTCGTCGTACCGTTACCCGGAGGGAAATCTCGCGCCCGGAGTCCCGACGCGGCTCACCGGGCCGGAGCAGGTCTTCCGCTTCGCGTTGCGCAAGCGCGTCGCGAACTTCGGCGTCGTTGTGGTCGGCCATGCACATCGCGTGCGCGTCTCGCCGCGCCTCGTCGCCGGAGACGACGAGAACAGGATCGTCGGCTACACCGCGCTCCCCGCGGGCCTGAACCCGTATCAGGGGTTCGCCCACGCCGAGCCTGTCGTCGCCGCCGTCCTCCCCGACCCCGGCCCCTACGACGTCGTCTTCGACACGCCGGCCGGAGCGCGGCCCGGAGCCTTCACGTTCCGCTTCTGGGTGAACGACGTCTCACCGCCGTCGATCCGGCCCCTCGGCCGGACTGTCCTGATGGGTGACCGGATCCGGTTCGCGATCCGCGACTCGGGCTCCGGGGTCGATCCGCTCTCCCTCCGGGCGAGCGTCAACGGCGCGGCCGCCGCGTTCAGGTTCTCCCACGGCGTGCTCTCGATCCGGACGAAGGGCCGGGCGCCGGGCAAGGAGCGGGTGACGGTGATCGCGGCCGACTACCAGGAGACGAAGAACATGGAGGACGTCGGGCCGGTGCTCCCGAACACGCGCGTCTTCCAGACGACCGTGACGCTTCGCCCCTAGATCTGGCACGCTCCGCGCGCAGTGAGCCTCGTTCCAGAGAAGCTCGATCTCGTGCTCGTCCGGCGGCTGCGCCAGGTCGTCGGCGGCCAGGTGGCCACCGAGACCGAGCTGCGGACGCTGGCGGAGCAGGCCGACGGCTGGGCGCGCGCCACCGACGCGCAGCTCCACGCCGCCGAGGGGCGGCTGACGGAGCTGAACGCGAACGCGGCGAGCCCGCTCACCCAGATCGCGACGGAGGTGCGCCGGGTCGAGGCGCTGTCCCGGGAGCTCAAGGAGGCGCGCCGGCTGATCGAAGGTCTCGAACGGCGCACGCGGGAGCTACGCACCGCGTGGCTGAAGCACCACGCCGACGCCGGCTCGCCGTTCGGCCAGACTCCGTAGCGCGCTAGCTGTTCCGGCGTTCGCGGTCATCGATCGTCGGGAGGTTGGCGAGATCCCGCTCGACGCTTGCCGCGAACTCGTCCGCCTCGTCGTCGTGGACGACGCGCAGGCTCGCCTTGCGCCGTGCGCGCTGGCGGCTGCGACGCGAATCCGCTCCGAACCGCTCCCCAAGCCGGGGCCATTCGGCGCCCGCGACCAGCACGACAGCGACCGCGAGCAAGGCGATGTACAGCCAGCTCACGCCGCGAGTCTATCGAAGCATCGCAGGCCGCGACCTACGCCCGCTCCAGCGCTTCGACCTTGCCGCGAAGATGCGCGAGGTAGGGATCCGCATCGAGCCGCCCACCGACCGCGCGCTCGAGCAGTTCCGGCGGCTCGAACGCACGTCCCCAGCGGTGGATGTGCTCCCGGAGCCACTCGCGAAGCGAATCGAACTCCCCACGCTCGAACTCCGAGTCGAGGTCGCCGAGCTCGGCCGTCGCACGCTCCCAGAGCTGCGCCGCGATGACGTTCCCGATTGCGTACGTCGGGAAGTAGCCGAAGTTGGCGTCCGACCAGTGGACGTCCTGGAGCACGCCCTCCACGACGTTTGCGGGCTCGATTCCCAGATACTCGCGGAGCTTCGAGTCGAAGGCCTCGGGCAGGTCGGCGGGAGTCAGCCCCCCCGAGAGCATCTCCCGCTCGAGCTCGAAGCGCAGGACGATGTGGAGCGGATAGGTGACCTCGTCCGCATCCACGCGGCGCACGCTCGGCGCCACGCGGTTCAGCGCGCGATGGAACTCGTCGAGCGCGATGTCCGCGAACCGCTCCGGGAAGAGCTCCTGCAGCCGCGGGTACAGGAACCGCCACGTGGAGAGGCGCCGCCCGACGACGTTCTCCCACAGGCGGCTCTGCGACTCGTGGAACGCGGCCGACGCGCCTCGCTGGAGCGGCGTGCGCGAGTACCGCACGTCCACCTGCCGTTCGTACAGGCCGTGTCCGAACTCGTGGAGGCAGGCGAGGATGCCGGTCAGGTCCTCCCGGTCGAAGCGCGTCGTGACCCGGATGTCCGCCTCCGAGATGTTCGAGCTGAACGGATGGACGGTGTCGTCCAGCCGCCACGCCTCTTCGTCCATCCCCCACCGCAGCAGCACCTCGAGCGAGAACTCGCGCTGCCGCGCAGGCGAGAAGTCGCCGCAGAGACACGCGTCGTCGATGGGCTCCCCCATGCTCGCGACGAGCGGCACGAGCTCGGCCTTGAGCCGCTCGAAGACCGCCTCGACGTCCGCGGTGCGCATCCCGGGCTCGTTGTCGTAGAGCAGGACGTCGTACGGATCGTCGAACGGCTCGTGGCACGCGATGTATTCGTGCATGAGCTCGACTCGCCGCTCGAGATGCGGGCGGAGCACCTCGAAGTCGCCGGCGGCGCGCGCCTCGAGCCACGCGGCGTACCCGAACGAGCCCGCCCGCGTCATCTCCGCGCGAAGGTCGCTCGGGACGCGGCGCTGCCTCTCGTAGTCGCGTCGCGCGACACGGACGACGCTCGCCTCGAACGACTCGGGCTCGCTCGCCTCCTCGAGCTCGCGCAGCTCCTCGATCAGCTCGCCGAGCTCGGGCGCCGTCGCGAGCTCGTGGGCGAGGCGGGTGACGGTTGCGAGCTGCTCCGCGCGAGCGGGCGCGCCGAGCGGGGGCATCTTCGTCTCCTGGTCCCAGCTGAGAAGCGAGTCGACCCGCTCGAGGTCGCTGATCTCGCCGAGGCGCCGCAGAAGCTCGTCGAAACGTGAACGCAGCAAGGAGCTCCCCGGGTTGGACTCGAACCAACAACCCTCCGGTTAACAGCCGGATGCTCTGCCAATTGAGCTACCGGGGATCGGCGGCGGCCATTGTACCGGCGGCTACGCGAAGGCTCGGATCTCGTCGCGCAAGGCGGAAAGCCGGTGCTGGAGCTCGACCAGGAGCTCTCCGTCGGCGCTCGCGAGCTCCCGTTCGAGCCTCCGCTCACGTAATCGCAGGAGGAGCTGCGTCGCGGTCTCGAGCGTGATCTCCTCCTCGTCACTGAGGGCGTAGAGCTCGGCGAGGAGCTCGGTGAGATCGCCGTCCGCGGCCTCGTTGCCCAGCAGGAACGCCCGCACGCGCCGGTGCAGCTCGTCGTCGAAATGCTCGGGCCCGAGCAGCTCCAGATCGGGCAGCAGGGACTCGTGGGCCGCCACCCCCGCGAGCGCTCCACGCTCGAGCCGCTGCCCCGCGTCGAGGAGCCGCGGCGAGACGAAGCCGGCCGTGCGCGCGCTGCCGCGGGCAGGAGCGAGGCCCGACTGGGTCTCGGGCGGCAGGTCGAGGAGGTCGGCGGCGACCCGGATCGCCTCGAGGTGCTCCGGCGAGTCGGGCAGCGAGGTGAGGAAGGAGCGGATCGCGTCGAACGCGCTTTCGCGGTCCGTCGCCCGCGCATGCTCGAGCCGGACACGATGGACGGGGTAGCTCACCGGCGACGCGAGGCGCTCCTGGAACGCGGCCGGGTCGTCCGCGGGATCCGTGCCGGGCGGCAGCGGGACGACCCGGACCGTGAAGCCCAGCCGGACGGCGAGCTCCATCCCGCGTAGCGTCGCGTCCTGGCCGGCGGCGTCCGCGTCGAAGCAGAGGAAGAGCCGCTTCGTCAGCCGCGCCAGCTCGCGCAGCTGCGCCTCGGTGAGCGCCGTCCCCATCGACGCGACGACGGGGGCGAACTCGGCCTGGCGCAGCGCGATGACGTCGGTGTTCCCCTCGACGACGACGCCCCGGTCCTCGCGGGCGATCGCCTGGCGCGCCGTGTCGAGCCCGTAGAGGAGATCGCCCTTGCGGAAGAGCTCGCCCTCGGGCGAGTTGACGTACTTCGCCTGCAGCGGGTCGTCGTCGTGGAGCTTCCGCGCCTGGAAGCCGCGCACCCGGCCTCGCGAGTCGGCGAGCGGGAAGACGATCCGGCGCTGGAAGTAGTCGTTGCCCCGCCGGTTGGCCAGCCCGACCGCGAGCAGCTCCTCCTGCGTGTAGCCCTCCTGCGCGGCGCGCGACGCCAGCCGTGCCCCGCCCGGCGCGTAGCCGAGCCGGAAATCGCGGCAGACCTCCTCGCCGAGCCCGCGCGAGGCGAGATAGTCGCGCGCCCCGGCGGCAGAGTCCGACTCCCAGAGCACGCGCGAGTAGAACTCGGCTGCGCGCTCGAGCAGCGCTCGCAGCCGCTCGTCGCGCCGGCGCTTGAGCTCCTGCTCGGGCGACGCCTCCTCGTACTCGAGCTCGACGCCGAACCGGCGCGCGAGCAGCTCGATCGCGTCGACGAACTCGACATTCTCGAGCTTCCTGACGAACGTGATCGCGTCGCCGCCCTCCCCGCAGCCGAAGCACTTGAACGTGCCGCGTGCGGGCGAGACGGTGAAGCTCGGCGTCCGCTCCTGGTGGAACGGGCAGAGCCCCTTGTACGTGCCGCCCGACTTGCGGAGGCGGACGACTTCCTCCACGACCGGGAGGATCTCCATCGTCGCCTTGACGCGCTCGACCGACTCGTCCTTGATCCGGGCCACGCGCTATTCCAGCTCTGCGGCGTACGTGAGCGCGAAGCGATCGGTCATCCCGGCAAGGTAGTCGGTCGCCTCCTCGGGTTCCATCCCCCGCCGGTCGACGAGGTCTTCGAAGATCCGGCGCACGGCGAGCCGCGCCGGGCCCTGGTCCTGCGTGAGGTACACGCGCTCGAACATGAAGGTGCGCAGGGCGAGCATCGCCTCGCCGATCTCGTCGCTCTGGACGATGTCTCCGGCCCGCGCGGAGTTCTCGACCACGTCGTGGACGAGCGTGTCGATGCGGCGCGAGCCCGTGTCGCCGAGCTGCTCGATCAGCTCCGACGGAAGATCCGCGGGATCGAGTTGCCCGCCGCGGACTGCGTCGTCGATGTCGTGGTTGATGTACGCGAAGCGGTCGACGAGCCGCACGATCCGCCCTTCGAGCGTCTCCGGCTCCTCGGCTCCCGTGTGCTTGAGGATCCCGTCGCGCACCTCCCACGTGAGGTTGAGCCCGCGGCCGTCACGCTCGAGCCGCTCGACGACGCGCAGCGAGTGCTCGTTGTGACGGAAGCCGTTGCCGCCTCGCTCGCGCAGCAGCGCGTCGAGCGCCTGCTCGCCGGCGTGGCCGAACGGCGGATGCCCCACGTCGTGGCCGACCGCGATCGCCTCGGTCAAATCCTCGTTCAGGCGCAGCGCCCGCGCGACGCCGCGCGCGATGCCGGCCGCCTCGAGCGTGTGGGTGAGCCGCGTGCGGAAGTGGTCGCCCTCGGGATCCACGAAGACCTGCGTCTTGTGGCGGAGCCGCCGAAACGCCTTCGAATGGACGATCCGGTCGCGGTCGCGCTGGAACGGCGTCCGCAGCCCACACTCGTCCTCGGCGACCTCGCGCCCCCGCGTCTCGTACGAGCGCACGGCAAGCGGCGAGAGCCAGTGCTCCTCGTGGTCGCGAACGGCCTCGGCGAAGCCGTCGGCCACCTTCCCGGCGATTTCGGGCATCTCGGGCCAGCCTAGCCCGCTCGCCGGAGGGGCGGAAGCGGCGGAAACGGTGGATACTTGCGCCGATGCGCCTGCGCCGCCGCCCGGTCGACCAGCCCGTCGTCGTCTGCGGTTCCGGCAGCCGCCGGCTGGGCGGGGCGATCTGCGCGGAGCTCGGCGTACAGCCCGCGCAGGCGGAGACGATGCGGTTCGCCGAGGGGACGATCTTCGTCCGCCTGCTCGAGAACGTCCGCGGCCGCGACGTCTACGTCGTGCAGTCGACCGTCTACCCCGCAAACGACAACGTCGTCGAGCTCCTCTTCTGGCTCGACGCCTGCCGCCGTGCGAGCGCCGCCTCCGTGACGGCCGTCGTCCCCTACTTCAGCTACGGGAAGGGCGACAAGAAGGACGAGCCGCGCGTCTCGATCCGTGCACGGGTCATCGCCGATGCGATCGAGGTGGCGGGCGCCGATCGCCTCGTGACGATGGATCTCCACGCGCCGCAGATCCAGGGCTTCTTCCGCATTCCCGTGGACGATCTCTACGCGATGCCGATCCTCGTGGACGCGATCCGGCGCGCGGGGGCGCACGACCCGATCGTCGTCTCGCCCGACTCCGGCTACGCGAAGATGGCTCGCCGGTTCGCATCCCGCCTCGGCGGCGGATTCGCGCTCGCCGACAAGACGCGCTCGGGACACGACGAGGCGGCGGAGGTCTTCGGCCTGCTCGGAGACGTCGCCGGCCGCGACGCCGTCCTCGTGGACGACTTCATCGCGTCCGGTGGGACGCTCGTGGAGGCGGCGGAGCGGCTCGTCGAGCGCGGCGCCCGGTCGGTGATCGCGGCGGCGACCCACGGGCTCCTCTCCGGCGACGCCGAGACGCAGCTCGCGGCGAGCCCGATCGAGCGCGTCATCGTCACCGACACTGTCGAGAACCAGCCGCATCCGCTCGGCGAGCGCGTCGAGGTCGTCTCGGTCGCCGGGCTCTTCGCCGAGGCCATCAGGCGCATCCACGACCGGGAGAGCATCAGCGTGCTCTTCAGCGACCGCTGAGATCAGCGTCCGCGCGCGCGGAGCCAGCCGACCGCGAAGTCGACCGTCGCGCGCTGGGAGAAGAGCCGGGCCTCGGCCGAGCCGACGCGTCCGCGCGCGACGGGACACTCCCGCTCGAAGTCGCGCCCGAGCTCCTCGAAGAGGTCGGCCCGCATCTCGATGTCGTCGAACCATGCCCACACGCGCTCGCCGTTCGCGACGATCGGCGCCCCGAGGCGGGCGGCGCGGGCACTCCCGGTCCGGTACTCGGCGAGATGGAAGGACGTGCAGCTGTCGTAGCCGGCACCGAGCATGAGCACCAGCGCATTGCGCTCGTACAGGCGCGCGAGCGACGACCCCTCGCCGAGCGAGTGCTCCAGCCGATGCCCGCTCGTGACCGCTTCCGCCTCGCGGCCCCACGCCGCGAACGACACCTGCGGATGGTCGCTCCGGAACGTGCCGGGCCAGCCGCGGAAGAGCTCGGCGACGACTCCTACCCCGCGCGTCGGCGTCCAGCGAGGGTCGAACGCCGGCATCTCGGCGCGGATCGTCTCGACCCACGACTCCGGCACGGGCGGGTTCCCCCAGCCGTCCGGATCCGACAGGTCGCCGCTGTGAGCGGGCATGACGACCGTCCCCTCCTCTCCGACGACGAGGAGCAGCGCCTGGATCACGGCGACCGCACCGCCCACGATCCAGCCCACCGACGACAGCGACGAGTGCACGAGCACCGTTGCGCCGGGAGCCAGGCCGAGAGCGCGGAGATCCTCCGCGACCGTTCCGACCGTGCGCGGCCCGTCGGAACGGGCTATCGCATCGGCCTCGCTCAAGATCAGACGATGATCGGGACGGTGCCGCCGTCGGCGCTCCAGGCGGCGCCCGTGACGTAGCTCGCCCGCGGCGAGCAGAGGAAGACGATCACTGCGGCGATCTCCTCGGGCTGTGCGAGCCGGCCGAGCGGCCGGCCTGCGGCCACCTTCGCGAGCACCTCGTCGCGCTCGCCCTGCTGGTCGGCGAGGCCGCCCTCGCCGAGCCAGGCCCCGGTCGCGGTCGGCCCCGGGGTGACGGCGTTGCAGCGGATCCCGTCCTTCGCGTACAGGTCGGCGACGAGGCGCGAGTACGAGAGCAGCGCGGCCTTCATGACCGAGTAGTCCGGCATCCCGGTCGACGGGCGCTTCGCAGCGGTCGAGGAGACGTTGACGATCGTTCCGGCGCCGCGCTCGCGCATTCCCGGCAGCGCCGCCCGCGTGGCCCGCACGGCGCTGAGGAGGTTGATCTCGAACGAGGCCTGCCAGACGTCGTCGGTCACGTCCTCGAGCTTCCGGATCTCGCTGTAGCCGACGTTGTTCACGAGCACGTCGAGCCGTCCGTGCCGCTCGATCGTCTCCCGCACGACGCGCTCGGGTTCGCCCGTCTGCGAAAAGTCCGCCCGTACGTCGCCCCCGCTGCGCCCGGTCGTCAGCACGGTCGCGCCCTCGGCGCGGAGGAGCTTCGCGGTCTCGAGCCCGATGCCGCCTGTGGAGCCGGTGACGAGGCAGACGGTGTCGGCGAGCCCGAGGTCCATGGCTGGCTAGCGTAGTCAGTCGTGACCACGCTGCTGCTCGTTCGCCACGGCGAGACCGACTGGAACGCCGACGGGCGCCTGCAGGGACAGACCGACCGGCCGTTGAGCGAATTCGGCCGGCGGCAGGCGCGACAGCTTGCGGAGGAGCTCGCAGGCGAGGAGCTCGACGCGATCTACGCGAGCGACCTCGCCCGGGCGCGCGAGACTGCGCAGATCGTCGCCGAGCGGCTCGGACTGCCGGTCGCGCTCGATCCGGACCTGCGGGAGAAGGACTGGGGCAACTGGGAAGGACTGACCGCCGTCGAGCGAGACCGGGTCGAGTTCGTGGGCGAGTCGACCGCGGCCCACCAGGAACGGACCTTGCGCGCCCTCCGGCGGATCGCGGAGCAGCACCCGGACGGCGGGCGGATCCTCGTGGTCACGCACGGCGGCTCGATGCGCCGCGCCCAGACGGCCGCCATGGGGATGGCGCTGCCGGTCGTCGAGAACTGCGGCCGCTGGCTCTGCGTGTACGAGCGAGGAGGCTTTCGCGCGCTCGACTAGCTGCTCCGGGGCGCGAGCCGGGTGTCCACGAGCAGGTCGCCGAAGCTGAACGCGGGCGTCTCCGGAGCGAGCTCGACCAGCTCGGGATCGGGACGGAAGCCCGTGTGGAGGATCGAGCCCGGCGTGTCCCAGAGCACGCGGAGAAACGTCTCGGCGACGATCTTGCGGCCGACGCAGCCGAGCACGCGGCCGGCGCTCTTCGCCTCGGCGAGCACGTAGTAGAGGAGCGGCGTCCCCGAGTCGAAGACGGCGTCCGCCGTCGGGTTGATCGATGCCGCCGGGATCACGTCGCAGCCGAGAGCGCGCGCGATGTCCTGGCCGGACGCGAGCCCGTCGTGGTCGCCGCGCGCGAAGTCGCGCGCGATGAGATCGCCCGAGCCGTTGCAGACCGGGTCGGCCGCGTCGGTGCAGCCCGGGATCGTCTCCGAGGGAAGATCGAACAACGCCGGGCTGATCGCGGGCTGCGTCTGTCGCGCATAGTTGATCCCGGGATCGTCCGGATTTGCGTCGAGCTCCGGGACGAAGTACTTCCACTGGATCTGGTGGCCGGCCGGATTCGGCCAGGGGCACAGCGAGGCGGAGGTGCACCCCGTCTGGGCGGAGCCGTCCGGGCCGGGCAGCGGGCCGCCTCCGGAGAGGTCGCCCGCCTGGAAGTGCTCGACGTCGAAGATCCGGACGTTGTCGTCGATGTCCGCGGTCGCCGGAAAGATGTCGTTGATGTGGTAGTTGTCGCGCACCAGTGAGTGCCCGAAGCGGTAGGCGCCGACCGAGAACTCGACAGGCGTGTAGGCCGCGCTCGGAAAGTCCGGCGTGTGGAGGGTTACGCGCCCCGCGCGATCGGCGCCGAGGTACTCGTCGATCGTCCCCTGCCCGACGTATGCAGGGAGCACGTCTGTGAGGACGATCTCCTGGTAGTACTCCTCTGTCAGCCGGCGGGCGCGCGCGTAGCTGTCGCCGCGGTCGACGAAGTCGTTGTAGAAGGCCGCGAACGCAGCGGTGATCTGGGAGATGATCTGGTTGTCGTCGTCGCGCGGCTCGACCGCGATCGCCTGGCCGGTCAGAGGGTCGCGAGCCAGGTCGTAGACGCCGTCGTTCCCGGTCACCGTCGGGTAGCCGTCCCACCGGGGCTCACCGAGCGTCCCCGACACGAGCAGGTGCCGGCGGTCGGCGGCGTACAGCTGCGGGTCGGCGGCCGGTCCGCCGCCGAAGAGATTGTTGAGATCGAATCGGAAGCTCTCGAAGTTGGTGAGGGAGCTCGGGTTCAGGTCGGCCGCCGGCTGGCCCGTCTCGTCGAAGTCGAGGTTGTGGTCGATGAACTGGCCGAGATACGTGTATTCGGCGGGCAGCGCGGCGCTGTCGTCGGGGGTCCCGCGATCGATCCCGGGCGGGTCGGGCGCCGCGTTCCGCATCGTCGCCGCCAGATCGGCCGCCGCCTGGTCGGAGTAGCGAAACGCGGGAAGCTGCGGGAACATCGTCCCGAAGCACATCGCCGTTCCCGGCACGCGGCCGTCGACGCTTCCGGCGGCGCACGCGGCGGCGGCCGAAGACGCCGGGCCGGCGCTCGACAAGCACAGCGACACAGCGACGAGCGTCACCGCGGCGGCAGCCATCAGCTTCCTCACCGACACTCCCCCTTCCTCACGAACCCGTCCCACGCGCCCGAGCGGCCACCCGTTCGCGTGATGTCTCAACCCTAAGCGCATGCACCCGTCGCGGCAAGCGGCGGAGTCGCTTCGCCAGGCGGCGTGGGCTACGCTCCTGCGGCGTGGAGGACTACACGAGCAAGTACAAGGGGGAGCAGGTCGAGGTCGCGCTCTTCGGCGGCGAGTACCAGGAAGGCGTCCTGACCGCGTACTGCTTCGTCGACGAGGTGGCGCACATCGAGCTCAACGGCCACATCCTCGTTCCCCTGCAGAACATCGCGTCGCTCCACTGCTCCAGCCGGTGCGACGCACCGCAGAACGAGGATTGGCCACCGCGCGGCCTGCTCGAGGACGACGGGCAGGAAGACGGCGGCGAAGACCGCTAGGCCGGGGCGTTGTTCGTAGCGGCCCGCAACATCGTCAAGGCGTGGCTGCTCGTGCTGGCGCTCGCCGGCCTCTTTGCGCTCGTCGGGTGGCTGCTCGGGGACGTGCGCGGCCTCTCGATCTTCGTCTTCTGCGCGCTCCTCGTCGCAGCCGGCGCGTACTGGTCGTTCGACCGCGTCGCGCTCGGGATGATCGGGGCCCGCGAGCTCCCGGTCGGTGAGGCGCCGCTCCTCCATTCCACCGTCGAGCGTCTCGCGGCGCGGGCCGGGATCGCGAAGCCTCGCCTCTATCTCATCCCGGACGGGCTCCCGATCGCGGCGGCCACCGGCCGCGGAATCCGCAGCTCGGCCGTCGCCGTGAGCACCGGATGCATCGCCGCCTGCACGCCCGCGGAGCTCGAAGGCGTCTTCGCGCACGAGATCGCGCACGTCCGGCTGCATGACGTGCAGGTGCAGACGGCGGCCGCGGTGGCGGCGGCCGTGATGCTCGAGACGAGCCGCATCGGAGGCTGGCTCGAGCGAGCCTTGCTCTTCGTGCTCGGTCCGGTGGCGGCGGCCTGCGTCCATCTCCTCGTCTCGCCGAAGCGCGAGTACGCCGCCGATCGACTCGCCGCCTCGATCTGCGACTCGCCGCACGGTCTCGCCGACGCGCTGACCCGCCTGGAGCAGACGGCAGAGCTCGTGGAGTTCGAGGGCAGCCCGGCGACGGAGCCGCTGTTCACGATCAACCCGTACGCCGAGCACGGGCTCGGAGCGCTGTTCGTCACGCATCCTCCGATCGCGGAGCGCGTGCGGCGACTGCGCCGGCTCGACCCCGAATGGCGCGATCGCATTCAGAGCGAAGTCGCGGCGTAGTCCGGAACGAAAAAGAGCCGCTCTCGCGGCTCCTTTCGTGAAATAAATCGGCGGCGACCTACTCTCCCGGGAGGTTGCCCTCCGAGTACCATCGGCCCTGGCAGGCTTAACTTCTCTGTTCGGAATGGGAAGAGGTGTCTCCCTGCCGGTATGACCGCCGAACTGTCAAAGGGCGCGCTTCGAGTCCGCGCAGCACCCTCAAAACTCCATAGCGACTCTGACCGGTGTTCAAATCAAGACCTCGGGCAATTAGTACGGGTCCGCTGAACGCATTGCTGCGATTACACGTCCCGCCTATCAAGGTCGTAGTCTCCGACCGCCCTTACTCCCTCGAGGGGATGGGAGCTCTCATCTCGAGGTGGGCTTC
>JAICSH010000053.1 GCA_025936995.1 Thermoleophilia bacterium | reverse complement strand
TCTTGGCCGCGACCTCCTTGACGATGAGGCGGTAGGTGAGCGTGGCGTCGGCCATCGCGAGCGCGTCGGTGACGCGCATGTCGATCTCGTGCTGCGACGGGCCGACCTCGTGGTGGTGGTACTCGACCGGGATCCCCATCGACTCGAGCGCGCGGATCGTGTCGCGCCGGACGCCGGTCGCGGCGTCGAGGGTCGTCTGCGCGAAGTAGCCGCCCTCGTCGAGGGTCTCCGTCCCCGTCTCGTCCTTGAAGAGGAAGTACTCCGCCTCCGGGCCGACGTTGAACGTGTCGAAGCCCATCGCCTCCATCCGCTCGAGTGCGCGCCGCAACGAGTACCGTGGATCGCCGGCGTAGGGCTCACCGTCGGGCGTGACGACGTCGCAGATCATCCGGGCGGTCTGGCCGTCGGGGAGGACCCGGAACGTCTCGGGATCGGGGATCGCGACCATGTCCGACTCCTCGATCGCGTTGAAGCCCGTGATCGACGAGCCATCGAAGCCCATCCCGTCGTCGAGCGCCCCTTCGACCTCGCTCAGCGTGATCGCGAAGCTCTTGAGGTGCCCCTCGAGATCGGTGAACCAGAGGAGCACGTCCTCGATGCCGCGGGACTCGATCTCCGCGAGCACCTCCCTGCGTGTCTCCGGATTCGATGTCGCCCGGTTCCTGCTCTCCACGTACGCCATTCTCCCTCCTGACCTCCGGTTCCCAAAAACGAAAAAAGCCCCGGCCGCCACCTGATGTGACAACCGAGGCCTCGTCGCCTCGCCAATGTTGGCCGGAAGTTTACACGTTCGTCAGACGGACTGGTCTACCCTCAAGAACGTCTTCGGCCTGGACGTTCCGCCCGGATGATTCGTAGCCTTGCCGCTGTCTCGACCCTTGCCGCTGCCGTCGTGCTCGCGTCGGCGCCTCACGCTGCACGCCCGTCGGGCAAGCAGTACGTCGAGCCGCACGGGTCGGGTGCGCTCTTCCTCTTCAGCGGCCACGGGTGGGGACACGGCGTCGGCATGGGGCAGTGGGGCGCTCAGGGCTACGCGCTTCAGGGCTACACGTCCGCACAGATCCTCGCCGCCTACTACCCGGGGACGACGCCCGGCACGACACCGGAGACCTCGATCCGCGTCCTGCTCGCGAACGGGAAGAAGAAGCTGACGCTCTCGTCCACCGGGGCGATCACGGTCGTGGACGCGAACGGCGCCTCGCACACGCTCGCGGCCGGCCAGACGAGCCTCACGCCGGCGCTCGAGCTCGCCGTGGACGGCTCCACGTCGCCGCAGCCCCTCGCCCCGCCGCTGACGTTCTCCCCCGCGCCCGGCTCGACTCTCACCCTCGGACGCGCCTATCGCGGACAGGTCGTCGTCGACGTGTCGAACGGGAGGCTCCGCGCGATCGACGTCCTGCCGCTCGAGCAGTACCTCTACGGCGTCGTCCCGGCGGAGATGCCCTCGACCTGGCTCTCTGCGGCGCTCGAGGCACAGGCGGTCGCTGCGCGCTCGTACGCGCTCGCGAGCCGACGCGCTGGGGCGCCCTTCGACGTCTACGGCGACACGCGAAGCCAGGCGTACCTCGGAGTCTCGGTCGAGACGCCGGCGGCGACGGAGGCCGTCGACGAGACCGCCGGCGAGGTTTTGCTCTACAACAACCAGATCGCCGACACGCTCTTCTCGTCGAGCACCGGCGGCTGGACGCAGTCGGCCGCCGACGCGTTCGGGTCGACCGGCCTGCCGTATCTCGTCTCGCAGAAGGATCCGTACGACACGATCTCGCCGTACCACAACTGGGGGCCCGTCGAGGTCACGGCGAGGACGCTCGGCAAAGCCCTCGGCGTCAAGGGCCGGATCCTGGACGCGACCGTCGCGCACAACTCGTCCCGCCGCGTCAAGACGGTGAACATCGCATCGCTCTCACGCGGGACGGTGCGCTCGACCTCCGCCGGCGGCGCCGCGACGCAGTCGGCGCTGGGGCTCCGCTCGACGTGGTTCAGCGTCGGCGTACTGACCCTCGAGCCTCCGGCGCCGAACTCCGCCGTCGCTCCGGGCACGAGGATCCGGCTGGCCGGCGTCGTGCGGGGCGTGCGCAACGTCGTCGTGCAGGAGCGGACGAGCGGGGAGCCGTGGAAGCAGCTCAGGCGCGTGGTCCCGGCTGCGAAGACTGGCGCCTTCCACTTCGCCGTCAGGCCCGCGGCGACCACGGACTACCGGCTGGCCACAGCGCACGACGCGGCGGCTTTCGTCCGGATCAGGGTCGAGCCGGGCGCCTCGAATGCCGCTACCGTGAAGTAGTGAAGAGGCTCAGGCTCGTGCTGCCCGCTGCGGTGGCGGCCGCGCTCGTCGCCGCCTCGTCGGCTTCTGCCTTCACGCCGACGAACGCGTACTTCGCGAAGCAGTGGTACCTCGGCCAGGATCACGCGTTCGACGCGTGGCCGACGGTGCCGCCCGCCTTCCAGCCGGTGAAGGTGGGCATCGTCGACTCCGGCGTCGACTGCGCGTTACCCGACTTCCAGGGCCAGATCGCAGCCAAGAAGAGCTTCGTCGGCGGCGACCCGTGCAGCGACACCCAGGGGCACGGGACGATCGTCGCCGGAGAGATCGCCGGCGGGCTCAACTCGGCGGGAATCGTCGGGCTCGCGTTCGACGCCCAGCTCGTCGTGGCCAAGGTCGTCGCCTCCGACGGCACGATCCCGCTCAAGTCCGAGGCGGCCGGTATCCGCTGGGCGGTCGACCAGGGAGCGAAGGTCGTCAACCTCAGCTTCGGCGCCGTGCGGGACCCGGCCAAGCCGGATCTCGACGCGTACTCGAAGGTCGAGGCGCAGGCGGTGGCGTACGCCGTCTCCAAAGGCGCGCTCGTCGTCGCCGCGGTCGGAAACTCGGACGAGGCGTACGCGACACCGTGGCCCTTCGCGAGCTGGCCGTCCGCGCTGCCGCACGTGCTCGGCGTCGCGGCGCTGACACGTGCCGGCGACGTCCCCGACTTCTCCGACGAGGACCCGCGGTACGTCGACATCGCCGCTCCGGGAGTCGACATCTTCTCCACGTTCCCGAAGGCGCTGACGAGCGGGCAGCAGGGTTGCACCCCCCAGGGCTACACCGATTGCGCGCCGGGCGACTACCGGCGGCCGGAGGGCACGTCGTTCGCGGCGCCGCAGGTCTCGGCGGCTGCAGCCGTCCTGCTCGGGCTAGACCCCTCGCTCACGGCCAACCAGGTCGAGACCCTGCTCGAGCGGAACGCCGACGATGTCGACGCCGGGACCGGCTGCTCGTCGTGTCCGGCCGGACGGGACATGTTCAGCGGCTGGGGCCGCCTGGACGTGAAGAGCGCCGTCGCCGCCCTCAGCGCGAGCACGTCGTTCGCGCCCGCCGACCAGTTCGAGCCGAACGACGACGTCGCCCAGGCGCACACGCTCTGGGGGAAGCGGCCGGGGTTTGCCGCGTCTCTCGACTACTGGGACGACCGCGTCGACGTCTACCGCGTGAACCTCAGGCGCGGTCAGAGGCTGCACGCGAACGCTCTGGCGAGGTGGCCGGGAGCCGCGGTCGGCCTGGCTGTGTGGCGGCCGGGAATCACGACGGTCCTCACGCGGCACAAGGGCCGGGTGGCACAGTCGGCGCATCGGGCTCGGGCGCAGCGGCTCTCGTACCGCGCGCGGCACAGCGGGTGGTACTACGTCGAGGTGCGGGCGACGCGCGCCGGCGGCGGCGGGTACTCGCTGCGGCTGACGAAGACCTCCTAGCGCGCTACTGGTTCTCGAGCAGCTCGTCCGCGGCGACGGGCCGGAGGACGCGCGCGGGATTGCCGACGACGAGCATCCTCGGCTCGACGTCCTTCGTCACGACCGCGCCCGCGCCGACGAACGCGTCCTCGCCGACCTCGACACCGGGGAGCAGGATCGCGCCGCCGCCGATACGCGCGCCGCGGCGGATGGTCGGCCCCTCGATCAGCTCGAGGCGCTGCTCGGTACGGCCCATGAAGTTGTCGTTCGTCGTCACGACGCACGGCGCGATGAAGACGTGCTCCTCGAGCGTCGAGTAGGCCGTGATGTACGCCTCGGCCTGGATCTTCGTCATCGCGCCGATCGTCGTGTCGTTCTCGACGAGCGAGCCGCGGCCGATCACGACGTCGTCGCCGACGACGACGCGCTCCCGCACGCAGGACTGGTCGCCGAGGATCACCCGCGCGCCGATCTTCGCCCCGGCGAAGACGATCGCGCCGGTGGAGACGATGGTCCCGTCGCCGATCCGTGTGGGCTCGAGCGGGTCCCGACTGGCCGTCGAGCGCGGCGAGAGTGACGGCTGCTTGCCGACGACAGCGTGCTCGAGCACCTTCACGCCCTCGCCGAGCACCGTCCCCGGGTAGACGATCGCGGTCGGGTGGATCTCAGCCACCGTGGAGCTTCTCCGTGAGGAGCTCGAGCGCGCGCACGACCTCGAGCCCGTCCCGCATCTCGCGCCCGTCCCAGCCCTCCTGCACGAGGCGGACGAAGTGCTGGCACTCGAGCTTGAGCGGCTCGGCGTTCGAGAGCTTCGGGCTGAACGTGTCGCCCGTCCGCGTCCGCCACTCGCCGTACGTGTCCGACGGCTCCTCGGGCGCCTTGTCGTAGACGGTGATCTTGCGGTCGAGCTCCATGTCGTCGAAGACGGCCATCTTGTCGCGCCCGACGACGGTGAGCCGCCGCATCTTGTGCGGGTCGAGCCACGACAGGTGCATGTGCGCGATCTTCCCCGACGCGAAGCGGAGGTAGCAGAAGACGACGTCCTCGACGCCCTCGTTGAGGAAGGCGTGTCCGTGTGCCGCCGCCTCCACGATCTCCTCCTGGATCAGATAGAGGATCACCGAGAGGTCGTGGACGCCGAGCGACCAGAGCGCGTTCTCGTCCTTGCGGATCTTGCCGAGGTTCTGGCGGTTGCCGTAGACGACGAGCACGTCGCCGAGCTCGCCCTCGTCGACGAGCTCCTTCAGCTTCTGCGCGCCCGGGTGGTAGAGGAGCAGGTGGCCCGGCATGAGCACGAGCCCTCGCGCCTCGGCGAGACCGATCAGCTCCTCCATCTCGGCGGCGCGCATCGCGGGCGGCTTCTCGACGAAGACGTGCTTGCCGGCCTCGAGCGCCGCCTTCGCGAGCGGGTAGTGCGTCGGGACCGGCGTCGCGATCACGACCGCCTCGACGTCGTCGGACGCGAGCAGCTCGTCGAAATCTCCCGTGACGCGCGCGTCGGGATAGCGCTCGGCGAACTCGGTGCGCCGTTCCTCGCTCGCGTCGCAGAGCCAGCGCAGGTCGGTGAGGTCGTCGAAGTTGCGGGCGAGGTTGCGCCCCCAGTAGCCGAGCCCTGCCTGTCCGACCTGGAGCCGCGTCACAGCTTGAAGACGTGCTCCGCGGCGGTTCCCCTGTCGCCGGTCGCGTTGCGGAGGTCGACGACGAGGGACGCTTCGTCCACGAGCTGCGCGTAGTCGAGCGAGGAGTGGTCGGTGACGATGACGACGCAGTCGTGGGCGGCCGGCTCGTAGGCGACCGAGGACAGCTCGAGTCCCTCGGCGTCGATGCGCGGGACGTGCGGGTCGTGGTACGCGACGTCGGCTCCGGCGTTCTGCAGCAGCGAGATGAGCTTCAGCGCCGGCGACTCGCGGAGGTCGCCGATGTCCGGCTTGTACGAGACGCCGAGCACGAGGATCCGCGAGCCCTTCATCGCGCGCTGCGCGTGGTGGTTGAGCGCCTGCGAGACGAGCGAGCGGCAGAAGTACGGCATCTCCTCGTTGACCTTCCCGGCGAGCTCGATGAACTCGGTGTAGAAGCCGAACTCCCGCGCCTTCCACGAGAGGTAGAAGGGGTCGACCGGGATGCAATGGCCGCCGAGGCCCGGGCCGGGGCTGAAGCGCATGAAGCCGAACGGCTTCGTCGCGGCTGCATCGACGACCTCCCAGATGTCGATCCCCATGCGGTCGCAGAGGATCGCGAGCTCGTTGACGAGGGCGATGTTGACCGAGCGGAAGATGTTCTCGAGCAGCTTCGTGAGCTCGGCAGCCTCGGGGCTCGAAAGCTCGTGCACGGTGTCGACGGCCCGCCGGTAGAGGTCGGCCGCGCGCCGTGTGCACTCGGGTGTGATGCCGCCGAGCACTTTCGGCGTCGTCTTCGTCGTCCAGTCCTCGCGACCCGGGTCGACGCGCTCCGGCGACATCGCGAGGAAGAAGCCCTCGCCCGCCTTGAGGCCGCTCGCCTTCTCGAGGATCGGCTGCAGCACCTCGCGTGTCGTTCCGGGCCACGTTGTCGACTCGAGGATGACGAGCTGGCCCTCGCGCAGGACCTCGCCGAGCCGATGCGCGGCTTCCTCCACGATCGAGAGGTCGGGCTCGCGCTGGCGCGAGAGCGGCGTCGGCAGCGCGATCAGGACGGCGTCGGCGTCGCGCAGCTCTTCGTAGCTCGTCGTCGCGTGGACGAGCCCGCGCTCGACGAGCGGCGCCAGGCGCTCGTTCGGCGCGTCCCCGATGTGCGACTCGCCGCGGTTGAGGTCGTCGACGACGTCCTCCACCACGTCGACGAGGAGGACACGGCACCCGGCCTCGGCGAACGTGGCTGCGAGAGGCAAGCCGACATAGCCGGCGCCGATGACCGCGACGTCGTAGTGGGCGGCGTCGTCAGCCATGGCCGTCGGCAAGGCTAGCTGCGACCCGTTCCGCGGCGTGCCCGTCTCCGTAGAGCTGCGGCCGCTCGTCGGGCATCCGCGCCGACGCGACCGCCGCGGCGAGCTTCTCCGGATCGTCGTCGACGAGGACGTTCGCACCGAGCTCGACGGTGTCCACCCACTCGGTGGACGGCCGTGCCGTCACGCAGGGAACGCCGTACCAGTACGCCTCCTTCTGCAGCCCGCCCGAGTCGGTGACGAGGACGCGTGCCTGCGAGACGAGCGCGGCCATGTCGAGGTAGCCGACGGGGGCGATCACGTCGAGGTTGGGCGGCGTCTCGCCGAGCACACCGCGCGTGCGCGGGTGGGCGGGGAAGACGACCCGCTCGCCGGTGCGGCCGAGCCCGTCGACGACCCGCGCGAGCCGATCCGGCCGGACGTTCGCCTCGCGGTGGATCGTGGCGACGACGTAGCCGCCCGGTTCGAGGCGGTGCTCGGCGAGGATCCGTGACCTCTCCCTCGCGACCGGCGCGAGCGCGAAGCAGGCGTCCGCCATCACGTCGCCCACGACCTCGATGCGGCCGGCGACGCCCTCGGCTCGCAGCGTCTGCCGCGAGCGCTCGTCGGGGCAGAGGAGAAGCGCGGCCGCGGCGTCGACGGCGATCCGGTTGTGTTCCTCCGGCATGGACAGGTCGCCGCTGCGGAGCCCCGCCTCGACGTGCGCGACGGGAACGCCCGCGTCGCCGGCTGCCTCCGTGCCGGCGCGGGTCGAGTTCGTGTCGCCGAAGACGAGCGTCCAGTCGGGCCGCTCCTCCGCGAGCACGGCGGCGATCGCGGGCCGCATCGTCTTGGCGTCGGCCGTGTGGAGGTCGAGCCGGTGCCGTGGCTCGGGAAGCCCGAGCTCCTCGTAGAAGACGTCGGAGAGCTCGGGATCCCAGTGCTGGCCGGTGTGGAGGCCGACCTCCTCGATGCCGGCGTCGCGCAGCGCGGCGCTGACGGGACCGGACTTGATGAACTGCGGGCGGTTGCCGACGACG
>JAICSH010000041.1 GCA_025936995.1 Thermoleophilia bacterium | reverse complement strand
GGATGGACATGCCCTGCCCGGGCACCTTCGCCCCGACCGCGAGCGAGACGCCCTCGTCCGGCTGGATGTGGATGAGCAACACGTTCGGACGCAGCCCCTCGCCGGAGTCCTCGAACGGCGGGTGCGGGGCGCGCTTGAACTGGATCGCGATCGTGGTCTCCCGCCGCGCGAGCCGCTTGCCCATCCGGACGTAGAACGGCGTATCCGCCCAGCGCCAGTTGTCGACGTAGAGCTTCGCGGCGACGTACGTCTCGGTCAGCGAGTCGTGCGCCACCCCCTCCTCCTCGCGGTAGGCGACCACCTGCTTCCCCTCGACGAAGCCGCGCCCGTACTGGCCGCGCACGACCGACTTCGGGCCGGGCGTGTGCAATGCGCGCAGCACCTTGACCTTCTCGTTGTGCACGGAGTCGGACGTGAAGTCGATCGGCGGCTCCATCGCCGTCAGCGCGAGCAGCTGCAGGAGGTGGTTCTGGAAGATGTCCCGGATCGCGCCCGCGTGTTCGTAGTAGCCGGCGCGGGCCTCGATCCCGATCGCCTCCGCGACCGTGATCTGGACGTGGTCGACGAACTGGCGGTTCCAGATCGGCTCGAAGATCCCGTTGGCGAAGCGGAGCGCGAGCATGTTCTGCACCGTCTCCTTGCCGAGGTAGTGGTCGATCCGGAAGATCTCCTCCTCGCGGAAGTACTCGAGCAGCGTCGCCGTCAGCTGCTTCGCCGACCCGAGGTCGTGTCCGAACGGCTTCTCGACCACGAGGCGCGTCCAGCCGCGGTCGTCGCGCCGCCTGCCGAGCGCTTCGACGATCGTCGGGAACGCGGGCGGCGGAACCGCAAGGTAGAAGACGTGGTTGCTGCCGAGCTCGTGCTCCTCGTCGAGCTTGGCGAGGAGGTCGTGCACCTTGTCCTCGCCGCTCGAGTCCGCGAAATCCGTCGCGACGTAGTGGAGCTGCCCCGCGAGCTCCTCCCAGACGTCTTCCCGGAACGGGTCTCGCGCGTGCTGCTTCACGGCCGACTGCATGTCCTGCCGGAACGAGTCGTCGTCGCCTTCGGTGCGTGCAACGCCCACGATCGCGAAGCGCGGCGGGAGGAGGCGGCGGACGGCGAGCGCGTAGAGCGCCGGCATGAGCTTCTTGTGCGTCAGGTCGCCGGACGCGCCGAAGATGACGAGCGTGCAGGGGTCGGGCGTCCGGCGGAGGGCGAGTCCCTCCGCGAGGGGGTTCTCCTCCTGTTTCGGCGCCGTGGCGGTCATTGCTCCGGGCTCTTCTCGAGGTGCCCGCCGAAGCCCCTTCGCATCGCGGAGAGGACACGGTTGCCCCAGTCGGCCTCGCCGCGCGAGGCGAAGCGGTCGAACAGCGAGGCGGCGAGCACCGGCGTGGGGACGCCCTCCTCGACCGCAGCCTGGACCGTCCAGCGGCCCTCACCGGAGTCGCTCACGCGACCCGCGTACTCGTCCAGGTCGGGCGTCTCGTGCAGTGCCTCGGCGGTGAGGTCGAGCAGCCACGAGGCGATCACCGAGCCTCGGCGCCAGACCTCCGTGATCGCGGCCACGTCGAGGTCGTACTGGTAGAGCTGCGGGTTGCGCAGCGGCGTCGTCTCGGCGTCGGTCTCTTGGGCGTGCTTGCCGATGTTCGCGTGTTTGAGGACGTTGAGGCCCTCGGCGTACGCCTGCATCAGGCCGTATTCGATCCCGTTGTGGACCATCTTCACGAAGTGGCCGGCGCCGGGCGGACCGCAGTGGAGCCAGCCCTGCTCCTCCGGCGCGGCGCCGCCGTCGCGGCCGGGCGTGCGGACCGCCGCTTCCATGCCTGGGGCGAGCGTCTCGAACACGGGCGTGAGCCGGCCGACGGCCTCGTCGTCGCCGCCGACCATGAGGCAGTAGCCACGCTCGCGACCCCACACTCCGCCGCTGACGCCGACGTCGACGTAATGGATGCTCCGCTCCCGCAGCTCATTCGACCGGCGCAGGTCGTCGACGTAGTAGGAGTTGCCGCCGTCGATGATCGTGTCGCGCTCCGCGAGATGCGGCGCGAGCTCGCCCACGACGGAATCCACGATCCCGGCCGGAACCATCAGCCAGACCGATCGCGGAGCGTCGAGCTGCTGCACGAGCTCCTCGAGCGACGACGCGGTCCGCGAGTCGACGTTCGGATCGAAGGTCTTGACGTCGTGACCCGCCGTCCGCAGGCGCTCGGTCATGTTCGCGCCCATGCGGCCGAGCCCGACCATGCCGAGCTGCACTAGAGGTCCTCCAATCTCACGCGCGCGACCCGCCGGCCGCGCTCCTTCAGCGTCTCGAGGTCCCCCGCCGCCTGCGCCCGGATCAGCCGCCGGAAGCCGAACGGCTTGCCGGGGATCGGCAGCTCGTCGCCCTGGTCGTCTACGACCTGGAGGAACAGCCCCGTGTTCGGGCCGCCCTTGTGCAGCTGGCCCGTCGAGTGCTGGTAGCGCGGGCCGTAGCCGTGGGTGACCACGAGACCGCTTTCCCTGCGGAGTCGCGCGACGAGATCCGCGATGCGCCGGTCGTTCTCGGGCGTCGGCTCGACGAATGCCTGGACGCACGCGTAATCGCCTTCCTGCTTCTGCGCGAGCAGCTCCTCGACCGAGCCCTCAGACTCGAGCTCCGGCTCCGCGCCCGTCGCGAGCACCTCGTTCGTCTTGTCCTTCGCGGCCTGGACGTCCGGCTGATTGAACGGGTTGATCTCGAGATAGGTGCCGGCGACGGCGATCGCGAATTCCCAGCGGAAGAACTCAGCGCCGAGCGCATACGGATCGGGAAGCTCGGGCTGCGCGCTCTGCCTGTCCGCGCCCTCGGCGGATTCGCCCGGAGCGGGGACGAGCCCCTTGCCATGCTTGCCCGTCGACTCGGCGACGAGCTGCTCGGCCCAGAGACCGAAATCGCCTGGGGCGTCGGAGATGCAGATCTTGTCGCGCCCCTCGCGCCAGCCCTCGCCGAACTGCCGGCCCAGCTCGTAACCGGGATTGCCTTCGCCCGAGCGGCAGGCCTCGCGCATCTCCTGCGCGTGCTCGAGCAGCTGTGCCGCGTCGACGCCCATCAGAACCGCGGGCACGATGCCGAACGGCGAGAGCGCCGAGTAGCGGCCGCCGATCGACGGCTCGCCCGCGAACACGGCGCGGAAGCCCCGTTCGCGCGCGAGGTGCTCGAGCTCCGACCCTCGGCCGGTTATCGCGGCGAACGCGGCGCCGCGCTTGCCGGTCCTCTCCCAGAAGTAGTCGGTGTGGGAGCGGGTCTCGAGCGTCGTTCCGGACTTCGAGGAGGAGACGAAGAGCGTCCGCCCGAGGTCGAGCTTCTCCTCGAGCGCGCGGATCGCGCGGGGATGCGTCGTGTCGAGGACGTGGAACCTTTCGACGCCGAACGTCCGTCGCAGCACCTCCGGCGCGAGCGAGGAGCCGCCCATTCCGCAGACGACGACGTCGTCGACCTCCTCGTGGAGGGACTCCGCGAAGCGGCGGATGTCGTCGAGCCCTTCCTGGACGTGCAGCGGCTCGTCGAGCCAGCCGAGCCAGTGCGCCTCGTCGCTCGCAGTCCAGACCGCGGGGTCGCGCTCCCAGATTCCCTCGATGAGAGCGTCCCGGTTCACCGGCTCACGCGGCGACGGCTTCGCGCTTCGCCCGCACGCCGTCGAGCAGCTCCGCGAACGAATCGGAGAACTTCTGCACGCCCTCCTTCTCGAGCGTCGCCACGACGTCGTCGTAGTCGATCCCGACCGCCGCGAGCTGCTCGAGCAGCCTGTGCGCCTCGCCGACGCCGTCGGCGACGGTGTCGCCGCGCACCTCGCCGTGGTCCTGGAACGCCTGGATCGTCTCCTCCGGCATCGTGTTCACCGTGTGCGGGCCGATCAGCTCCTCGACGTAGAGGACGTCGCGGTACTCGGGGTTCTTCGTCGAGGTCGAAGCCCACAGACAGCGCTGCGGCAGCGCGCCCTTGCTTGCGAGCGCTTCCCAGCGCGGGCCGCTGAACACCTCTTTGTAATGCTCGTACGCGATGCGCGCGTTCGCGATCGCGAGCTTGCCGCGGAGGGCAAGTGCCTCCTCCGTCCCGATCGCGTCGAGCCGCTTGTCGGTCTCGGTGTCGACGCGCGAGACGAAGAAGCTCGCCACCGAGCGCACCTTCGCGGGGTCGCCGCCGCCCTCGACGAGGCGCTCGAGCCCGCGCACGTACGCCTCCATCGTCTCCTTGTGCCGCTGCAGCGAGAAGATCAGCGTGACGTTGATGCTGCGGCCGGCGGCGATGCAGTCCTCGATCGCCTGCAGCCCGGGCTGCGTCGCCGGGATCTTCACGTAGACGTTCGGCCGGTCGATCCACTCGTGCAGGCGGATCGCCTCCTTGTAGGTCGCCTCCGTGTCGTAGGCGAGGTTCGGGTCGACCTCTATCGAGACGTACCCGTCCTCGGCGTTCCCCTCGTGCACCGGGGCGAGCAGGTCGAGCGCGCTCTCGACGTCGCGCACGGCGAGGTGGAGGAAGATCTCCTTCGCATCCTGCTCCTCCTCGAGCAGTTCTTTGAGCTGCTCGTCGTACGCGTTGCCGTGCGAGATCGCCTTCTGGAAGATCGTCGGATTGGAGGTCACGCCGACGACGGCGTCCTCTTCCATCATCCGCTTCAGCTCCCCGGTCTCGAGCAGGTCGCGCGAGAGGTAGTCGATCCAGACCGACTGCCCGCGCGCGCTCAGCTGGTGGAGTCTCGATTCACCCATTCCGCATCCCTTCTTCCATCCTCTTGATCTTCTCCAGTCTGGCGACGTAACGCTCCCCTCCGTCGAACCGTGCCGCGAGAAACGTCTTCACGAGATCCGCGGCGAGGCTCGGCCCCACGACCTCCGAGCCGAGGCAGAGGACGTTCATGTCGTCGTGCTCGACCCCCTGGTGTGCGGAGTAGACGTCATGGCAGATGGCTGCCCGGATCCCGACGATCTTGCACGCGGCGACCGCGGCGCCGACGCCCGAGCCGCAGACGAGGACTCCGCGCTCGGCCTGTCCGTCCTTGAGCGCGGCGCCGAGCTCGGCGGCCTTGTCGGGATAGTCGATCCTCACCGCGTCGGTGTCCGTCCCGAGATCGACGACCTCGTGCCGCTCGTCGCGCAGCGTCGCGAGGATCGCGTCGCGGAGGTGCACCCCCCGATGGTCGAACGCGACTGCGACCTTCACGCGACGGACCGTACATAGAATCGACTTCAGTTTCCGGCACCCGGCGAAGGGAGAGGTCGAAGGCATGAACGACGTCGAGCTGTGGCGCGAGCTGGGACAGCAGCTGCGGGTGGACGCGATCCGCCCCGCGGCGAAAGCGGGCTCCGGGCACCCGACCTCGGCGATGTCGGCGGCCGACCTGATGGCCGTGCTGATGGCGAAGTACCTTCGCTACGACTTCGACAATCCGCACGATCCGCACAAC
The DNA here is from genome assembly GCA_025936995.1 of Thermoleophilia bacterium. GTDB lineage: Bacteria > Actinomycetota > Thermoleophilia > Gaiellales > Gaiellaceae > Palsa-739. The sequence goes on along the minus strand of JAICSH010000041.1, from coordinate 12,329 downwards.
GACCGGCTCGTCTTCTCGAAGGGCCACGCCTCGACGCTCCTCTACGCGATGTTCCGCGCCGCCGGCGCGATCTCCGAGGAGGAACTGCTCACGTACCGCACCTTCGACTCCATCTTCGAGGGCCACCCGACGCCGCGGATCCCGTGGGTCGACGTCGCGACCGGCTCGCTCGGCCAGGGATTGCCGTACGCGGTCGGGATGGCGATCGCGGGCAAGCGGCTCGACCGGCTCCCGTTCCGCGTCTGGACGCTGTGCGGCGACAGCGAGATCGCCGAGGGATCGCAGTGGGAGGCGCTCGAGCACGCGGCGTTCTACGAGCTCGACAACCTCGTCGCGATCATCGACGTGAACCGGCTGGGCCAGCGCGGCGAGACGATGCACGGCTGGGATCTCGACTCCTACGCGAGCCGCGCACGCGCTTTCGGGTGCCACGCGATCGAGGTCGACGGCCACGACGTCGAGGCGATCGACCGCGCCTACGCCGAGGCGCTCGACGTCTCCGGGCAGCCCGTCGTGATCGTGGCGAAGACGATCAAGGGCAAGGGCGACCCCGAGGTCGAGGACAAGAACGGCTTTCACGGCAAGGCGCTCGACCACTCCGACGAGGTCATCGCGATGCTCGGCGGCGTCCGGCACGTCCAGTTCGAGGTGGCGAAGCCGGACACGGGAGGCGCGAAGCACGAGTTCCCGGGCGGCACGCTCGAGCTGCCGCGGTACGAGCTCGGCCAGGAGGTCGCGACCCGGAAGGCGTACGGCGACGCGCTCGCGGCGCTCGGCAAGGCACGCGGCGACGTCGTCGCGCTCGACGGCGAGGTCTCGAACTCGACGTTCGCAGACGAGTTCCGCGACGAGATCCCCGACCGCTACTTCGAGATGTACATCGCCGAGCAGCAGATGGTCGCGACCGCGGTCGGGCTGCAGGTGCTCGGCTGGAAGCCGTTCGCGTCGACGTTCGCAGCGTTCCTCTCCCGTGCCTACGACTTCATCCGCATGTCCGCGATCAGCCGCGCGAGCTACTGCCTCTGCGGCTCGCACGCCGGTGTTTCGATCGGGGAGGACGGGCCGTCGCAGATGGCGCTCGAGGACATCGCTTCGCTCCGCGCCGTCCACGGCTCGACCGTGCTCCACCCGTGCGACGCGAACCAGACCGCGAAGCTCGTCGCGCGCATGGCCGACACCGAGGGGATCGTCTACCTGCGGACGCTGCGGCCGGCGACTCCCGTCGTCTACGGGCCGGACGAGGAGTTCGAGATCGGCGGCTCGCGGACGCTGCGGCAGGGTGACGACGTCGCGATCGTCGGCGCGGGCATCACCGTGCACGAGGCGCTCAGGGCGGCGGAAACGCTCGCGGAGGACGGGATCGAAGCGCGCGTCATCGACCTCTACTCGATCAAGCCGCTCGACGAGGAGACCCTGCGCTCGCTCGCGTGCCCGATCGTCACCGTCGAGGACCACTGGCCCGAGGGAGGGATCGGCGAGGCGGTGCTGTCGGCGCTGGCGGAGTCGGACGAGCGCCCGCCTGTCGTCCGGCTCGCCGTCCACGGGATGCCGCATTCCGGCAAGCCCGCGGAGCTGCTGGCCGAGGCCGGGATCGACGCCGACGGCATCGCGACGGCGGTCCAGAAGCTCGTCCGGGATCAGGTCAGCGCGTCGTAGACACGCTGCTGTGCGTCGCGCGCCGCGCGATACGCGTCGGCGCGGTCCTCGCGCGGGTGGACGACGCCGGCGATCGGCGCATCGGCGATCTCGTGACCGGCGCGCTCGAGCGCGAGCGCCGCCGCGCCGCGTAGCGAGGCCTCCGGCACGGCCGAGACGGCGACCGGCCGCGCGAGGGCGTCGGCCATGATCTGGATCCAGTCGGGGTCGTGGAGGAGTCCGCCTCCGGTGGCGACGACCTCCCGCAGGTCCGGCAGCAGGTCGGCGATCGCGGCGAAGCGGAACGCGACGCCCTCGTACGCGGCCTGGCGGACGTCGAGCGGCGTCGTCTCGAACGTGAGGTCGTAGATCGCGCCGCGCGCCTCGGGGTTCCAGCCGGTCGACCGCTCGCCGCCGAGGAAGGGGAGGAAGACGAGCCCGTGGTCGCGCGGGTCGCGTTCCGCGAGGGATCCCGACGAGTCGGCGAGCGTCCGCTCGAGCCAGTCGTAGAGGTTGCCGCCGTCCGAGAGCGCGCCGCCCTCGACGATCCGGCGCTCGTCGGCGCGGTAGAGGAAGAGTCCCGGCTTCGGCTGCGGCCGCTCGCTCTCGTAGAGGACGCGGAGCGCGCCCGAGGTGCCGACCATGAGCGCGGCCCGGTCGCGGCTCGTGCAGCCGGCGCCTGCGTTCGAGCACGCGGCGTCCGGCCAGAGTGGCACGTCGGCGATCCGCGGCAGCCGCTCGCGGTCGATCCCGAGGATCTCGAGCAGCTCCTCGTCCCAGTCGTGCGTCGTCAGGTCGAGCAGGCCGCTGGTCGACGCCATGCCGAGGCTCGTCTCCGGCCGGCCGCGCAGGAAGTCGGCGAACGAGACGAACGAGGCGGCGCGGCGGAAGGTCTCGGGCTCGGTCTCGGCGAGCCACGCGAGCTTCGCCGGCCAGAACGACGGGTGGAGGAACGCCCCCGTGCGCGCGTGTGCCGCCCCGGCGTCGAGCCGCCGCGCGAGCCACTCGGCCGCGCCGGCGCTGCGCGTGTCCCGCCAGCCGAGGATCGGCGTGAGAGGGCGGAAGTCCGCGTCGACGGCGACGAGGCTGTGCGCGAAGCACGAGGTCGCGTCCGGCTCCTCGTCCGCGAGCACGCGCCGGACCGCAGCCGAGACCTCGGTGGGATCGTTCGTCTCGTACTCCTCCTGTCGCAGCTCACCCGCGCGCTCGGCGCGCTCGTCGAACCGCTGAGCGCGAACCGAGGAGGAGCCGATGTCGAGCGCGAGCACGTTCATTCCTGCAACACAACGAGTCCGTCCGCGAGCCAGGCTCGCGCGCGGATGACGTTCGGGCCGTCCGGAGCGAGTCGAACCGCGTCGAGCTGGAGCTCGGTCATCAGCCGCAGCGCGGTGCGGGGATCCGGCTCGGCGAGCGCCTCCTCGATTCGCTCCGCGAGGCGCTCGGGCTTGAGCGCGAGCGGCTCCATGCGCGCGGCGAGCCGCTTCGCGGTCGGTGCGTGGACGCGGTTGAGGGCGAAGACGATCGCGAGCACGCGCTGCGCCGACTCCACGAGCCACTCCATCCGCGCGAGCGCGACGTCCCCGCGGACGAGCGTGAGCAGTCCCGCCGGCGCGAACCCGCCCCAGCGCTCGGCGGCCTTCTCGATCCGCTCCGTGGCCAGCTCGTCCGGATAGTCGGCGAGCTGCTTCTGCCAGCGTGCGAACAGGCCGCTCGTGCGGAGCGCGACGCCGTTGGCGAGCGCCTCCGCCGAGCCTCCGGCCGAGAACAGCTCCTCGGCGAGCTCCCGCGACCACCAGATCGTCTCGACCGGTTGCCCGTCGAGGTAGCCGAAGACGCGTCGCGTCGGTGTCGACGGATCGCCCCAACTGTCACGTTCCTCGAGGCCGGCGCGGCGGGCCAGCTCGAACGCCTCCTCGAGCGAGAGCGGCGCTTCCGTGACGACGAGCATCTCGATGTCCGAGACGTCGTCGGCGACACCGCGCGAAACGCTGCCGGTGAGGACGACCTCGATTGCCTCCGGCGGCAGCGCGTCGGCGACTCGCTGGGCGAGCCCCCGTAGTTCTTCGCTCCTCGCCGTCGCCACGCGGCGAATCTAGCCGCCTGCGTAGGCGAAGCTCGCGGCGTAGCCGCACGTGCCGGAGTAGAAGAACGTGAGCGGCCCGTCCTTCACGAGCAGCTCGTCGGCCACGAGCTCCTCGCCGTCGCGGTCGTGGCCCGGGATGACGCAGGTGACGGTTTCGCCGCCGGCGTAACGGTCACGGATCCGGACGGTCACGTGGTTGCGGATGCGGAGCCACTGCCGCCGCTGCGTGTGGTCGAGCTCGATCGTGACCGGACGCACCGCGAGCAGCTCGCTCGGCTTCCACGCCCACGGGAAGTGTGTCTCGGCGTCGCCGCCGAGCCTGCCGGTGTAGATCGCCTCCAGCGCCGCCCGCTGCTCCTCGTCCGCGCGCTCGTCGAGGTAGAGGACCCACGTCCAGGGAGAGCCGGGCTCGTCGTCGTCATAGCGGATCGCGAGCGCGACCTTGAGCCCCGCGAGGTCGGTGCCGGCGGCGTTGCCGTCCTCGATCAGCCACGAGAGGACACCGGTGCAGATGCCGTGGGTCGAGCGGCCGCCCGGCACGCCGTCGATCCGCCGGCAAGGGCAGATCGCGTCGCAGTTGCACGATTCGAAGTAGCTCCCGCGAATCTGCCACGTCGTAGCCACGGCCACGCGGCGAATCTACAGTGGCCTTGCGATGGCAGTGGTGATCGCCTCCAACCTCCGCAAGGAGCTCGCGGGCTCCGTCCTCTTCGACGGCGTCTCGTTCTCGGTCGAGCGCCGCGACCGAGTCGCGCTCTCCGGGCCGAACGGCGCCGGCAAGACGACGCTGCTCCGGATCCTCGCCGGCGAGACCGAGAAGCACGGCGGCGAGCTTGCGTTCGCGAAGGGAACGCGGGTGGCGCTGCACGACCAGCGGCCGCCGCTCGAGCAGGAGCTGACCCTCCGCGAGTACGTGCTCGCCGGCGCCCGCGACCTCGTCGCGCTCGAGGAGGAGCTACGGCGGCTCGAGGACGCGATGGCGAAGGGTGACCACGCACAGGCGACCCTCAACCGCTACGCCGAGGCGCAGGCGCGGCTCGAGCACGCCGGCGGCTATGCGTGGCGCGACCGCGCGGCCTCGGTCGTGCGCGGCCTGGGCTTCGCTGAGGAGGACCTCGACCGGCCGCTGCGCACGTTCTCGGGCGGCGAGCTGACGCGCGCCTCGCTCGCGCGCGCTCTCGGCGGCGACCCCGACCTGCTCCTCCTCGACGAGCCGACGAACCACCTCGACGTCGCGAACCTGGAGTGGCTCGAGCGCGAGCTCGCCACGCTCGACGCCGCCGTCATCCTCGTCGCCCACGACCGCTGGTTCCTCGAGGCGGTGACGACCGCGACGCTCGAGCTCGAGGCGGGGCGCTCGACGTTCTTCCCCGGCCCGTGGCACGTCTGGCGGCGCGAAAAGGCGGCACGGATGCTGCACGCGCAGAAGGAGGTCGAGCGCGTCCAGGCCGACATCGTCCGGCTGGAGCGCTTCGTCGAGCGGTTCCGGTACAAGAAGAGCAAGGCGAAGCAGGCGCAGGCGAAGCTGACCCACATCGGCCGGCTCGAGCAGCAGCGCGTCGCGGTGGCAGGTGAGGTCTCGCTCCTCTCGCGGCGCACGCGCGGTCTCGGCTTCGAGTTCCTCAAGCCGGCGCGGAGCGGTCGGACCGTCGTCGAGGCCGACGGACTGGAGGTCGCGATCGGCGACCGGGTTCTCCTCCGCTCCGCGACCTTCGCGCTCGAGCGAGGCGAGCACGTGGCGCTCGTCGGCCCGAACGGCTCCGGCAAGACGACGTTGCTCGAGCGCCTCGTGCGCGGAGAAGCCGGTCGCACCGGGCACGGCGTCCAGGTCGGCTACTTCTCGCAGCAGGAGCTGGAGCTCGACACGCGCGGCTCCGTGCTCCAGTGCGTCCAGGCGATGACGGGACTCTCGCGGCCCGACGCGCAGAACCTGCTCGGCCGCTTCCTCTTCTCCGGCTGGGACGCGCACGAGAAGCCGGTCAGCGTGCTCTCGGGCGGCGAGCGGCGTCGGCTCGCGCTCGCGGTGACGGTCGCGTCCGGCGCGAACTTCCTCGTTCTCGACGAGCCCACGAACCACCTCGACCTCGAGAGCCGCGAGGCGCTCGAGGCGGCGCTCGACGCGTTCCCCGGGACGGTGCTCCTGGTCTCCCATGACCGTGCGCTGCTCGATGCGATCGCCGAGCGGACGCTCGCGATCGAGGACGGGGAGCTGCGCGCGTATGACGGCGGCTGGGCAGAGCTGCTCCGCGTCCGCGAGGAGCGGGAGGCCCGCGCCAAGCCCGATCCGCGCGAGGCGGAGCGCCCGAAGCCGGCGCCGAAGCAGCAGCCTCGGAAGCCGAAGGCGCGGCGTCCGTCCGAGCTCGAGCGGATCGAAGCGGAGATCGCCGCGCGCGAAGCGGAGGTGGCCGAGCTCGAGACGAAGCTCGCGGAGGACTGGACGAACGTCGACGTCCTCGCGGCGCACAAGCGGAGCCGCGACGCGCTCACCGCGCTGCTCGAGCGCTGGGAGCAGCTGTTCGAGCAGGCGCAGGCGTAGTTAGATACCTCGCGTCGAGACCCGAGCGAGGAGGGAAAGAATGGTTGCTACAAGCGAAGAGGCGCGCCAGGAGCGGCCGTCGATGAGCTGGGTGCGGGGCTTCAAGAACTTCCTGATGCAGGGCGACATCGTGATCGTCGCCGTCGGTCTGGTGATCGCGCTCGCGTTCAGCACGGTGATCGCGGCCTTCACCGACAACGTCATCACCCCGCTTGTGAATGCCGCCGGGGCCGGAGGAGGCACCGGGCTCGGCTTCCACGTGCACGGCCAGTACGTGAATTTCGGCGCCGTCATCGGCGCCCTCATCTACTTCGTCATCTTCATGGCGGTCATCTACTTCGTGATCGTCGTCCCGTACCGCGCGACGCAGAAGCGCCGCGGCGTTACGGTCTTCGGCGAGCCCGCGCCGGCGCAGACGTGTCCGGCCTGCCTGTCGGAGGGGCTGCCGATGGGAGCGACGAAGTGCCGCTACTGCGCGAGTACCCTCACGGGAGCCGCCTAGGCCCAGAACCGCTCGAAGGCTGAGTCGAGGGGAGCCGCCGTCACGTCCTGCCAGCGCCCGTCCGCGATCCGGATCACGAGCGCCTGGTCCACGTCGAGGACGATACCGTTGCGGCTCCCGGTCGCTCGATAGATCGCCACCGCCCAGTCGTCGTCGGCAAAGACGGTGTGGAGCCGGCTGCCGTAAGTGCCCGCGGTCTCGACGCCGGTGCGGCGCAGGAACTCGACGACCTCGCGCCGGCCGCGGTACTCGCCGCTCATCACGGTGTGACCCGGCACCCGCCAGACGATGTCGCGCGCGAGCGCTGCAGAGACGGCCATCGCGTCTTTGCCGAAGGCCGCGAACACGCGCCGCACGAGTGCCGCGTTCGGGTGCTCGGTGCTCACGGCGACTGCGGCGCCAGCGTTGTGACGACGGCCTCCGCGATCGCCTTCAGCGGCCGGCCCGACGCCTGGCTCGCCTTCCGCAACCGCGCGAACGCCTCCTGCTCGGTCAGCTGCTCCTTTGCCATGAGCAGCCCTTTCGCGCGCTCGATCATCTTGCGCGCGTCGAGCGCGTCGGAGAGCGACTCCGCCTCCGCCCGCAATTCCTGCAGCTCCTCGTGCCGGGCCCGCGCGGCGGCGATCGCGGGGAGGAGGTCCTGCTCGCGGAACGGCTTCACGAGGTAGCCGAAGACGCCGGCCTCGACCGCCCGCGAGACGAGCTCTTCCTGGCCGTACGCGGTGAGCATCACGATCGGGATCGGCCGTTCGTCGAGGATCCGCCGGGCCGCCTCGATCCCGTCGAGCTTCGGCATCTTCACGTCCAGCACCGCGATGTCCGGTTGCTCCGCCCGCGCGAGCTCGACTGCCTCCTCGCCGTCCTTCGCCTCGGCGCACACCTCGAAGCCGGCGCGCTCGAGCAGCGCGCGCAGGTCGAGCCGGATGATCGTCTCGTCCTCTGCGACGAGGATCCTCATCGGACGGCGTTCCTGAGCCGGATGCCGCTGAAGTCGAGGGTCGACTCGATCACGTCGTCCCACAGAGGGTAGAGGGATGGGGCGATGCGCAACTCGTTCCCGGCGTCGGCATGCCGCGCGACGAGGTCTCCGAGCTCGACGAGCTCGAGGGGGACGACGGTCTCGTGCGAGACGAAGAACTTGTCCCAGGGTTCGAAGGTCTCGGGCGGGAGGCGGTACGCGAAGACGCGCGCGGAGCGGAAGTGCTCGAGCCGGCCGGTCTCGATCACGGCGACCCGTCGCATACGGTCGCCGTCGAGCCAGCGATCGACGTCCTCGTCAGTCGTCGCGTCGCTCGCCTCGAAGCACGCGCGCGGGCAGTCGCGCGGGAACCAGTACAGCCACTGGTAGTGCGTGTCGACCGCCCAGACGAGCGGCTCGTCGAGCGCGTGCAGCTCGTTGCGCTGAGGGTGAAAGACCTCGATGGCCGGGTCCTCGCTCACATGCCAGAGCTCGCTCACGACAACGCGCGCAGCAGCTGCGCAGGCTCGGGCCAGAAGAGGAGCTCGGCCGCATCGTCGCGCGACAGCCAGCGGTAGTCGTCGTGCTCGTGGTTCAGCTCCGGCTCCCAGCCCGGCTCGACGACCACGAGGAACGCTTCGACGTGCACGCGGAGTCCGGGCTCACCCTCCCACGGCTCGCGCACGTACGCGAAGTCGCCCAGGGGTCGGAGCTCCTCCGCTTCGAGCCCGGTCTCCTCCCACAGTTCCCGCAGCGCCGCAGCGTGGAACGTCTCGCCCGGTTCCACGCCGCCGGCGATCGTGTGCCAGTAGCCGTGGTCGGTCCGGTGGGCGACGAGAAAATCGTCGCCGCGGCGGACGTGGATCAGCACCTCCGACCACTCGCTCACGCCGGGAACACCACCTCGGCGCGCGCGCCCGCGAAGGCAAAGCTGCCCTGGAGCTCGTCCGCCACGAGCGCGCGGACGATCGACAGGCCGGTGCCGCTCGGCGTGCCGTCGGCCCCGGAGCCTTCATCGGCGATCGCGAGGACGACGTCGTCTCCGCGGTGCGCGAGCTCGATCTGCACCGTCCCCTCGCCGTGCTCGAGCGCGTTCTGGAGCAGCTCGGAGAAGACGAGCGCGAGCGCGGTCGCGCGAGTGCCGGCGAGGGAGACCGGCTCGAGCTGCGCCCGGACCTCGCGGCCGCCGCCGAGCCCCTGCACGAGCATCGCGCGGAGCCGGTCGATGAGCTCCGCGAGCTCGACGTCCTCCTCCCGCTGCTCGGTCAGGGCCTCATGAACGGCGGCGATGGCGAGGATCCGGTTGACGGAGTGCTCGAGCGCCTCGCGCGGGTCGACTCCCTCGGCGCGGGCCTGCAGGCGGAGGAGCGAGGCGACGGTCTGGAGGTTGTTCTTGACGCGGTGGTGGATCTCCTGGGCGAGGACGCCGCGCATCACCGCGCGCCCGTGCTCGAGCGCGACGGCGGCGTGATGGGCGATCGCCTCGAGGAGGGCGCGCTCCTCGTCGGTGAAGGGCGTGTCGCGGTCGGCCACGAGTTGCCCGATCTCGCGCCGCTTCCAGCGCAGCGGCGTTCGGACGGCGTGGGCGCCGGGGCGACCCTCGGGCCAGGCGATCCGCCCGTCCTCGAGCACGAGCGCAGCGCCCGTCGCGTGCACCGCGTCCATCGTCGTCTTCACGATCGCCTCGAGCGACTCCTCGAGGTAGAGCGACTCGGAGACGGCCTCCGAGATGCGGGCGAGCGCCTCGAGCTCGGCGACGCGGCGCTGCGCGTCGGCGTAGAGCTTCGCGTGGACGATCGACTGCGCGACCTGGCTCGCGATCGCCTGCAGGAGCTCGATCTCGTCCGGCCGGAACTCGCGCGGCTCGCGCGTGCGGACGTTGAGCGCGCCGGCGAGCTGCTCGCGCGCGAGGATCGGGACGGCGAGGATCGACTCGTACTCCGATTCGGGCAGGTTCGGGAACTCCTTCCAGCGCGGGTCGAGATCCGCGCTCGCGGCGATCGCGACGGGTTGGCGCTCGGCTGCCGCAGTGCCGGTGATCCCCTCGCCGACGCGCAGGCGCGGGCGGCGGGTCATCTCGTCTAGCGGCGTGCCGTGCGTCGCGCGGAGGACGAGCTCGCCGGCAGCCTCGTCGTAGAGGTAGACGAAGCAGGCGTCGGCATCGAGCGCGGCCGCGACCTCGTTGGCGACGAGGTGCAGCACCTCCTCGAGGTCGAGCGTCGAGTTGACGGCGGCGATCGTCTCGGTCAGCAGCCGCAGGTGGCGGTCGGTCGCCTGCACGTGCTTATCGTAGGAGCGTCGTGGCCCTGACCCACGTCCTGCTCTTCTTCCACCTGCTCGGTGCCGTGAGCTTCTTCGCGGGAGGTGCGCTCGTCGGGACGCTGCAGCTCGCCGCGATCCGCCGCGGGCGGCCGAGCGAGATCCACGCGCTGCTCCGTCTGGCGCCGGTCGGTGTCGCGCTGGTCGGGACCGGCGCTCTCTTCACGCTCGGCTTCGGGATCGCGCTCGCCGAGCACGAGGGCTTCGGATTCTCGCCTGCGTGGATCCAGGCGGCGCTCGGCCTGTGGGTCGCGAGCATGGCGCTCGGGGGCTACGGCGGGCGGACGGCGCGGCATGCACGCCACCTCGCGGAACGGCTTGCCGGCGAGGGCGACGCCCCGAGCCCGGAGCTGCGCGCCCTGGTCGCGGCCCGGATCCCACTGCGGGCGAGCCTCGCGAGCGGCGTCATGCTCCTGGCGATCCTGGCCCTCATGGTCTGGAAGCCCGCTTGAAGCGGCACGCCTCCCGAACATCCCAAGTAACAAAGTGTTACTAAGTTGGACGGTGTCCGTTAGGGGCGGGCTATCGCCGGAGAAATGCTGGCTCGCGCGGCAGCTAGTAACACTTTGTTACTAGGAAAGGCATGGCCTTCACTTGGCGACGAAGAAGAGGCCGGCGATGCCCAGGCTGAAGACGGTCAGGGCGAGGAGGGAGTCCGGGCCCAGGCGGCCGTGGGTGCGTTGCGGGCGTCCGACCACGCCGAAGCCGTAGACGGCCGTCAGCGCAACCCCCAGCGCGGCCAGCCAGGCGTTGAGGTGGCCCGACGACGGGAGCACCGGCTTCCCCGCGACGAGGTCCGCGACCAGGAAGAGACAGACCTGGAACGCGTTGCCGCCGAAGATGTCCCCGATCGCGAGCGCGTGGTCGCCGAGCCGCACCGCCGCGATGCCGGACGAGATCTCGGGCAGCGCCGTCGCAGCCGCGAGCACCGTCGCACCGAAGATGACCCCGTTGACGTTGATCCGGTCGGCGAGGCTGTTGCCGGTCTTCTCGAGCAGGACGCCCGCCACGAGCGTGACGGCGCAGGCGGCTCCGAAGACCAGAGCCACCCGAGCGGTCGAGGCGCCGGCGTACGGATGCGGCTGCTCCGGATGCGGCTGCGTGCGCCGGTGCCGGCCGGGATGGCTGCCGGGCATCGACACGCTCCAGCGTGGCTCCTTCCGCGCACGGTTGATCACGTAGAGGCCGACGACCCAGACCACGACGATGCCGAGCGACGCCGGGCTGACGCGGCCGCCGATCGCCGTCGACTCCTTGAGCAGCGCCCCGAGCTCCACCCCGGCGACGACCATGATCACGAGCAGCCCCTCGAGCACGGGCGTGAGCGCCCCGACGAGGTACGTGAGCGGCCGCGACGGCCCGACGACGAAGTCGCAGATGAGCAGCACCATCGTCTGGATCGCGATCCCGCCGATGAGGTTCCCCGCGGCGAGCGAGAGGTTGCCCGAGGCCGCCGCCGAGATCGTGATCGCGAGCTCCGGCAGGCTGCCCGCGATCGAGAGGAGGATCAGCCCCCCGAGCTCGTCACCGAGACCGAGCCGTGTGTCGAGCGCATCCGTCGTCTTCGAGAGCGCGACGCCGGCCATCCAGGTCGCCGCCGAAGCGGCGAGGAAGATCAGGAGGAGGAACGGCGAGCCGAGCCCGGCCACGCTCGAAACGATGCGGGTCGCGGCGGACGGAGCAGTCCGCCGCGACCCGGTCTAGGGACCTACAGAACCGCCAGGTACTTCTTCATCTCCCAGTCGGTGAGCTGGACGCGGTACTCGTCCCACTCCTTCCGCTTCAGCTCGACGTAGCGGTCGAAGATGTGCGGGCCGAGCGCCTTGCGCATGAGCTCCGACTGCGAGAGCTCGTCGATCGCCTCGCCGAGCGTTTCGGGCAAAGAGACGATGCCGCGCTCGCGCCGCTGCTCGGGCGTCAGGTGGTAGAGGTTCGTTTCCATCGGATCAGGCAGCTCGTAGCCCTGCTCGATCCCCTCGAGCCCCGCGTGGAGCAGTGCCGCGAAGGTGAGGTACGGGTTGCACGCCGGATCGGGACAGCGGATCTCGGCACGCGTCGCCTGCTCGGAACCCGGCTTGTAGAGCGGGATCCGGATCAGCGCCGAGCGGTTCCGCTGCGACCAGGCGACGTAGACCGGCGCCTCGAACCCCGGCACGAGCCGCTTGTACGAGTTGACCCACTGCGCGAAGACCGCCGAAAGCTCGCGCGCGTGGCGCAGCTGGCCGGCGATGAACGCCTTCGCCGTGTCGGAGAGGTGCCACTTGTCGTCCTCGTCGAAGAACGTGTTGCGGCCGTC
>JAICSH010000036.1 GCA_025936995.1 Thermoleophilia bacterium | reverse complement strand
GCCACTTCGCCGAGGCGCAGATCCTCCAGGCGCTCGAGATCGACTACATCGACGAGTCCGAGGTGCTGACGCCCGCCGACCTCGAGCACCACGTCGACAAGTGGCAGTTCACCGTTCCCTTCGTCTGCGGGTGCACCAACCTCGGCGAGGCGCTGCGCCGTATCGCGGAGGGCGCGGCGATGATCCGAACGAAGGGCGAGGCGGGCACCGGCGACATCGTCAACGCGGTCACGCACATGCGGGCCGTGTTCGGCCATATCCGCCGGCTAGGCGCGCTGCGCGAGGAGGAGCTCTACGCCGAGGCGAAGGAGCTGCGCGCGCCCTACGAGCTCGTGAAGTGGGTCGCCGAGAACGGCAAGCTCCCCGTCGTGACGTTCACCGCCGGCGGGATCGCGACGCCTGCGGACGCCTCCCTCTGCATGCAGCTCGGCGCCGACGGCGTCTTCGTCGGCTCGGGCATCTTCAAGTCCGGCGATCCCGAGCGGCGCGCGAAGGCGATCGTCGAGGCGACGACGCACTACCAGGACGCCGAGATTCTCGCCCGCGTCTCCGCCGGCCTCGGCGAGCCGATGGTCGGCATCTCGACGCAGACGCTCGATCCGAGCGAGCTGCTCGAGACCCGCGGCTGGTAACGGCTCCGTCCGGCACGGGGGAGACGATCTCCCCGTGCAGGAGATCAAGCCGACCTGGGCATCCTCGTCCTTCCTCGTCTACGCGGGTGGACTGACCGTCCTCGGCGGCGGCGTCGGGGCGCTCACCTACCTCTCGGGCCACTACGGCCGCGGAGCCGAGGCCGGCTGGGCGCTGCTCGTGCTCTCGATCCTCTACTGGCTCGCGCACGCATTTCGCAAGTCCGGGCGCCAGATCGCGGCCGGCATCTTCGCGTTCGTCGCCGTCCTCGCGTGGGCGGCGTTCGTCGCGCTCCTCTTCCGGTGGTGGGGCTGGAACGGCGTGACCGGCTCGTTCGAGCACTGGTCGTGGTCGCGCCTCGCGCTCTGGGTGCTCGTCCTCGCCTCTGCGTGGGACGACCGGAGGCGGTTCGGCTTCCCCTTCATCACCCTCATCTCCGCCGTCGTCGGCTGGATCTTCGTGATCGACCTGATCACGGCAGGCGGCAACTTCACCGCGTTCGTCACGCTCGTCGTCGGGATCGCATACCTCGTCGTAGGGACGGTCCGCCGCTCGCCGTCCGCGTTCTGGCTCCATCTCGTGGGTGGGCTGCTGATCGGTGGGACGATCCTGTTCTGGGCGCACACCGGTGACGGCCAGTGGGCGGCCGTCTCGTTCGCAGCGCTCTGCTTCGTCGCGATCGCGTACATGACGGGCAGGTCGAGCTGGGCGGTTCTCGGGGCGGTCGGCTTCTTCGCGGCGACCGTCCACTTCCTCGTGGGCTCGCCGACGGAGATCGCGCAGGCGATCTTCGCGGGAACGATCCCGCCGCACGTCAGCCCGTGGGCGCCGTCGCTCGCCTTCGGGCTGCTCGGCTTCTGGCTCGTCGGCCTCGGCCTCCTCGGCCGCCGTCAGGCGCCGGCCGCCGCGCTGCCCGCCGAGTAGCGCTCGTTACCATCGGGAGATGGAGCAGCCGCTCAGGATCGGCGTTCTCGCCGTACAGGGGAACTTCCGGGAGCACGCAGCCGTGCTGCGGCGGCTCGGCGCCGAGCCGGTCGAGGTTCGGCTCCCCGACCAGCTCGACGGCCTCGACGGGCTGATCATCCCCGGCGGCGAGTCGACCGCGATCTCCCGCCTCATGCGGCTCTACGGCCTCGACGAGGCGGTGCGCGAGTTCGGCGGCCCGATCTTCGGGACCTGTGCCGGGATGATCGTCCTCGACCGTGACCACCTCGCGGTCGGCGACTACGGGACGCGCCGCAATGCGTTCGGCCGCCAGGTGCACAGTTTCGAGGCCGATCTCGACGTCGGTGACGGCGACGAGCCGCTGCGTGCGGTCTTCATCCGCGCGCCGTGGCTCGAGCAGCCGGGGCCGGACGTCGAGGTGCTCGCGGAGGTCGACGGCCATCCGGTGCTGGCGCGCGAGGGACGCCTGCTCGTCGCGGCCTTCCATCCGGAGCTGACCGACGACACGCGCGTCCACGAGCGGTTCCTGAACATCGTGAGAGAGGGATCCGTTGTCCGGGCATAGCAAGTGGTCGTCGATCAAGCACAAGAAGGGCGCCGCGGACGCGAAGCGCGGCAAGCTCTTCTCGAAGCTGACGCGCGCCATCATCGTCGCGGCGAAGGAGGGAGGACCCGATCCGGCGGGGAACCTCGCCCTTCAGAACGCGGTCGAGAAGGCCAAGGCCGCCTCGATGCCGAAGGACAACATCGACCGCGCGATCGCGAAGGGCTCGGGCGCCGACTCCGACTCCGCCGCGTACGAGACGGTCGTCTACGAGGGCTATGGCCCGGGGGGCGTCGCGGTGATCGTCGAATCGCTCACCGACAACCGCAACCGGACCGCGGGCGAGGTGCGGCACATCTTCGACAAGAACGACGGCAATCTCGGCACCCCCGGCGCGGTCGCGTGGCTGTTCGAGCGGCGCGGGGTCGTGCTCGTGCCGGCCGACGGCACCGACGAGGACGAGCTCATGCTCGCGGCGGCGGACGGCGGAGCCGACGACGTCGATCTCGACGGCTCGAGCTTCCAGGTTCTCTCCGCGGCCGAGCAGCTCGCCACGGTGCGCGAGGCGGTGGCGGGGGCCGGCTTCGAGATCGAGTCCGCCGAGCTGACGATGCTCCCGAAGACGACCGTCGCCGTCGAGGACGAGAACGAGGCCAAGAAGATCCTCCGCCTCATCGACCAGCTCGAGGAGAACGACGACGTGCAGGAGGTCTACGCCAACTTCGATATTCCGGAGAGAGTCCTGGAGTCGGTCGCGGGCTGACGCGCGCCCGCTGAGGCCGCTTCCGCGGCGTCTACGTGAGCGGGATCGCCTCCGGCCAACGCGGCTCCGCCTGCCTTGGCCTCCGGCTGGCGCAGATTCAGGCACAGCGCCCCTGCACCTTCCGCGGAACGCACGCGCGCCTGGACGTCAGTCCGAGTACGCACCGAGTCATGGGGTTCGAGCTGACCGCGTGTGATCTCGGAGCACGATGTTGTTGACTCGTCCATTCCTGCACGGGAGAATCAGCGCCACTCAGGCGACGAGGGAGGCGCTCATGTCCTGGAAGATCGCTGGTTCGTACTTCGAGACCTGCTCGTGCGATCTCGTGTGCCCGTGCACGGCGTCGCTGTCGTTGGGGGCGACGAACGATTTCTGCCGTGTCGTGCTCGTCTTCGCCATCAAGGAGGGTGAGGTCGAGGGCGTCGATGTGAGCGGCCTGAAGGTCGCCGCGATCGCGGACACGCCGAAGGTCATGACCGACGGCAACTGGCGTCTCGGCGTCTTCATGGACGCGACGGCTTCCGGCGAGCAGGCGGAGAAGCTCGGCGGCGTGTTCTCGGGCGCTCTCGGTGGGCCGATGGAGGCCTTGGGGCCGATGATCGGCGAGAACCTCGGGGTCCAGCAGGCGTCGATCGAGGTACGCGAGGAAGGGCTGATGCATTCGGTGAAGATCGGCGACTCCGTCGACTTCGAGATCGAGGATGTCGTCTCGTTCGGTGTCGAGAGCGGTCAGCCGGCGCGGCTCGTCGGGATCTTTCATCCGGCAGGAGCCGAACTGACCGTTGCTCGTGCAACGCGCTCGCGGATCGACGCTTTCGGGATCTCCTACGAAGGGAAGTCCGCCTTTTCCCGGTCCGATTTCGCCTGGGCGGCGTGAGCTCTCCGGAGCTGCAGGCACTCGCAGACTCACGCGCGCGGCTCGGCCTGGTCGCCTTGCTGATCGGCCTCGCCGCGCTCGCGTGGTGGTCGACGATCCGCGCGATGGCCGGCATGGGCGCAAGCCCCGGTGTCGAGCTCGGTGCGCTCGGCTGGTTCATCGGCGTTTGGGTGGTGATGATGGCCGCGATGATGCTGCCGGCCGTCTCGCCGACAGTTGCGCTCTACGCGCGCATGACCCGGCAGAACGGCCTGACCCGCCCGGTCGCCTTCACGAGCGCCTACCTCGTCGCCTGGGGCGCGGCCGGGATCGGCGCGTACGCGCTGTACGCGCTCGGTCGTCACGCCTTCGGTGCTCAACTGGGATGGCATGCGGGCGGCCGCTGGCTCGCGGGCAGCGTGCTCGCGCTCGCGGCTCTGTATGAGCTGACGCCGCTGAAGGACGTCTGCCTGAGCAAATGCCGGAGCCCGTTGGGATTCCTGCTCGGGACGTGGCGGGGCGGCGCTCGCGGCGCCTTCGCGATGGGCTCCAGACATGCCGCCTGGTGCGTCGGCTGCTGCTGGGCGCTGATGGCCGCGTTGTTTGCGCTGGGTGTGATGAGCATCCTCTGGATGGCTGTCATCGCCGCTCTGATCACGGTCGAGAAGGTGCTGCCCTGGCGACGGATCGCCGTCTGGTCGACGACCCTCGTTCTCCTCGCACTGGCGGTCGGCGTTCTGGCCGTGCCGGGCTCGGTGCCCGGCCTCGTCATCCCGAGCGGCGGCATGACAGGGATGTAGCCGCCACGCGCCTGGGCGTCGTGGTCTGAACAGGATTCGTCCGATCGGGTCCGTAGCTTTCTGTCGTGAAGGTCGTAGGCATCGATCCGGGGACTGCTGCTTGCGGGTACGGAGTCGTCCAAGAAAGCGGAGGCCGCCTCAGGGAGGTGGCGCACGGCTGCTGGTCGACGCCGGCCGGGCAGGACACGGTCATCCGTTTGAAGACGATCCACGACGCCGTGGCGGCCCTCATCAGCGAGCACGCGCCGGATGCGGTGGCACTCGAGGAGTCGTACGTCGGCGCCGACGCCCGCATCGCACTCTCCGTCGGGCAGGCCCGCGGCGCCGTGCTCGTCGCGGCCGCCAACGCGGGAGTCAGCTGCCGCGAGTACGCGCCCGCCCGCGTCAAGCAGGCGATCTGCGGCTACGGCCGCGCCGAGAAGGCGCAGATGCAGCGGATGGTCAAGATGATCCTCTCGCTCTCCGAGGTGCCGACGCCGCACCACGCCGCCGATGCGCTCGCCGTCGCGATCTGCCACGCGCTCTCGCCGCCGCTCCTGCACGCTGCCGCCGGCTAGTGGGAACGTCCGTTCCCGTGCGTAGATTGGGCGCATGATCGCGCGTCTCCGCGGCAAGCCCGTCGCCAACACGCCCGAGGGACTCGTGCTCGACGTCGACGGGGTCGGCTACCTCGTCCACGCGACGCCCGCCGCCGTCCGCAAGGGCGATGCAGCGGACGAGATCACGGTGGAGACGTACCTCCACGTGCGCGAGGACGCGCTCCAGCTCTACGGCTTCGCCGACCGGAGCGAGCGGGAGCTTTTCGTCCAGCTCCTCGCAGTCGGCGGCGTCGGGCCGAAGGTCGCGCTCGCGATCGTCTCCGGCTCTGCCGTCGCCGAGTTGCGGCGCGCGATCGTGCGCGGCGACGCGGCCCGCTTCCAGGCGATCCCCGGGATCGGGAAGAAGACGGCCGAGCGGATCGTGCTCGAGCTGAAGGAGAAGCTCGGCGATCCTTCGCTCACGCCGGTGGCCGACGGCTCCGGTGAAGTGCACGCCGTCGCGCGCGACGCGCTCGTCGAGCTTGGCTGGTCGCTCATCGACGCCGAGCGCGCCCTCTCCGACGTCGATCCCGAGCTGCCGCCGGAGGAACGCGTCCGCCTCGCGTTGAAGAGGGCTGCGTGAACGCGACCACGCAGTTCCTCACGCCGGCCCTCCGCGACGACGAGGAGGAGGTCGAGCGCAGCCTCCGCCCGCGCCGGCTCGACGAGTTCGTCGGCCAGGCGCGCGTCAAGGAGCAGCTCTCGATCGCCCTCGCGGCCGCGAAGGCTCGCGGCGAGGCGCTCGACCACGTCCTGCTCGTCGGGCCGCCCGGGCTGGGCAAGACGAGCCTTGCTCACATCATTCGCGAGGAGCTCGGCGTCGGCATCCGCTCGGTCGCCGGCCCCGCCCTCGAGCGGAAGGACGTCGCCGCGATCCTCACCGCGGTTGAGGCGTGCGACGTCGTCTTCGTCGACGAGATCCACCGCCTGAGCCGGGCCGCGGAGGAGATCCTCTACCCGGCGCTCGAGGATTTCCGCCTCGACATCGTCATGGGCCAGGGCACTGCCGCCCGGACGCTCACGCTCGACCTGCCGCCGTTCACGCTCGTCGGCGCGACGACGCGCACTGGCCTTCTCACGTCGCCGCTGCGCGACCGGTTCGGGATGACGTTCCGGCTCGACTACTACGAGGACGGCGAGCTCGCGACGATCGTCCGCCGCTCGGCCGGGATCCTCGGCGTCGAGATCGCCGGCGCCGCCGCAGACGAGATCGCCGGCCGCGCCCGCGGCACGCCGCGCGTCGGGAACCGGATCCTCCGGCGCGTCCGCGACGTCGCGGAGGTTCGGCACGAGGGCGCGATCACGACGGCCATCGCCCGCGAGGCGCTCGAGCTGCTCGAGGTCGACGAGGCGGGGCTCGAGCGGCTCGACCGCGACCTCCTGCGCGCCATCGCCGAGAAGTACGACGGTGGCCCCGTCGGCCTCAACACGCTGGCCGCGGCGCTCGGCGAGGAACCGGACACGATCGAGTACGTCTACGAGCCGTACCTCCTGCAGCTCGGCTTCCTCCAGCGGACGCCGCGCGGCCGCACGATCACCGCGCTCGGCCGCGCCCACCTCGGCGCCGCGCCCGAACCCGAGGACGAAGCGCGCCTGTTCTAGCCCGACGCTCGTGGGGCGGATCCTCGTCACCGGCATGTCCGGGGACGTCGTCGGGCGGCTGTCGAGATCGGCACCGGACGCTAGGGTCCGGACGTGCCCGATCTCTGGACACCCGTGGCCGAGATCCCACATGAGGCATTCGTCGAGCGGCTCCACCGCGCGATCGCGTCCTTCGCCCAGGCGACCGGCGTCGAGAAGCCCCTCGTCGAGGTCGAGCTCGCCGACTCGTCCCGCTTCGTGCTCGAGCGCATCGAGCCCGAGCCCGGGTTCGGGATGGTGACGCTCTACGTGACCGACCCGCGCGACGACGCGCCTGACGCGCTCATCGTCCCGATCGGCTCGCTGCGCCGGATCGAGCTGAGCAAGGCACCGGACGAGCGCGTCCAGCGCTTCGGCTTCAGCGTCCCGCCGGCGACATAGACGAGCCACGGCGCGACGAGTAGCGCCATCACGTCGAACCAGACGTAGCCGCTCGCGACACCGCTCGGCGGGTTGCCGTCGGCGACCCCGAGCCCCGGGAGCGTGGCGGCCCAGCGCCATGTCCCGATCGAGGTCCCGTACAGCTCGAGCGCCGCGACAACGAGGAAGACGCCGGCGTAGGTCGCCCGCGAACGCGACCGCCAGAGGAAGACGAGCAGCAGCGGCACGCCGAACGCGCCGGCGACGTCGAGCCTCGGCAGCACGGTCACGCCGGCGATGCCCCAGCCGGCGGCGCCGATCGCCGCCGTCCACACGACGACGCGGGCACGGACGCTGCGGCTGAGCGCGACGCCGCTCAGGTAGACGAGCCCGTGAGCCGGCGGAATGAAGAGCGGCAGGTTGTGCAGCCGGTAGTGGTAGACGCCCCAGACGAGCGAGCCCGTCACCTCTCCGACCGTCGCGAAGAGAACGACTCCGAGGGCCTGGGCGCGCACGAGCGGGGGGAGAGGACGGAGAGCCGCCGCGAGCACGGCGAACGTGAGCGCGCCGAGCGCGAGCTGCGGGCCCAGCGTGACCTGCGTGTCGAGCGCGAGGAGCGCAGCCAGGTAGGCGGGCAACAGCAGCGCGTAGCGGCGCCGCACCGTCATCTCCGGTACTGGAGCTCGTGCCAACTCGGCGTGGGAAGGAGGTCGACGAGGGCACGGCCGCCGTTCGTGTCTGCGAACGTGAAGTCCTGCCGCTCGTCGTCCCAGCCGACATCGAGCAGGCCCTCCTTGACCCGGTGGTCGAGCCATGCGCCACGAAATACGAGCTTCTTCAGCCAGTAGACGAGCGACTCGCCGCGGACGAGCGCGAGCGCGTCCCAGTGGCGGACGAGGTACTCCCCGAGCGCGCTGCGGGGAGTCTGGATCGCGTCGCGCTCGACGAGCTCGACGAGATCCGCGGTCTCTTCCTCGTCCAGTTCGGGGCCGGCGACGAGCCCGAGCCGGACCGCCGCGGCCGTGACCCTCTCCTCGAAGTCGAGGCTGTTGAACGAGAAGCGGTAGCCGAGGAACTCGACGACGTAGTCGTCGCCGGAGTGGTAGTTCCCGGCTGCCTCCACGGCCTGCAGCGTACCCTGACGACGTGCGCGCACTCCGCTATCCGGTCGCGCTCGCGGTCGTTCTCGCGCTCGTCGCGCTGACGGCGTGGGTGCTCGCGTGGCCGTTCGAGAAGGCGGTCTATCTCGCGCCGGTGATCGTCGTCGGCGGTGCTGCGGCTGTCGGTCTCGCGCTCCTGTGGGGGAAGATCGCGCTCAACTCCCTGCGGGAGTCGCGCCATCCGCGGCGCGTTCTCGCCTACTGGGTGCTCGGGCTCGGCCTACTGGTCGCGCTGACGGTGCTCGGGGTCAAGCTCCCGAGCGAGGGCGGCTAGCAGCCGGTCGATCTCGTCGCGCGTCGTGTAGGCGGCGACCGACAGGCGGAGGAGGTCGTCCGTGGGTCCTCCGATCGGGACCTCGACGCGATGGTCTGCGAAGAGCCGGTCGGACAGGCCGGGCGCCGGGTGCGGGAGCCGGACGGCCGCCATCTGGCCGAGCATCTCGTCAGGCGCGAGCGGCTCTGTTCCCGTGAGCTCGCACAGCTCCCAGCGTGCCTCGCGTGCGAGCCTGCAGCAGCGGTCGCGCACCTCGTCCCAGTCGCGGTCGGCTTCGAAGCGGATCGCGTCGGGCACCGCGAGCCACGCCGCGGGGTCGCGCGTGCCCTGCGTCTCGATCCGGTCGACGAACGTGTTTCCCTCCGAGTAGCCCCAGCTGACGATCGCGGCGTCGACGCGCTCCTGGTGCTCGGAGCGCACGTGAAGGAACCCGGCGCCCTTCGGAGCGCAGAGCCATTTGTGACAGTTCCCGGCGTAGAAGTCAGCGTCGAGTCGCGCCAGGTCGACGGGAACATGCGCCGGCGCGTGCGCTCCGTCGACGATCGTGACCAGATCGAGCGCACGGGCGCGGGTGAGCATCTCCTCGAGCGGGAGGACGAGCCCGGTCGAAGACGTCACTTGACTGACGTAGAGCACGCGCGTGCGTTCGCCTGCGGCCGCGAAGAGCGCGTCGACGAGCTCGCCCGGGTCGCGGAGGGGGAGCGGGATCGGCGCCCGGACGTAGCGCGCCCCGGCGCGGCGACAGACCCACTCCCATGCGAGGTCGCAGGCGCCGTACTCGAGGTCGGTGGTGAGCACCTCGTCGCCCGGCTGCAGTTCGAGGGAGCGCGCGGCGAGGTTGACTCCGGTCGTCGCGTTCGTGACGAAGGCGAGATCGTCGGCGGAGGTGCCTAGTAGGTAGTCGGCGACGGTTGCGCGTGCGTCGTCGAGGAGGGCGGGGAGGCGGCGCCGGATGAAGTCGACCGGCTCGTGCTCGAGCTCCCGTTGCCGGGCATGATAGTGCTCGAGCACCGGCCGCGGGCAGGCACCGAACGAGCCGTGGTTGAGGAATGCGACCTCCGGGTCGAGGACGAACTCGCGCCGCAGGTCGGCTGCCGAAGGTGCGGCCACGGAGACCCTTTCTACTCCATCCCAAACCCCCACCCACCCGGGGAACCGGTGAAGCGTGCCGCTTCACCGGTGACGGATGTGTCGCGGCTCCTTCGCGGAATGCCGGCAATACCGGTGCGCATGTCCCTTTCGGCCGGGCGTCCGGGCCAATTCCGTCCGCCCATCCCCGTAGCGTGGCTGCACATGCACGAAGGCACCTGGACGATCGCCGACTGCCCGCCCGCATCCCAGGCGGAGCTCGTACGCGCGCTCGGCATCTCGGAGCTGACCGCCGCCGTTCTCGTCCGCCGCGGCTACTCCGACCCGGCGCACGCGCGTCGCTTTCTCGACGGCGAGCAGCCTCCACACGACCCGTTTCTCCTCGGCGACATGGACGCCGCCTGCGCGCAGATCAGGGCCGCAGTGGAGCAGGGGCGCCGGATCTGCGTCCACGGCGACTACGACGTCGACGGGATCGCCGCCACCACGCTCGCAGTTCTCCTGCTGCGCGAGCTCGGCGCGGAGGTCGCCTGGCATCTCCCGAGTCGGTTCGACGAAGGCTACGGCGTCCGCGGCGAGACGCTCGCCCGGCTCGCCGACGAGGGATGCGGACTCGTCCTCACCGTCGACTGCGGGATCACGGCCGCGGCCGAGGTCGCCGACGCGAAGGAACGCGGCGTCGACGTCGTCGTCACCGATCACCACCGTCCCGGCGAGACACTCCCCGACTGTCCGATCGTCGCCACCCGCCCCTCCGCGTACCCGTTCCCCGAGCTGTGCGGCACCGGCGTCGTCTACAAGCTCGGCCAGGCGCTCTTCGGGGTCGACTCCGACGTGCCGCGCCGGCATCTCGACCTCGTCGCGCTCGCGACGATCGCCGACGTAGTCCCGCTCGTCGACGAGAACCGCTCGCTCGCCATCGCCGGGCTACGCGCGCTCGCACGAACCGCGAAGCCGGGTCTGCGGGCGCTCATGCGGAGCGCAGGAGTCGACCCGGCCGCCGTCGATGCCGGCGCCGTCGGTTTCCGCCTCGCCCCGCGGTTGAACGCCGCAGGACGTCTGGGCCATCCTCGCGAGGCACTCGAGCTGCTGCTCACCGAGGACGAAGCAGAGGCACGCCGGCTCGCCGACTCGCTCGAGGAGCTGAACCGCGAGCGCCAGGCGGTCGAGGGCCGGATCCTCCGCGAGGCGGTCGCGCAGGTCGAGTCGTGGCCGGCCGAGATGCGCGCGCGGCCCGCCTACGCGGTGGCCGGAGCCGATTGGCACGAAGGCGTGATCGGGATCGTCGCCTCGCGGCTCGTCGAGCGCTATCACCGGCCGGTCGTCCTGATCGCGGGCACGGACGGCGACTGGAAGGGATCGGGCCGCTCGATCCCGGCCTTCGACCTGCACGGCGCACTCGGAGCCTGCGCCGGCCTGCTCGAACGCTGGGGCGGACACCGAGCCGCAGCGGGCCTCTCGATCCAGGAGGAAAACGTCGAGGCATTCGCCGAGGCGTTCGCCGAGCAGGCCGCGACGGTGCTCGACGAGGAAGACCTCGCACCGGTCACGTCGATCGACGCCGTCGTCGCCCGCGGTGCCGACCTGTCCCTCGACCTGTGCACGGAGCTCGGCAGGCTTGCGCCGTTCGGTCTCGGCAACCCCGCGCCGACGCTCCTCGCCTCCGGCTGCGGGCTCGCCGAGCTTGCGACCGTCGGCGACGGCAAGCACCTGCGCTTCCGGATCCGGCGAGACGGGCGGGACGGCGGGAACGCGATCGCCTTCGGGCAGGGGTCGCGCATCGACGTGTTCCGCCCCGACGCCCTGTACGACGTCGCGTTCCGGCTCGAGGAGAACCGCTGGAACGGCACGGTCGCCCCGCAGCTCGTCGTCCGCCGCGTGTTTCCCACCGCAGCCCGCTACCTGGAGCTGCGCGGGTGGCTGGCCGACGAATGGCGCAAGCCCGCCTCCGCTCGCGACTCCGAGGCGACCATGATCTTCGCCGAGCTGGGTCTCGAGGACGGCGTCCGACGCGATCTGTTCGAATCCGCCCGTTTCCGGGCGCTTCTCGCAGTCGAGCCGCTGGCGCGGGCCGCCTAGCGGCCCAGGCCGAGGGCGAGCGCGCGCGCGAGGCGGAGGGCTCTGCGGCGTCGCCTGAAGCGGCGGAAACGGGGCATGGGAAGCGTCATTTCGATCCTCTAACGGCCGTTCCTTCCGCGCGGGTTCGCGCGAAAACCCGGGAGTACACTGAGACGGTGACGACCCTCGAAGCCGGTGAGAGACACGAAGAGCTCCTGCAAGGGCTCCTCGCTGAGCTCGCCGCCCAGGACGCCGACGTCGACGTCGGCCTCGTCACGCGAGCGTTCCGCTTCGCGGCCGCCGCGCACGAAGGGCAGCAGCGCCGCTCCGGAGAGCCGTTCATCACGCATCCGGTCGGCGTCGCGACGATCTGCGCCGGACTTCGCCTCGACGAGCAGACGATCGCCGCCGCGCTGCTGCACGACGTCGTCGAGGACACAGGCGTCGAGCTCGACGCCCTCCGCGAGGAGTACGGCGACGAGATTGCCGCGCTCGTCGACGGCGTCACCAAGCTGACGCGCGTCCAGTTCCAGACCCGCGAGCAGGCGGAGGCGGAGAACTACCGGAAGATGGTCGTCGCCATGGCCGAGGACGTGCGCGTCATCCTCGTCAAGCTTGCCGACCGGCTTCACAACCTCCGCACGATCGAGTACCTCGGAAAGCAGAAGCAGATCCAGAAGTCGCGGGAGGCGCTCGAGGTCTATGCGCCTCTCGCGCACCGCCTCGGCATCCACGCGCTCAAATGGGAGCTGGAGGACCTCGCCTTCGAGATACTTCACCCGCGCAAGTACGCGGAGATCAAGGCGATGGTCGCCGAGCGGCGCGCCGACCGTGAGGGACATGTCGCCGAGGCGGCGGACGTCCTGCGCCGCGAGCTCGAAAAGGTCGACATCCCCGTCGACATCTCCGGCCGCGCGAAGCACTTCTATTCCATCTACGACAAGATGGCCCGCAAGGGTCGCGAGTTCAACGAGATCTACGACCTCACCGCGATGCGGGTCACCGTCGAGCGGGACGGCGAGGAGGGGACGCGCGACTGCTACGGCGCGCTCGGCCTCATCCACTCCCTCTGGAAGCCGATGCCCGGCCGGTTCAAGGACTACATCGCAATGCCGAAGTTCAACGGCTACCGCAGTCTCCATACGACCGTCATCGGCCCCGAGGGCCGTCCGCTGGAGATCCAAGTGCGAACACGGACGATGCAGGAGACCGCCGAGCTGGGTGTCGCGGCGCACTGGTACTCGTACAAGAATCGAGGTGCCAAGCCCGGAGAGGAGTGGCTCTCATGGGTGCGGCAGCTCATGGACATCAACGCCGACGAGACCGACGCGCGCGAGTTCGTCAAGAGCTTCCGCACCGACCTCTTCGACGAGGAGGTCTTCGTCTTCACGCCGAAGGGCGAGGTGAAAACGCTGCCGGCCGGCGCGACGCCGATCGACTTCGCATACGCCGTCCACACCGACGTCGGGCACCGCACGGTCGGCGCGAAGGCGAACGGGCGGATCGTCCCCCTCCACTACCGCCTGCGCAGCGGCGACCGCGTCGAGATCCTCACGGGGAAATCCGCGGCTCGCGGCCCGTCACGCGACTGGCTGTCGCTCGTCGCCTCGTCCCGGGCACGCAACAAGATCCGCCAGTTCTTCTCGCGCGAGCAGAAGGAGGATCTCGAGGCGAAGGGGCGCGAGGCGCTCGAGAACTCGCTCAAGGCGCAGAACCTCCCGTACAAGAAGCTCGCGGGCTCAGCGGTGCTCGCAGGTGTGATCCGCGAGTCGGGCTACAAGAAGGCGGAGGACTTCTACATCGCGCTCGGCTCCGGGAAGCTCACCGCCTCCAAGATCGTCGACAAGGTTCTCCAGCAGCTCAAGGTCGCCGAGGTCGCCGAGGAGCCGATCCCGCTCAAGAAGCCCCGCGCCCGCGAGGCGGCGGGCAGCGACAGCTACGGCATCAACGTGATCGGGGTCGAGGACGTCCTCGTCCGGCTCGCGAAATGCTGCACGCCCGTCCCGGGCGACGACATCGTCGGCTACATCTCGCTCGGCAAGGGGATCACGATCCACCGCGGCGACTGCCCGAACGTGCGCGCGCTCCGCCGGAACCCCGAGCGCTTCACGCCGGTCGAGTGGGAGGGAGGCGGCAGCCAGAGCTTCCGCGTCCAGATCGCCGTCGACTCCTGGGACCGCCCGCGCCTGCTCGAGGACGTCGCCAGGACGTTCGCCGAGCACGGCTCGAACATCGTCTCGTACGGCGGCAGCGTCGAGGATCAGATGGCCCGGAACTGGTACGTCGCCGAGGTCGGCGACGTGAAGGCGCTCCGCGGGCTCCTCACCTCCCTGCGCAACGTCGACGGCGTCTTCGACGCCCGCCGCGTCACACCGTCCTAGGTCAGCGCCCGCTCCGTCAGCTTCGCCACGGCTCGCCGCCGGTGTCCCAGCCGACGAGGCAGAGCTCGGCGATCTCCGAGGCGACGACCTCGAGCGCCGCCGGCTCGGCCGCTCCGTCGGCCGCGAGCTCCGCGACCCGTGTGCCCCGCCAGAGCACCGGGACCGTCGTTCGCCGGCCGGGATCCGGCGCGCCGGCTGCCGGCCCGAGGACGAGGCTGCCCTCCTCGACGAAGTAGATCCCGGCCCAGACGCAGCCGTCGCGCGCGGCGAGCTCTTCGACCGCCTGCCGCAGCAGGTCGTCGGCGTCAGGCGTCGACATCGCCGCCCTCGAAGGCGAGGACGGGCTCGCGGAACGCGTCGGGCACGGGGCACGCCTTCCGCTCGGCGAGGTCGATGTAGACGAGCGTCTGGTGCGCGGTGACCATGAGCACGCCCTCGGGGAGCTGGTACGCCGCGAACTCGAAGGTGACGCTCGTCCGTCCCAGCCGCGAGACGCGGACGAAGACCTCGATCTCGTCGTCGAAGACCGCCGGCGCGAAGTACTCGACGTCGTTGGCGCGCATCACGAAGTCGCCGGCCTCGCCGCGCTGCTGGAGAAGCCCGAGCGAGCGCAGGTACTCGACGCGCGCGAGGTCGAAGTAGGGGTTGTAGCGGCCGTAGTAGACGATCCCCTGCGCGTCGGTGTCGGAGAAGCCGACGCGCGTCGTGGCCGAGAACTTGAACGGCGCCTTCACGAGCGGATCAGGGCGAGGACCTCGTCGCGCTTCTGCTCCATCAGCTCCTCGGACGTCGCCTCGAGGTTGAGCCGCAGGAGCGGCTCGGAGTTGGAAGGGCGGACGTTGAAGTGCCAGTCGTCGAAGTCCACCGAGATGCCGTCGAGGTGCGAGATGCGCCCCTCGCCCGCGTAGCGCTCCTTGAGCTCCTGCAGCTTGAGCGCGACGTCCGGGACGGGAGTGTTGAGCTCGCCTGTGATGAAGTAGCGCGAGCGGAGCGGCGCGAGGATCTCCGACAGCTTCCGGCCCTTCTTCGAGATCAGCTCGAGCATGAGCAGGAACGGGACGACGCCCGTGTCCGCCTGGCTGAAGTCGCGGAAGTAGTAGTGGCCGGACACCTCGCCGGCGAACGCGGAATCGTCCTTCCGCATCCGCGCCTTGATGAACGCGTGGCCGACGCGGTTCACGAGGGGCACACCGCCGTCGCGTTCGATCGTCTCGGGCACGGCGCGGCTCGCGCGGACGTCGTAGATGATCTTCGCGCCCGGCTCCTTCTCCAGCACGCTCTCGGCGAAGAGGGCGGTGACGAAGTCGCCCGGGACGAACTCGCCGGTGTCGTCGACGAAGAAGCAGCGATCGGCATCGCCGTCGAACGCGACCCCGAGGTCAGCGCCTTCCTCGAGCGTCGTCCGGATGATGAACTCCCGGTTCTCTGGCAGGAGCGGGTTCGGCTCGTGGTTCGGGAACGACCCGTCGGGCTCGAAGTAGCAGCGGACCGTCTCGACCGGAAGGCGCTCGAGTACGGGCGGCAGCATCGTCCCGGCCATCCCGTTCGCCGCGTCGATCACGACGCGGAGGGGCTTGATCTCGCCGACCTCCACGAACGAGAGCACCCGCTCGACGTAGGCCGGCCAGATGTCGTACTGCTGGACATCGCCTCTCGGGACACGTCCCGGTGCCTGGCACCGGGACGTGTCCGGTTCGGCCATGATCAGGTCACGGAGGTCGAGCAGCCCGGACTCGCCGCCGACCGGCAGCGCGCCTCGGCGGACGAGCTTCAGTCCGGCGTACTGCTTCGGGTTGTGCGAGGCGGTGACCATCGCGCCGCCCTCGAGCTCGAGCGAGCCCACCGCGAAATAGACCATCTCCGTGCCGACGAGACCGAGGTCGAGGACATCCGCGCCCGCCGTCGTAGCCCCGCGCATGAACGCCTCCTGCACGGCGGAAGACGAGAGCCGCATGTCGCGGCCGACGGCGATCCGCCGCGGCTCGAACAGCTCGACGTACGCGCGGCCGATCGCCTCCGCGCCGCCCTCGTCGAGCTCGGCGGGATAGATCCCGCGCACGTCGTACGCCTTGAAAACCTTGGGGTCGAGCACGGGCGCGATGCTACGCGCCCGCGAGGAGCGCCGGTCAGCCCAGGTCGACGACGGCGGGACCGCGGAGGCGCGAGACCGCCTTCGGCAGCCGATTGCCGACGCTGTAGCCGCGACCTGTAGCCGTGGGCGACCACACCTCCATCGCGACCCTGCCGTGCGGCTCTTGCGCTCCGGGCGGGACGGGGGAGTTCAGGTCGAAGCTCCCGTGCAGGACGATCAGGTACCAACTACCGGACACGTGCGCGCTCACGCTCGTGGCTCCCGGCGAGGAGATCTTCTCGATCGCGCCGCGCGAAGCCGGCCCGTACACCGTGACGGTGTTCGCCGAGGAGGAGCCCGTGATGATCGACGGCTTGCGGACCTCCGCCTTGATCTGCTTCACGAGCTGCGTCGGCAACGCGGGGCGAGCGGCGCTCTGCGTGCCGCCGCCGCCGCAGGCGGCGCAGGCAAGCGTGGCGACGCCCAGGAGACCCACGATGCAAAGGCGCTTCACGTCCGCGAGTTATACGGAGCGCAAAACGGAATCGCCCTGGCCGAAAGTCCTGACCGGCTCAGCCGAGCAGAACGTCCGCGATCAGGCGCGTCGAGGCCGCATCCGGGGCCTCGCTGATCACGGTCGCCGGCCGCTCGAACCGCCCGAGGGCCTCGCGCAGCGGCTCGGCGCGCAGCGTCCCCTCGCCGTACGGAAGGTGTTTAGTCTCGTTCCGGTTCGCGTACTGGATGTCGCTGAAGTGGATGTGGAACGGCGCGCCCGGCTCGAGCACGGCATCCGCGCCGGTGAGGGCGTCCGCGAACGCGTCCGCCTCGAGAAAGGCGCCGTCGCTCGTGGCGTGCATGTGGGCGAAGTCGAGCACCGGCCGGACGAAGTCCACCTGAGCCGCGATCGCGAGCACGTCCTCGACGGTGCCGAGGTCGCGGACACGGCCCATGACCTCGACGCCGAACGGGACGAGCCGGTCCTTCTGCTCGAGCCGGTCGCGCAGGTCGCCGAGCTGGTCGACGACGTCGGCGATCGCCTGCTCTCTCTCGCGGCCGAGCAGGAAGCCCGGATGGAAGACGATGAGCCGCGCGCCACAGGCCTTCGCGAGGCCTGCAGTGTGGTCGAGCATGCCCAGCGCCATCTTGAACTTCTTGCCCCGGTCGGCATGGCCCATGAACGCGGCGAGCGGAGCGTGCACCGAGAGGGCGACGTCGACGGCGTCGGCGGCTGCGCCGAAGAGCGGCGCCGTCTCGTAGTCGAGCCAGAATCCGCTGACGAATCCGACCTCGCAGGCCCGGTAGCCGTCGGCTGCGAGCGCCGCGAACGCCTCCTCGAACGTCGGCCCCTCCGGCAGGCCGCCCGGGCCGTAGCGGATCTCACCCATTCGGGGGAGCCTATGCCGTCCGACCCGGTTCCTACCTTGTCGCCATGCCGAAGCGACCCTCCCGGATCGACCTCCTCGAACTCGACATCGACCTCCGCCTCGCCGACCTCTGGCGGGAGACCCTCGAAGTGAGCGAGTGGAACCTCGAGGTCGTCGCGGCGTTCCTCAGGGCGGCCTACGGCAAGGGTTATTGCGACGCGCTGACCGAGGACGCACCCGGCTCGCTCTGTCACGAGCACGGCTACCGCATCCCGGCTCGCAAGCCGGCCAACTCGCCGAAGAGCTAGGTCACCGCCGCTCCGACTGCCGCTTCCGTCGGCGAACGGGGGCTACGATGCGCGCGTGGGATCCAGTCCTGCGCGGCTCGTGATCGCCCTCTCCGTGGCGGCCACTCTCGCGATCTTCGTCGTCTACACGGCCCTCGCCGGGAACGGCGTCGCACAGCTCACGCCGACGTCGCTCGCCGGCCACACCGGAGACGTGACGCTCGTAGGCGCCGTCGTCGGTCCGGTGAAGGGGAACGCCTACACGCACCGCGGTCTCCGCTTCCAGCTCAAGGACATCGGCCGCACGGCACCCAGGCGCGTCGACGTGGCCTACCGGGGCAGCGTCCCCGATCTGTTCAAGGTCGGTCGCCACATCGTCGTCGAGGGGACGATGCGCGACGGCGTCTTCGTCGCGAAGCCGGGCTCGCTCGTGACGAAGTGCCCCTCGAAGTACTCGCCCGCGAAATCCTCGAAGACGTAGCGCGTTGATGGCCCCGTTCGGGCGCGCGGCGCTACTCCTCGCCTTCGGTCTCGTCGCATACGCGCTGGTCGCCGGCTCCTATGCGGCGTGGAAGCGCCGCCGCAGGCTCGCGCTGTCGGCTCAGAACGCGCTCCTCGCAGCGTTCCCCGTCACGCTCGTCGCGGCGATCGTGCTGCTCGTCGCCCTCGGCCGCCGCGACATGACCTTCGTCTACGTGTGGCAGCACACGAGCCACAAGCTCCCGCTCGGCTATGCGCTGTCGGCGTTCTGGGGAGGCCAGGAGGGCTCGCTCCTGCTCTGGCTGCTCGTGCTCACGGGGTACGGAGGGCTCGCCGTATGGCTCAACCGCCGCTCGCGCGAGCTCATCGCCTGGACGGTGCCCGTGTTCGGGCTCGTCGCGGTCTTCTTCGGCTTCATGCTCTGCTTCGTCTCGAGCCCGTTCAACGTGCAGCCTGCGCCGGCGGACGGCCAGGGGATGGTGCCGAGCCTGCAGAACCCGTACATGCTCGCCCACCCGCCGTTGCTCTACCTCGGCTACGTCGGTCTCACCGTTCCGTTCGCGTTCGCGTTGGGCGCGCTCCTGTCCGGGCGGTCGGATGAGCTTTGGTTCGTCGCGACGCGCCGATGGACGCTCGCAGCCTGGACATTCCTCGGCGTCGGCCAGCTGATCGGCGCCCACTGGGCCTACGTCGAGATCGGGTGGG
>JAICSH010000066.1 GCA_025936995.1 Thermoleophilia bacterium | reverse complement strand
GCGTCAGCTGCTCGACCGCGTCGATCGTCCCGACGCGCTTGATCTCGACGGCGACCCAGCCGCCGTCCCCGTCGCGGCACATCAGGTCGACGGGGCCGACGTCGGTCGGCCACTCGCGCTTGACGAGCCGGAGGCCGGCGGCGACGTGCGTCGGGTCGTCGGCGAGGAGCAGCTGGAGGTCGCGCTCGACGCCGTCCTTCTCGAGGCCGGCCGCCTCGCCCATGTCGTGCGTGACGTCCGAGAGAACCTCGACGAGCTTGATCTCGAGCCGGTCCTCGCTGCGCCCGGCACGCTTGCGGACGACGACGAGCCCCTCGGTGTGCTCGACGACGGTCGGCGGCGTCATCCAGTTCAGCGGCTTGTAGCCTCCCGCGTCCGCATGGACGAGCACGGAGCCGTCCTCCTTCAGCATCAGGAGCCGTGTCGATTCCGGCAGGAAGGCGTTCAGCCGTCCGGAGTAGGCGACCTCGCAGCGGGCGACGATGAGCCTCACGGGGCCACACCGTACTGTCCTTTTCGGACGTGTCCGGGGGTCGTCGGGATCCTTGTGCTACGGTGTCGCACATGGACGTCAGCGTCCGTGAGCTCCGAAACCAGACGGCAGACGTCGTCGCCGCGGTCCGTGCCGGCGAGACGGTCACGCTCACGAGTCGCGGGGAGCCGGTCGCCGACATCGTCCCGCACCGCCGCAGAGCGCGCTGGTTGCCGGGCGGCTGGCTGCGAGACGAGCTCACCCACCGCCAGGCGGACGCGGGACTTCGCGGCGACCTGCGCCGGCTCGCCGGCGGCACGATCGACGAGCTGTGACCCGCGCGCTCGCCGACACGTCCGTGTTCATCGCGCGGGAAGACGGGCGTCCGCTTGGCGAGCTGCCTGCCGAGCTCGCTGTCTCAGTCGTCACGATCGGCGAGCTCGAGCTCGGGGTCCTGGCGGCCGAAGACGGCGAAACGCGCTCGCGCCGGGCGGACACGCTCGCGCTCGCGCGGGCGGCGGATCCGATCCCGATCGGCGAGCCCGTGATGGGCGCTTTTGCACGGCTCGTCTACGACTGTCGGCGCACCGGCCTGCGTCCGCGCGTGCTCGATGCACTGATCGCCGCGACGGCGCTCGAGCACGGCCTGCCCGTCGTCACACAGGACGACGACTTCGCCGCGATGGCGAGCGCCCACCCTGCACTCGCCGTCGTCCGCGTCTGACAACCCTCACAGAACGACCATCTGGGGCCGCTACCGTGGCCGCGTGGGCCCGCAGGAGATCATCGTCGCGATCGCGATCGTGACGATCGCGCTCATCTCGTGGCGCGCGTTGCGCCGCTAGCTGTTACGCGCGGCGGATGAGGGTCATGCCGTCGCGGACGCTCAGGATCACCTGGACGGTGCGCGGGTCGGCGGCGACGTGCTCGTTGAACTCGGCGATCGGCGGGCTGTCGTCGACGACGCGGCCGCCGGCGAGCGCGTTGTCGGCGACGATCAGGCCGCGCTCGGCGAGCCGCGGCAGCACCGCCTCGTAGTAGCCGACGTAGCCCTCTTTGTCGGCGTCGATGAAGACGAGGTCGAACTCGCCCTCGAGTCGCTCGATGGTCTCGCCGGCCGGACCGATGTGGAGGGTGATCTTCGAGCCGTGCGGCGAGCGGTCGAAGTAGCGCTGCGCGAACGCGGCGCGCTCCGGGTCGATCTCGCACGCGTCGATGCGGCCGCCCTCAGGCAGCGCGGCCGCCATCGCGAGCGCCGAGTGGCCGCTGAACGTGCCGATCTCCAGGACGCGCTGCGGCCGCCCGAACCAGACGAGCAGCTCGAGGAACCGGCCGGCGACCGGCCCCGTCAGCATCGGCGTATGGCCGAGCTCGGCCGCAGTTTCCGCGGAGAGCTCTGCGAGGAGCGGGTCGTGCGGCGTCGTCAGTCGCTCGACGTACTCCTCGATCCGGGGGTCGATGACGTCCACCGCCGCGTTACGCTACAGGCACCCGACTGCGAGGAGAGACAGAGACACATGCCCGGC
>JAICSH010000045.1 GCA_025936995.1 Thermoleophilia bacterium | reverse complement strand
CCTCGTCGAGGTACTTGGGATCGATGCGCTGCCACTCGCGCTGAATGACGTTGATGCGGCGGCGGACGTCGGGCGTGACCGGCACGAGCCACGGCGCCGGCGTCAGGCGGCGGCGGGCGCGGCGCTGCGAGCGGCGGCGCGGCGCCGGAGTCACGCGCGCTCCCTCGCGGTAGAAGTCGGCGTCGAGCAGCGAGTGGAGCGAGACGACGCGCTCGTTGTGCGTCGCGCCCTTCGGGACGAAGTCCACGACGATGCCCGCTTCCTTGCGCGGGTGGAGCCGCATGATGCGGCCGATCCGTTGCTGGTAGACGCGCCTCGAAGCCGTCGGCGCGAGGTGCATGCAGACCGTTGCGCGCGGCGAGTTCCAGCCCTCCGCGAGCAACTGCGCGTTGATGAGCACGTTGATCTCGCCGCGCTCGTAGGCGGCGAGCGTCTCGGCGAGGCGCACCGGCGGCGTCCGGCCCGAGACCGCCTCCGCCTTCAGCCCGGCCGCGCGGAACTCCTGCGCGAGGTTGTAGGCGTGGTCGACGCCGGCCGCGTAGACGATGCCCGGCGTGTTCTCGAAGCGGTTGCGGTAGAGGCTCGCGGCCGCCTGGTTCAGCGCCTGGTGGTCGAGCGTCTTGGCGAGGATCTCCTGGTCGAAGTCGCCGCCGACGATCGGCACGGAGTTGATCGCCGCGACCGGGGGTACGCGCAGGTCGCGGAGCGGCGCGATGAGGCCGCGGCGCGCGGCGTCCTGCAGCGGCAGGTCGTCGACCGAGGCGGGGAAGACGTCGGAGACCTGCTTCGCGATCAGCTGCTCGGTCGCTGTCATCCCGATGTAGATGGGCTGGGGGAAGGAGCGGATCGACGCCGAGGTCTTCTCGCCGAGCGCCGTGTGCGCCTCGTCGCAGATCACGAGCTGGTATGCGTCGCGGTCGATCGAGTCGACGTGCCGCGCGAACCACGCGTAGGTCTGGATCGTCAGCGGAGCCTTCTTCGCGCTGCGGCTGTCGCGCGTGATCACGTCCGTGAGCCGCTTGTCGTAGCCCTCGGTCTTGAGGTCACGCGTGAACTGGGAGACGAGGAGGCGGCGGTGCGTGAGGATGAGGACGCCGAGCGTGCGGGCCGCCTCGACGAAGCCGGCCGCCGCGATCGTCTTGCCCGACGCGGTCGGGTGGCGGAAGCGGTACCGGCGCACCGCGCCCGGGTCGTCCTGCTCCGGCTCCTCGGGAAGCTCCGCGTCCTCTACCTCGACGACGAGCGTCGAGTCCTCGTCCTCGTCCTCGACCTGTTGCAGCTCGAGCTCCTCCGCCGTCGCCGCGTTCCCGTTGCCGTTCCCGTTCGCGTCGTCGTGGCGCTGGCTCGCCGCGATGAGCTCCGTCAGCATCCCGGCGAGCGCGTCGACCTGGTGGCGGCGGAGCGCGGTGCCGCCGGCGGTGCGCGGCTCCGGCTCGGCCAGCACCCGCTCGAGGCCGAGGAGGAGCCCGTACCGGACCTTCCACTTCGACGACGGAGCCTTGAGGCCCGCGTCGATCTCGGCGAGCGCGTCGTCGAGCGCGCGGCGGCGTGCGGTGCCTTCGGCGAGCGCCTCGGCCGGATCCTCGCCGTCCCGGACGAACGGCTCGCCCGCCCACGCTTCCGCGCGGAGGGCGGCGGCAACCACCGGGTCTGCCGCGTCCAGTGAGCTGGTCGGCTGCTGTATCGCTTCTTGCATATGCGCAGCACGCTTCGGTGCTGCCCGTCCATTCAAAGATGCGCGCTCGGCTTATTCCCCTGGGCGAGCGGCGCCCCAGGAAGGATACCCGCTCTTTTGCCGTCGTCAACGTCGACTACAGGCCAAGTCCGCCGAAAACGGCGAAGGGATTGGCGGGGCTCGTCTCCCGGACGACCTCGCCGCCCGCCTCGACCTCGCCGTGCAGCCGGGTCGCCAGCGCGTCTGCGTCCTCGCGGCTCGCTGCGCCGACGATGACGTAGTGAAAGCGGCGTTCGGGCTGGTAGCCGTCGGCCTCGAGACGCTCGGCGAGGTTCCGCGCATCCTCGCGGGAGGGACACTCGATGCGCACCTCCCAGGGCGCGAAGCCGCGGTCGAGCTCTTCCTTCTCCCACGTCTCGCCCGGTGGATCGTCGTCCCAGCGATCCTCGTCGTCGAGCCAGTGCTCGACCTTGCTCGTCCGCGCCTCGATGCCGTTCTCGCGGAGCTCGGCTTCGACGATCGCATGCGCGCGCTCCGCCTCCGCGCGGCTCGCGGCGTAGACGAAGACGATCTCGCCGTCGCGGGAGACCGCGAGCCTGCGCGCCTCGAGATCCTGCGCGAGCTCGCGCGCCTCGGAGCCGAGGTCGCCCGCCAGCCGCTCGAGCAGGCCGGCCGCGTGCTCCTCCTCCTCGACCTCGATCCGGATCCGCCAGTCGTCGTCGGCCATGTTCGCCCGAGCCTAGTCTGCGCGCGTGGAGTGGCGCGAGCGGTACGAGCGCGCGGCAGCGCGGTACGCGGCAGGGGAGACGCGGGAGCTCGACGAGAGGCAGCTCGTCCAGCTCGCGAACGCGGCGTGGGCCGCGGGGCTCTCGCTGCTCATGGCCGGCGAGGGCGAGGGCGCGCGAGAGTGGCTCGCGCGCGCGGCGGCGCGCTATCGCGAGAGCTGGGAGGCCGGCGCGGCGACGGACGCGTGGGGACGGCCGATCGCGGCCGTCAAGGCGCTGCTCATCGCCGGCGAGGACGCGCAGGAGGCGGCTGCTCGAGGCAGGCGCCGCCCGCGCGGCGTCGCCGATCGGCCGCTACGCCGGCGCGCTGGCCCTCCTCGTCCTCGGCCGCGACGAGGAGGCTGCAGCCGTCGCGGCGGGGCTCGGGGAGGAGTTTCCTCCGGACGTGGCGGCCGCGCTGGCGGCGCTCGCGCGGCACGACGCGGCCGCATACGCCGACGCCGCGAAGCGCGTCCGCCGTTCGTTCGAGGCGCGCGAGGACTTCCTCGAAGACATCCCCGTTCCCGACACGTTTCTCGCTCTCGAAGCCCTCGCCGCTGTACGTAGACTCGACCGGTGAGGCCGGCGCTTCGCGGGGTCATCCTCCTGGTCGCCGTGGCTCTGGCGACCCAGTCCGGAGCGGCCGCGCCCGCCGCGACACGGCAGGTCACGCGAGCCGAGGCAGCCATCTTCTGGACCCCGGAAGTCGGGCTGCTGGCAGTCGGCTACTGCGTGCCCGGGATCAACCACTGCCCCCGCGGGGCGCTCGAGCGCACGACCGACGGCGGGCGCACCTACCGCATCGTCCTGCACACGGGGGCGTCGATCGTCGGCATGAAGACGCTCGGATCGAACGGGGCGCTCGCGACGCTCTCCGACGGCGACGCGTGGCGCACGCTCGACGGCGGTCGCACCTGGCGGCCGGCCGCGTTCAAGCCGTACTTCTGGGCGACGCCCCGGATCGCCCTGCGGTTCGACGCGTACTTCCAGCGCAACACGCAGAAGCTCGCGCTGCGAGTGACGCACGACGGCGGCCGGACCTGGCGGCTCCTGGTCGACCCGTGCAACCGCGCGGTCACCTACAACGCCTACGCCGACCCGGTGACGCCGAAGCTGTGGTGGATCGTCTGCATCGGCCTGCCGGCGGGCGGGACGATGGACAAGGCGATCTTCCGGACGCGCGACGGCGGCAAGACCTGGGAGCCGCGGGCGGAAAACCTCACCGCGCCGAAGCCGACGGCCCGTGGGATCGCGTTCACGGGCTATCCCAACGGCATCGCCTTCGCGAGCAACGGCTTCGGGCTGCTCACGGAGAGCCTGGGGACGCTCTACGTCTCCCGTGACGGGGGACTGCACTTCTCCGGGCACCCCAAGGTCCACCGTCCGGATCTCGACTTCTGCCGCAGCGCCGCCGCCTTCTCGAACGGCGTCGCGTACGCGCTCCTCACCGCCGGCTTCCCGGGGCGGCTGGTCGCGACGCACGACTTCGGTCGCACCTGGCACGTCGTGCAACGCTGGAGCGGCTAGAGCTTCGCGGCGGCTGCGCGGTCGAGCACGGCGCGGGTCGTCCCGTCCGACGCCCGCGCGAGGCTGCCGGGCGTCGCGCGCGAGGGCTTGCCTGCCAGCGCCCACGCCACCGCGTCGGCCTTGTCCTCGCCGGCGACGAGGAAGAGGAGCTCGCGCGTCGCGCAGATGCGCGGCAGCGTCAGCGTGATCCGGTCGATGAACGGCTCGTGGCCTGCGTCGGAGCTGATCACGTTCCGGTTCGTGATGTCGAGCGTCGGGAAGCCCGGGAAGAGCGACGCGACGTGTCCGTCCGGGCCGAGGCCGAGCAGGACGAGGTCGAACGTGTCGACTCCTTCGAGCTCGTACTCGTACTCGTGGACGCCCGCCTCGCGGCCGAGCTCGCCCTGGATCCGGTGAATCGCCGCCGGCTCGCGCTCGAGCCGGTCGAGCAGGGCGGCCTTCGCCATCCCGTAGTTCGAGTTCGCGTCGTCGGGCCGCACGCAACGCTCGTCTCCCCACCAGAGCTCGGCGCGGCTCCAGTCGGGCTCGAGCTCGGCCGCGAGCTGGTACGCGCGGCGCGGTGTCGACCCGCCGGTGAGGACGATGCTGCCGCCCGCGCGCGCCTGCTCGGCGAGGCGCTCGGCGACGACGCGGGCCGCCTCTTCGGCGTCGGCGACGACGGTGATGTCGACGCTCATCCGCCGCCCTCGGCGAGCTCGCGCGCGCGGTCCATCGCCGCCTGGATCGCGTTGAGGAACGCTGCGCGGACTCCCGCCTGCTCGAGCTCGCGGATCGCGGCGATCGTCGTGCCGCCCGGGGACGTGACCGACTCCCGCAGCTCGACCGGATGCATGCCCTGGTCGCGGAGCTGCTTCGCCGTCCCGAACATCGTCTGCACGACGAGCGTGGTCGAGATCTCGCGCGAGAGGCCGAGCAGGATTCCGGCCTCGATCATCGCCTCGGCGAGCAAGGCGAAGTACGCGGGCCCCGAGCCGGAGACCGCGGTGATCGCGTCCATCCAGCTCTCGGGAACGCGGACGACGCGGCCGACGTGCAAGAGGAGCTCCTCCGCGAGCGCGAGCTGCTCGTCGCCCGCGTGGGCGCCCGCGCAGATGCCGGCCATGCCCTCGTGCACCGTTGCCGGCGAGTTCGGCATCGCGCGCACGACGGGGACGCCCTTCGCGATCCGCTCCTCGATGTGCGCCGTCGTGATGGCCGCCGCGACGGAGACGAGCGTCTGCTCGGTGGTCAGGTGGTCGCCGATCTCCCCGAGCAGCGCGTCGATGTCCTGCGGCTTGACCGCGACGACCGCGACGCCGGCTCCGCCGACCGCGGCGGCGTTGTCGGAGGTCGCCTCCGAGCCGTAGCGCTCGCGGAGCTCCGCGAGCCGCTCCTCGCGCCGGTCGGTGACGACGACCTCGGAGGGCTCGCGCCAGCCCGAGCTGAGGAGCCCCGAGAGCAGCGCCTCGCCGATCCGACCGCCACCGAGGATCGCGACCTTCCTGCTCATGCCGGAAGCCTAGGCGGCGCGGACGGCAGGCAGCGGGATCAGGCCGCGCCCGAAGCCGGCGAGGAGATACACGCTCGCGAGGCCCGCCCACTCGCCGTACGGCTCGAGCAGCTCCGCGGTCTCCCACGTCTCCACGGGTCGCCCGCGCATCGCGCGCAGGAGCTTGACGAGGCCGAGGTCGCCGACAAGGCCGTGCTCGTACCGGCCGAGGCCCTCGAGGCAGACGACGCCGGCCGACCACGGGCCGAGGCCGCGCTCGCGCTCGATCCGTCCGACCACCGCCGCAGTCGGCTGCCCGTGGAGCCGCTCCAGCTCGAGGCCGCGGCAGAGGCGGACGACAGCGGCGCCGCGATGCTCGTGGAGACCCAGACGGCGCAGCTCGAAGGGCGCAACGGCGGCGAGACCCTCGCAGGTCGGCGCCTCGGAGAGCCCTTCCTCGTCCGGAGGAGAGACGGCGCGGATCACGCGACGTTCGAGAGTTCGTCCCGTCTTCCAGTCGACGAGCTGGCCGCAGACAGCGCGCAGGAGCGCCTGTGCGACCGTCGCGGTGCGCACCGGCCTCAGCCCGCGGAGATGCTTGGACGCGCGTCCGAGCAGTGCATCGTCTGCGATCCGGCGGAGGAACTCGGAGTGGTCGTCGTCGAGCGCGAGCATCCAGCGGAGCTTCTCGGCCGCAGCCGCAGACCCGGATCGGATCGTCACCGTGCCGTCTGGCGACTGCCACGCACGCGCGATCCCGCCGGCGCAGCGCGCCGTGACGAGTCCCTCGCGCATCCGACGCGTCGCGTCGCCGGCGAGGCGCGCGGAGAGCTCGAGGGAGTACGGACCGCGCGGGCGGACGGCGATCTCGGCCATGTCCGCGAGCCTACTGCCTCGCCTGGACATGGCCGGAAGAGCGTCTTGCGGGGCGATCGGCCGCTGCCTACCGTCGGCCGGGTGGCGAGACCGCTGACTACGCTCGACCTCGTCCTGGCCGTGCTGCTCGTCGCCGCGGCCGTCCTGCTCTTCGCGCATGGCCGCGCCCGCGGGACGCAGGCGGTCCTCGCCGATCCGGTGCGCACGCCCGGCGTCCTCAACCCGGACGTGACGCAGGCGAACATCCGCTCGACGATCTGCCGGCACGGCTGGACGGCGACCATCCGCCCGCCGACCTCGTACACGAACGACCTGAAGCGGAGGCAGATGCGGCAATACGGCGAGACCGGGCCGCTGTCCGGCTACCAGGAGGATCACCTCATCAGCCTCGAGCTCGGCGGCGATCCGACCGACCCGCGCAACCTCTGGCCTGAGCCCTACCCGCGCGCGGCGGACGTCGACACGATCGAGAACGAGCTCA
Organism: Thermoleophilia bacterium; assembly: GCA_025936995.1. Lineage (GTDB taxonomy): Bacteria > Actinomycetota > Thermoleophilia > Gaiellales > Gaiellaceae > Palsa-739. Next base: position 8,898 of record JAICSH010000045.1, on the reverse strand, counting down.
ACGCCGAGGTCTGCTCGGGCAGCCTCACGCTCGCCGAGGCCCAGCAGCGCGAGGACGACCTGAAGCACAGGCAGGGCTAGGTGTTTCGCAGCGCCTGAGTGAGGACGATCCGAACCGTCGACACGGACCGGATCGACGGCGAGCACTCCGGCGGAAGGATCGATTTCCGCCGGGCGTTCGACTCGGAGGCACCGGATCGCATGAAGGAATCCGGGCCGCAGCTCGTCCAACGAAGTGCAGAACCGCAAATCGTTGTCACAAACAGTTGAGGGGTCCCAGATGCTTCGTCTCATCACCGTCAGTGCCGCTGCGATTGCCGCGGCGTTCGTGCTCGTGTTGCCGGCACTCGGCAGCGCGTCGCCGGTCGGCCCGCTGCCCAAGGGCCCGACGTCCACGATTCGCACGAATTTCGGCTCGCTGGTGGCCATCGCCCTGCCGCACCGCGCACACGGGCTCGTCTGGCGCCTCGCTCGAGGTGTCGACAGAAACGTGCTGCGTGAGATCTCCGAGGCTGACGTCGGCAAGGACGTCGTCGTCGTGTACCGGGCGGTCGGGCCGGGCCGGGTGCGTCTCGCGTACGGCCTCACCCGCGGCGAGACCCGGCACGCGTACGACGCATTGAGGTTCACCGTCACGGTCGCACCCCGCTGACCGTGGAGGAGCTCGATCCGATCACGCTCGGCCGCGCGCGCCACGGCGACGAGCAGGCGTTCGCGGCGCTCGTCCGCCACTACGACCCCGGGTTGCGAGCGCTGGCGTTCCGCCTCCTGGGCGACCGGGCGCGGATGGACGACGCGCTGCAGGAGGCATACGTGAACGCGTACCGCTCGCTGCCGGGGTTTCGGGGCGAGTCCTCGCTCGGTACGTGGCTCTACCGGATCGCCTACAACGCCTGCCTCGACGAGCTGAAGCGCACGCGCGCCGTGGGCGACCTGGCGGAGGCTCGCGATCGCGCGTACACGGGCGCGGATCCGCTGGACGCGCTGTCGCTTCGCCGCACGCTCGCCCGCGCGCTGGCCGAACTTTCGCTGGAGGACAGGGCGGCGGTGCTTCTCGTCGACGCGAACGGCTTCGACTACCGGGACGCGGCACAGGTGCTCGGCATCCCCGAGGGCACCGTCGCCTCGCGGCTCAACCGCGCCCGCGCCGCGCTTCGGCAAACGCTCCAAGAGACCTGGAAGGGAGTTGCGAACGGATGAACGACAAGAACACGATCGAGCCGTGGCGTGACGAGTGGCTCGGCGAGCTGCTCCGCGAGCTCGACGCTCCCGAGCACCGGCCGGAGTTCCACGGCGAGCTCCGCCGGCGCCTCCGCGAGGAGCAGCACGCGGCCAGGTCCCGCTCGGTCACCCGCTGGAGCCTGCGCCTGGCAGCCGTCGCCGGAGCCGCAGCGGTGGTCGTCGCCGTGGTCGGCTTGCCCGGAACCGGCAAGTCGCCCTCGTTGTCCGGGCCGCAGGCGGCCGGCGCGGCTGTGGTCAAGGCACACGTCCGCGCGGCTCTCGCGAGCCTGCACGGGCTCAGCGGCGTGCTCGTCGCCAAGGGCCCGAGCGAGAACGACGGAGGCCGCTGGCGCTTCGCGCTCGATGCGAGCGGTGACCTGTGGCTTCAGGGGCCGCGATCGGGCGACGTCGAGACGTACGACGCGTCGGCCGGCGTCGTCCGCTCCGCGCAGCACAGTGCCAGCCTCGGCGGCGGGACGCTCTTCTACGCCGAGCGCAGCGGCGTCGCTCCCGGACCGCCGGACCAGGGCCCGCCGACCTGGGTGCTCCCCGCGCAGTACGGCGCCTTCGTCCGCGCGGCGCTTGCAGACACGCCGTCCGCGGTCGAGAGCACGACCTTCGGCGGCCGTCCGGCGTGGCGGCTCGAGGTCCGCACGACGCCGAACGCGATCGTCCCCGGGCTGAGCGGCGACCATCTCTCGATCACCGTCGACCGGGCGAGCGGCATGCCGGTCCGCGTCGTCGAGCGCAAGGACGGCCGCGTCCTGCGCGAGCTCCGGATCGAGAACCTGGAGGTCGATCCCAGGCTCCCGGCGGCCACGTTCGCGCTCGACTTCCCCGTGGGCGCCGAGGTCATGCGAAGCGACGACGGCTTCCGGCGCACCGAGCTCGGCCGGGTCGAGGCGACGGTCGGCTACCGGCCGCTCGTCCCCTCCTGGATCCCGGGCGGCTACCGGCTCGCCGAGGTTGCCGTCGCCCGCGAGGCTGCTCCGACCGGCAAGGAGGGCGGCAACCCGCCGTCGCGGATGGTCGTCTCCCTCGCGTACCGGCGCGGCATCGACCAGTTCCTCGTCACGACCCGCGTTCGCGGCGACGGGAGCTGGAGCGACCCAATGGCCGGTCCCGAGGGCTACGTCGACACCCCGGCGCAGGTCACGCTCACCGGCGGTGCGCTCACGGGCACCGAGGCCGACGTCGTCGTCTCGACTCAGAGCTCGCCGCACGTCTGGGCGCTCGGCGACGACCTGGTCGTCACGGTCGACGGCGACCTCGACCGGACCGAGCTCGTGCGGGTCGCTAACTCGCTCGCGGCGCGATGAGCGAGCGACGCGACGTCAGTCGAGCTCGGCGAGGAGGCCGGACACGTCGAGCGGGGCGGTGACCATCGCGACTCCGGAACCGTCGGCCGCGCGCGGCCACTCCTCCCGCGCGCGGTCGCGGTACAGCTCGACACCGTTCGAGTCGGGATCCCTCAGGTAGATCGCCTCGCTCACTCCGTGATCGCTCGCGCCGTCGAGCGCGATGCCCGCGTCGAGGACGCGCCGGACGGCATCGGCGAGCGTGCGCCGGTCGGGATAGCGGATCGCCGTGTGGAAGAGGCCGGTCGTGCCGGGCGCCGGCGGAGACCCGCCTCTCGACTCCCAGGTGTTCAGGCCGATGTGGTGGTGATAGCCGCCGGCCGAGATGAAGGCGGCCTGGTCGCCGAGGCGCTGCTGGAGCTCGAAGCCGAGGACGCCGCAGTAGAACGCGAGCGCGCGGTCGATGTCGGAGACCTTCAGGTGGACGTGTCCGATGTCCACGCGCGGGTCGATCGGCCGCGTTCCCGAATCGGCTGCAGCAGGAGCGGATTCCACGCGGTGAGAGTACTCGCGCGGAGCGGAGAGTTGACGTCGCGCGGCCCGTGCCGCTACCTTCGGGACGTTGGCGACGCTCGAAAGGAGGGGTTGACTCGATGACTGTCCGTTTCCCGATGCCCCTCGACGTCGCCTGAGCAGACCCACGGGTCGCGCTTCCACCTAGCCCACTTCGCTCCGCTCGCGGCGGCGTCGGTACGCCCACCGCGAGAAGGAGAGCAAATTGCACGCATTGCTCGACCAGGCGCGGACGATGCGCCTGTACACGATGGACGCCTGGGTCTCAGACCCTGCCGTCCTCACAGATGAACCCGCTCTGAGGGCGGCGCTCCACGCCGGAGCCCGCGCGGGCGGCGCCACGGTCCTCGGCGAGGAGTTCTGCGTCTTCGCGAACGGCGCGGTGACGGGCGTGCTCGTCCTCGCGCAGTCGCACCTCAGCCTCCACACGTGGCCCGAGCTCGCGCTCGCGAACGTCGACCTGCTCTCGTACGGCGACGTCCGGGGCGACGACGTGCTCTCGGAGATCCGGTCGAGGCTCGGCGTCGAGCGTGCCGCGGTCACCTGCGTCCCCCGAGCCGTTGGCTGACGTCGTCGTCGCCGACGTCGCGCGCGCCGTGGGGCTGGCCGAGGGCGCGCTCGGCGTCGAAGCCGTGGTCGCGGCGCTCTCGCGGTTGGAGCCGGTCTCCGTGCGGGTGCTCGGCCGCGCCGCCGATCTGCCCGTCCCGATCGTCGCCGCGGTCTGCGGCGAGCTTCGCAAGCGCGGGCTCGTCGCCGAGGAGCGTCCCGTCCAGTTCACGGTCGAGGGACGCCGGAGGCTCGCGCATGGGGTCGCGGCGGTCGAGACCTCGTGCCCGGAATGCGGCGGGCGCGGCATCGCGCTGTCGGCTCAGACGGCGCGCCTGCGCCGCGGCCTCGCTGCCGTGAGCGAGCTGGCCCCACCGCCGCGGGTGGAGCTCGATCAGTGCCACTGCACGCCGAAGACGAAGTTGCGGCGAGTCCTCGCGATGCACGCGGCGGACGCGATCAACGGCCGGCGCATCCTGCTTCTCGGCGACGACGACCTGATCTCGGTCGCGCTGCTCCGCTTCGTCCGGCAGTTCGGCGGCGCGATCGAGGAGCTGGTGGTCGCCGACATCGACGGGCGACTCCTCGAGTTCATCGCCGGCGAGCTCGACGATGCGCCGTTTCCCTTCGCCTGCGTGGAGTGGGACGTGCGGGAACCGCGTCCCGGACGCTTCGACACCGTCGTGACCGATCCGCCGTACACGGCGGAAGGGGCGAAGCTGTTCCTCGCGCGCGCGGTCGAGAGCCTCGCCGGCCCGGGGTCGCAGGTCTTCTTCTCGTTCGGCTCGCGGCGACCAGGCGCGCAGGCCGAGCTGCAGCGGGCGATCCTCGAGGGCGGGCTCGAGATCCGCGCGCTCATGCGCGACTTCAACGACTACGTCGGCGCGGGCGTCCTCGGCGGAACGAGCCACCTGTACCACCTGGCTCTTCCGGCGACGGCCCGGCCGCAGGTGGGTTCGCTCTACACGGGGGGCTGACCCGACGCGGGCCCTACGTTGCCGGAACCGCAGGCGCCTCGACTGTTTCGGGGGGCGGCGGCGGAGGCGGAACGGCATCTCTTGGATAGCGCTCGAAGAGTCGTGCTTCCGAGCGGCGGAACGGGCCGCGCAGGAGTGAGCCGAAACTCATCGGGATCGCGACGAGCCCGGCTGCGACGAGGACGACGTACCAGTTCAGCGTCTTCGCCCAGGCCCAGGGGAGGGCGTAGTCCTGTGTCGCTGCGACGACGATGGCGAGGAAGCCGAAGAACGCGAGAACCGAAACGAAGATGAGCAGCTCCCGCCCGCCGAGAGGATCGGTGTCGTCCTCCGGTGTGAAGCGGCGGTAGAAGCGCTTGATGTCCTGCTTCTGCCAGTAGGTCCACGTGGCGGCGAGCAGGACGTAGGCGATGGCGGCGACGCCGAAGACGGTCAAGATGCCGGCGATCTCGGCTCGCGTCGGATGGCCGATGATCAGCACGCTGTCGAGAGCATCGACGACGCGTTTGCCGACGGCGTGAAGCGGGCCGACGTGGTGTGACCAGACGGCGATGCGATGGCCGATCCGCGGCAGGTGGCCCCAGACGCGATAGAGGATCACCACGGTCGTGACGGCCGAGAGAGCGCGGGCGGAGGTCAGCCACCAGACGCGCCACCAGCCGCGCCAGCGGGCGCGTCTCAGGTGGGCGAGCTCCGTCTCGTCGAGCGTCGTCCCGGTCACCTTGAAGAGCTCGTTCGTCATGCAGCCCAGGAAGTCGTCTTCGCTCGAGGTGTAGGTCGTGTGGTCCCGGATGATCGAGCCGAAGTTCCATACCTCCTTCTCGACCAGCCAGGTGCCGTCCGGATCGTCGTCGGGATCGAAGAGCCGCCCGTTCGGAACCGGGTCGGCCGAGGCGTAGTAGTCGGCCCAGCGGAGCTTTCCGCCGCCGTGGCGGATCGGCTCCGGCTCGCGCGTGAAGTCGTCGCGCCAGTAGAAGTTGCAGACGAGGCAGACGGCCACGATCAGTGCGAGTCCGATCCCGGCGAGCAGGAAACCCCTCGCGAGATGAGTGTGCTGCTTGCCTCCGAGGATCACCAGCTGCGGAACGGCGTAGCTGACGAAGTAGAAACCGATCATTCCGGCCCAGGCGAAGGCGAAGCGCAGCGACCTCAGTCGCAACCAGCGCTCGATTCCGGAGCGGGCCGACTGGCTCATGTCCGTCCCCGGACCTGGAGCACCGAGCTGGATGCCCCTTCGCGGTTCGCCGTAGCTCTGCAGAGCACGGACGAGGTTGAGCTTCTTGATCGCCTCACCGATGGTGATGAACACGGAGAGGTTGGCTGGATTCTCGTAGCCGGTGATCGCGGCGTAGCTCACTGCCGTGCCCTGGGAGTGCGCGACGACCGCAACGCGATCAGCTCTGTCCGCCACCCAACCGAGGTCGTCCGCGACACGGGACACCATCGCGTCGAACTGCACGGCGCTGCTGACGAGGACGAAGGAGTCGCCGAGCGTGTTGGAGAGGAGTAAGGCGGCCTTCTTCGAGTAGTCGCTTAGCTGGGGGATCGGAACGAGGAGGCCGATCATCAGCACGGCGACGACGACGGCCATGATCCCCGCCAGTGGGAGCGCGCCGAGGAAGACGAGACCGAAGGCGACGACTCTCCCGCGCCGTGTCACCCAGCCGGAGATGCCCTTTCGAGGAGTTCGCCGGCGAGCGCGTTGGAACTGCTCGTACGTCTGGACGAGCATCATGTACGGGAGGATCAGCAGCATCCAGAGCAGCAGCGACCTGGTCTTGGGAGGCTCGAAGGTCTCCGCCCACCACGACTCGGCGAGAAGCCACCGCTGCGGGGTCACCGACGGCACCTCGGTCTGCCCGTCGATCTCCATGTAGAGGTGCGCGGGCTCGCTTCCACCGAGCGTCGCCTCGGCGAGCCGAACATGCGCCCCGTCCGGCTCTCCGACCGCGGCTTCCGTATGGAGCCCGGCCGTCAGCCAGCGAGCCAGCCAGCGCGAGAGCGGATCGGCAAACTCGACCAACGTCTCGCCCTGGCGCTGCTGGCCGATCCCGTGTACGAAGAGGATTCCGAGGTCGGCGCTCTCCTCCGGGGGCGAGGATTGGCCGGCGGACATCAGCTGGCGACGCTCGGCGATTCGGCTGAATCGGGCACTGCTGCCTCGTTTCCCTCAGCGGCTTGCCAGGAGTTAACTCCTACGAGAGGGCGGTGTCAATGGCCGGACTTCAGCGAGACGGCGGCCTAGCCGCTCGCGGTTTTCGGCAGCCAGCTGAAGCGCCGCAGCGCGACGGCCAGGCCGATCGCGAGCCAGATTCCGAGCACGCCGATGTCGCTCCACACGATCCCCGAGCCGTGCGCTCCGGGCGAGAATGCATGGTGGAGGCCGTCCGCGAGGTGCTCGACCGGAAAGACCTCCGCGACGTGATGCAGCCATCCCGGCAGCACGCTGGTCGCGATGAAGACGCCGGAGATGAAGTAGAGCGGCAGCATGATCGCCTGCACCATCGGCTGGGCCGCGTCCTCGTTCGAGATCGCGGTCGTGAGCGCGTAGGCGAGCACGCAGAACGTGACGGAGCCGACGACGGCCGTGAGGGCGACGCCGGGGATCGTCGAGGTCGGCAGCTTGACGCCGTACGCGACCCGACCGACGGCGAGCAGGACGGCCACGACGACGAGGGACGTGCCGAGCGCGGTCAGCGTCCGGGCGGCGATGAGGATCCAGGCGGAGATGGGAGTCGCACGCCTTCGCTTGAGGACGCCGGTCTCGCGCTGCGCCGTGATCGAGATCACGAGGTTGACGAACGACGACGCGATCACCGCGAGCGCCGAGATGCCGGGCACGTAGGTCGTCGACAGCCGCACGTGGTGCACCTTCCCGTTGCCGAAGACGCTGCAGAAGATGACGAGGAAGAGGATCGGCAGGATGAGCGTGAAGAAGCGGGACTGCCCGTTGCGCAGCACCCCCAGCAGGTCGTAGCGCGCCTGGTGGACGACGAGCGCGAGCGGTCCGCGAGCGGCGGCGCTCGGCCCTTCGCGGATGGGCGTCGGGCGGAAGGCCGTCGGCGCCGCGTCGGGCTCCGCCGCGTCGGCCCGGTGCCTCCGCCAGCGCCGCCACAGCCAGAGGAGGATCACGGCTCGCTCCTCGTGAGCTCGAGGTAGACCTCTTCGAGTGTCGGCTGCCGGACGTCGAGGTCGGGCAGGTCGATTCCGCGGTCGATCGCCCAGCCGGTCAGCGCATGCACGTGCACGAGCGGTGTGTCGGTCGTCAGCGTGACGCGCCCGTCCTCGCCCGCGAGCAGCGCTCGGAGCTCGGGCGGAAGATCGGCGGCGCCGGTTCCCTCGGGCAGCGTGAAGCGGATCGTCGCCGCCATCCGGTTGCGGCCGCCGAGCGTTTCCGGCGTGCCTTCGGCGACGATCCGGCCGCCCGCGATGATCGCGATCCGATCGGCGAGCTGCTCGGCCTCGTCCATGTAGTGCGTCGTGAGGAAAACGGTCTTCCCGAGCTCGCGTAGCCCGTCGATCACGTGCCAGGCGGTGCGGCGCGCGGACGGGTCGAATCCCGTCGTCGGCTCGTCGAGGAAGATGAGCTCCGGGTCGCCGATCAGCGCGAGCGCGACGTCGAGCCGGCGCCGCTGGCCGCCGGAGAGCTTCGTCCCGATCGTGTCCGCCTTCTCCTCGAGCCCGACGAGCGCGATCGTCTCGTCGATGGCGCGCGGCTCGACGTAGTAGCCGGAGTACAGCTGGAGGCTCTCGCGCACCGTCAGCCCCGGCTCGGCGTTCGACTCCTGGAGGACGGCGCCGACGCGGTTCCGCCAGGCGGCGTCGCCCTTCGCGGGGTCGACGCCGAGCACGTTCACCTCGCCCTCGCTGCGCGTGCGGAAGCCTTCGAGGATCTCGACGGTCGTCGTCTTGCCCGCGCCGTTCGGCCCGAGGAAGGCGAAGATCTCGCCGCGCTGCACCTCGAGGTCGATGCCCGCGACGGCGTCGACGTGGCCGTAGCGCTTGCGCAGCCCCTGGATGGAGACGACCGGCTCCACGCGCCGAGTGTACGCACGACCACCCAGAAGCCGAGCAGTGCGCTATACCTGCCGTAGGACATGAGCAGCAAGCCGGTCGAGCAGCTGTCGCAGGTGATCGTTCGCTTCGCAGGCGACTCCGGCGACGGCATGCAGCTCACCGGCTCGCAGTTCACCTCCGAGGCGGCGCTGCTCGGCAACGACATCTCGACGCTGCCGGACTTCCCCGCCGAGATCCGCGCGCCCGCCGGCTCGCTGCCGGGCGTCT
>JAICSH010000018.1 GCA_025936995.1 Thermoleophilia bacterium | reverse complement strand
CTACCTCGAGCGCGACGGCACCTTCGTCAACCTCGAGGGTCGCCTGCAGCGGCTGCGCCGGACCGTCGAGCCGCCCGGCCTCGACGAGCTCGAGTGGCTCTCGCAGCTCGCGGCCCGGTTCGACGTCGACGTGGCGCCGTACGCGGCTGCCGTCTTCGCCGAGGTCTCCGAACGGGTCTACGGCGGGCTCTCCTTCGGCGAGGTCGGCGAGCGCGCGCCGCTACGCGGCTACCCGGATGCGCCGGAACACGTCGGCCGCGAGGCGCTGCCCGAACCGGCGCAGAAAGCGCGGAAGGGCGAGATCCGGCTCGTCGCGTACAAGCCGCTCTTCTCCGGCGCCGCCGTCGAGCGCGTCGCGGAGTTGCAGTTCCAGCGGCCGCAGCCGGAGCTCGAGATCTCGGCGGGCGACGCCCGGCGCCGCAAGATCGCGACCGGGGACCACGTCACCGTCGGCTCGAACGGGAGCGCGATCACGCTGCCGGCCCGCGTGAACCGGCACCTGCGCGACGGGATCGCGCGCGTCGCGCTCGAGCACGCGAACGGCCTGGGCGGCGTGGTGGAGATCGCCAAGGCCGAGGAGGTGCCCAGCGCGTGAGCGAGCCCTGGTGGATCTCGATCATCAAGGCGGTGGTCATCGTCAACATCGTGCTGGGCCTCTTCGCGTACCTGACGCTGATCGAGCGGAAGGTGATGGGCCGGATGCAGCTCCGCTACGGCCCGAATCGCGCCGGCCCGTACGGGCTCCTCCAGCCGATCGCCGACCTCGTCAAGCTCGTTCGCAAAGAGGCGTTCGCGCCCTCGTCGGCGATCGAGCTCCCGTACATCCTCGCGCCGATCGTCTCGGCGTTCACCGCGATCGCGGCCTTCGCCTTCATCCCGTGGGGGCCGGGCTGGACGGTGCACGGCTGGCGGATCAACGGCGAGGTCGCGAACGTCTCGATCGGCCTGATCGCGATCTTCGCGCTCGGCTCGATCGGGATCTACGGCTTCATCGTGGGCGGCTGGGCCTCGGAGTCGAAGTACTCGATCCTCGGCTCGATGCGCACCTGCGCGCAGCTCGTGTCGTACGAGGTCTCGCTCGCGCTCAGCGTGCTCGGCGTCGTGATCCTCGGCCGCTCGCTCAACCTGCCGGAGATCGTCGCGCGTCAGGGCTCGTGGCTCCCGTACGCAGCGCCCGAGTTCATCGGGCTCGTCGTCTTCTTCTTCGGCGGCATCGCGGAGACGAGTCGCGCGCCGTTCGACCTGCCGGAAGCCGAGCAGGAGCTCGTCGCGGGGTACCACACCGAGTACTCGGGGATGCGCTGGGGCCTGTTCCAGATGGCCGAGTACATCAACCTGATCACGCTCTCCGGCCTGATGGTGACGCTGTTCTTCTCCGGCTGGCACGGGCCGTGGGACATCGGGCCGATCTGGTTCGTGCTCAAGACGATGGCCGTCCTCTTCGTATTCATCTGGCTGCGGACGACGCTGCCGCGGCTCCGCTACGACCAGCTGATGCGCTTCGGCTGGAAGATCCTGCTGCCGGTCGCGACGGTCAACGCCGTCGTTACCGCGCTTCTGGTGGTGGCTTTCTGATGAGTCCGCAGCCCGTCGAGACCCTGAAGGGCTTCGGGGTCACCTTCAAGCAGATCTTCAAGAAGCCGATCACGCAGCAGTATCCGGAGTACAAGCGGCCCGTCTACCCGCGCTTCCGCGGCCGGCACATGCTCTGGCGCCACGAGAACGGACTGGAGAAGTGCGTCGGCTGCTCGCTCTGCGCGGCCGCGTGCCCCGCCGACTGCATCCGGGTCGTCGCCGCCGAGAACACGCCGGACAACCGCGTATCGGCCGGAGAGCGCTACGCGCGCATCTACGAGATCAACCTCAGCCGCTGCATCTTCTGCGGCTACTGCGAGCTCGCGTGCCCGTTCGACGCGATCACGCTCGGCAACGACTACGAGATCTCCGAGCACAACCGCGATGACCAGATCTACACGAAGGACATGCTCCTCACCCCGCCGGTGAAGCAGACGCCGGTCGCGGACGCGGACCTCTACGACACCCCGATCCCCTTCTACAAGTCAGACTCGTGAGCACGCTCGTCGCCGCATCCGCCGGGAACGTCCTCGTCTGGATCGTCTGGGTCGTGGCCGTCTTCTCGTGCCTCGGCTCCGGGATCGCGGTGATCACGTTCTCGAACCCGTTCTACTCGGCGCTCGCGCTGATCGGGAACCTCGGCTCGCTCGCGGTCATGTACCTCCTGCTGTCGGCGGAGTTCGTCGCCGCGGCGCAGGTGCTCGTCTACGCGGGCGCCGTCGTCGTGATGTTCCTCTTCGTGATCGCGTACGTCGGGCCGAGGCGCGAGACGCCGTGGTCCGGCGGCCCGAGCTGGCAGACGGTCGGGGCGGTCGGCGCCGCGGGCGCGCTGCTCGTGGAGATCGTCGTCGCGGTCGGGATGCAGGCGAACGGGAGCCTGCACAGCGACGGCAGGGTCGGCGCCGCGTTCGGTACCCCGGCCTGGGTCGGGCGCGTCTTCCTGATCGACCACCTGCTCGCGTTCGAGATCACGTCGGTCGTCCTGCTCATCGCCGCGGTCGGCGGCGTGATCCTCGGCTCGCACACCAGGCGGACGGCCTGATGCTCGGTCCCGACGTCGCGTGGTACGTCGCGGTCGCCGCCGTCCTGTTCGGGATCGGCGCGCTCGGGGTCCTCATCCGCCGCAACACGCTTGTCGTGCTGCTCTCGCTCGAGCTGATGCTCAACGCGGGGAACCTCGCGCTGATCGCGCTCTCGCGCCACTGGCACAACGGCTCCGGCCAGATCTTCGCGCTCGCCGTGATGGCCGTCGCCGCCTCGGAGGTCTGCGTCGGGCTCGGCCTCGTCGTCGCGCTCAACCGGCGCCGGCTCTCGCTCGACGTGGACACGCTCTCGGAGCTCCGAGGATGACGGGGGGCGCCTGGCTCTGCCTGCTCGCTCCGCTCGGCGGGACGAGCCTGATCACGCTCTGCGGGACGCGGATCCCGCGCGTCGCCGCCGCGTGGATCGCGACGACGAGCGTCTTCGTCGCCTTCGGCGGCGCGGTCTGGGCGTTCGTCTCGCTGCGGAGCCAAAACGGCCACCGCGGCGAGTTCACGACGGCGTGGACGTGGCTCGAGTCTGGCAACTTCCACGCTGGCCTGCAGCTCTTCGTCGACCCGCTGAGCACCGTGATGATGCTGATCGTCAGCGGTGTCGGCGGCCTGATCGTCCTCTACTCGATCGGCTACATGGACGGCGACGACGAGGAACGCCGCTACTTCGCGTACATCTCGTTCTTCGTCTTCTCGATGCTCCTGCTCGTCGAGGGCGGCAACCTGCTCCTCCTCCTCGCGGGCTGGGGGCTCGTCGGCCTCTCGTCCTATCTCCTGATCGGCTTCTGGCACGAGCGTCCGAGCGCGGTGGAGGCCGCGAAGAAGGCGTTCGTGATGAACGCGTTCGGCGACGCGACGATGGCGCTCGCGTTCTTCATCCTGATCGCGCACACGCACTCGCTCTCGTTCGTGAGCGGCTTCGGCGTCGGCCTCTCGCCGACGGCCGTGAACCTCGTTGCGCTCGGCCTGCTCGGCGGCGCGGCGGCGAAGTCGGCACAGATCCCGCTCCAGACCTGGTTGCCGGACGCGATGGAGGGCCCGACGCCGGTCAGCGCCCTCATCCACGCGGCGACGATGGTCACCGCCGGCGTCTACCTGATCGCGCGCACGCACTTCATCTTCGAGCAGGCTCGCACCGTCGAGTTGATCGCCGCAGGCACGGGCGCGCTCACGCTGCTCGTCGCGGGGCTGATCGCGCTCGTCCAGGTCGACATCAAGCGGGTCATCGCCTACTCGACGATGTCGCAGATCGGCTACATGTTCCTCGGCGCCGGCGTGGGCGCGTACTCGAGTGGGATGTTCCACCTGATGACGCACGCCTTCTTCAAGGCGCTGCTGTTCATGACGGCCGGACTCGCGATCCACGCGCTCGCGGGCGAGCAGGACATCCGCAACATGCGCGGGCTCGGGCGGTTGATGCCGTTCACGAAATGGTGCTTCCTCGCGGGCGCGCTCGCGCTCGTCGGGATCCCGCCCTTCAGCGGCTTCTTCTCGAAGGACTCGATCGTCGCCTCGACTGCGGCGCTCGGCACCTGGTACGGCTGGATCTTCTGGGTCTGCGGGATCGCCGGCGCCTTCCTCACGGGCCTGTACACGTTCCGCCTCTGGTTCCTCGTCTTCCCGGGCGAGCCGAGCCCGTTCGTCCGCGAGCACCACCACAAGCATCACGGCCGTGAAGGCGCCTGGACGATGCTCGTGCCGGTCGGCGTCCTCGCCGTGCTCGCGACGGTCGGCGGCTGGCTGCAGTGGTCGCCGCAGTGGCATCCGTTCAGCGACTGGCTCGAGCCCGCGGCGCGCACCCTCGCGGTCGCGGCGCCGACGAACACGCAGGAGTACTACACCTCCGTCGCCACCGTGCTCGCGGGCCTCGCGGGAATCGCTGTCGCGTGGGCGATCTACTCCGAACGGAAGCTGGCGATTCCCGCCGCGCCGTTCTGGCGCCGGACGCTCGAGCACAAGTTCTGGTTCGACGAGCTGTACGACGCGGTCTTCTACAAGCCGACCGCCGCGTTCGCCGCCGCCCTGCGGCGCGAGTTCGAGGAGCCCGTCGTGCTCCAGACCGGCCCCGACCTCGGCCGGACGACCCTCGAGACCGGCGGTTTCGTGCGCCGGATCCAGACCGGGCTCCTGCGCACGTACGTCCTCTTCCTCGCCGCCGGTGCGGCCGGAGTCGTCCTCGCCTTCCTCATCGCCAAGTGAACGCTTCCTCCCTCACCTCGATCCTGATCTGGCTGCCGATCGCAGGCGCGATCCTGATCTGGATCCTGCCGCTCTCCCGCTACGCGACGGGAAGCCTCGCCCTGCTGTTCTCGCTCGCCGAGGTCGGGTTCTGGATCGAGCAGGCGGCGCGCTTCGACTTCACGCGCTCGGGCCTCCAGATGGAGGAGCGGGCGACCTGGTTCGGCGATCTCCACGTCTCGTACCACGTCGGCGTCTACGGCTTCTCGATGTGGCTCGTCGGCCTCACCGTCGTCGCGATGGCCGCGTGCACGGGATACGGCTTCTGGGTCGGCCGCGACCGCTCGCGCGCCTATTTCGGGCTGATGCTCCTCCTCACCGGGGCAACGGTCGGCGTCTTCGTCGCGCAGGATCTCCTCGTCTTCTACGCCTTCTTCGAGGCGATGCTCATCCCGCTCTACGTCCTGATCGGCGTCTGGGGCGGCGCGCGGCGGATGGAGGCGACGATCAAGTTCGTCATCTACACGATGGCGGGCTCGCTGCTGATGCTCGCCGCGATCATCGCGTACGGGTTGAAATCCGGGACGTTCGACCTCGTGAACGGCCCGACGAGCGCGAGCCGCTGGCTCTTCCTCGGCTTCATGCTCGCCTTCGTCATCAAGGCGCCGCTCTTCCCGTTCCACGGCTGGCTGCCGGACGCGTATCGCGAGGCGCCGCCGGAGGTGAGCGCCGTCCTCTCCGGCGTGATCGCGAAGGCGGGCCTCTACGGGATGCTCCGAATCGCGATCGCGAAGTTCCCGGATCCGACCTCGTTCTACCGGACCGCGGTGCTCGCGCTCGCGGCCGCCGCGCTCGTGTACGGCTCGCTGCTCGCCTTCCGCTCCACGGACTTCCGCGGCGTCGTCGCCTACTCGTCGCTTGCTCAATCGGGGCTGATCGCGCTCGGCCTGTTCGCGGGCACGGATCTCGGCTTCGACGGCGCCGTGCTGCAGATGGTCGCACACGGGTTGATCTCGACCTCGCTCTTCCTGATCGCCGGCGCCGTGGAGCGGCGGACGACGACCGGTGAGTTCCGGTTCCTCGGGGGGATGGCGCGAGGACGGCCCGCGCTCGCGACGCTCCTAATGACCCTCGGAGTGATCTCGCTCGCCGTGCCCGGCTCCGCGTCGTTCGCCGGCGAGTTCCTCATCCTCGCGGGCGTCTTCCAGCGCGCCTGGTGGTGGTCGGCGATCGGCGCCGGCGCGATCGTGCTCGCGGCGATGTACATGCTGCGGCTGATCTCCGCGGTGCTGCACGAGGCGCGCGGCTCGACGGTCGCGGACGAGGCGCTCGACCTGCGGCCCGGCGAGCTCGCGCTCGTCGTCCCGCTCGTCGCCGGGCTGCTCTTCCTGTCCGCCTGGCCGGCGGGCATCAGCCACCACTCCTTCTTCGGCCAGAGCCCGGCGGCGTCCGTGAGGAGCCAGTTCAAGTGACGCTGCACACGACGCACGTCGACTGGTTCGGGCTCGGACCCGTCTTCGTCCTCATCGGAGCCTCGTTCGTCGCGCTGCTGTGCGCCGTGCTCGTCCCGCGCGCGGTGCGCCGCCTCGCGTCGGCGACGATCGCGGGAGCCGGCTTCACGGCCGCGCTCGTCCTCGCCGTCTGGCTCTACGTCGACAGCGCTAACGGCCACACCATCGTCTCCGGCGCTTTCTACCGCGACCGCTGGACGGCGCTCGGACAGGTCATCCTCTGCGCGATCGGGCTCGCGACGACGCTGCTCGGCGTCGAGCACATTCCCGGCTGGGGCCGCTCCTCCGACCCCGGGCGGCGCGACGACCACATCGCGGAGTTCTTCGCACTCCTGCTCGCCTCGGGAGCAGGAATGGCGTTCTTCGTCGGCGCCGCGAACCTCATGGTGCTGTTCCTCTCGCTCGAATGGTTCTCGATCGCGCTCTACGTCATGTGCGCGATCGACTACGACCCATTCGCTGCAAGCGTCGGCGGCAAAGCCGCCGACGCGCGGCCAGAAGACCGCGACGCCTTCGGCGTCGCTGGGGGATCGCTCGAGGCGGGGCTCAAGTACCTCATCGTCGGCTCCTTCGGCGCGGGAACGCTCCTCTTCGGCTCCGCGCTCGTCTACGGGGCAGCGGGGACAGTCTCGTTCGACGGCATCGCCAGGGCGGTCGCGTCGCAGGGCCTCACCGGCGACACGTTCCTCGTCACCGGGATCGCGCTGATCGTCGCAGGCCTCGGCTTCAAGATGTCCGCAGCGCCGTTCCACATG
The DNA here is from genome assembly GCA_025936995.1 of Thermoleophilia bacterium. Taxonomy (GTDB): domain Bacteria; phylum Actinomycetota; class Thermoleophilia; order Gaiellales; family Gaiellaceae; genus Palsa-739. The sequence continues at coordinate 30,403 of JAICSH010000018.1, read as the reverse complement.
TGGACGCCTGACGTCTACGAGGGCGCACCGACGACCGTGACGGCCTGGATGTCGTCGGCGACGAAGGTCGCGGCGCTCCTGCTCGCGTTCCGCCTCATGACAACCGCGTTCCCGCACGACGAGCACCTCTGGAGCTGGGCCTTCGCCATCGTCGCGACGGTCTCGCTCGCGATCGGCAACTTCGCGGCACTCGTGCAGAGGAACGTGAAGCGGATCCTCGCCTACTCGTCGATCTCGCACGCCGGCTTCATGCTCATCGGGCTCAGCGCCGGAAGCGCGCTCGGCGGCCGCGCGCTCATGTACTACCTCGTCCCCTACTCGGCAATGGCCTTCGGCTCGTTCGCGATCGTCGCCGCGCGGGAGCGGGAGCTCGGCGTGCCGGTGACGCTCGAGAATCTCGCCGGCTTCGGGTGGGAGCGGCCGTTCCTCGGCGTCGCCATGTGGTTCTTCATGTTCGGCTTCGCCGGGCTGCCGCTCGGCGGCGGCTTCGTCGGAAAGTTCTACGTGCTCGCCGCCGCGTACCGGCACGGCTGGGTGTGGCTCGTGATCGTCGGCGTGCTCGCGACGCTCGTCAGCCTCTACTACTACCTCGGAATCGTGCGGGCGATGTACATGCGCCCGTCCGCGGAGCTGCAGGTGCAGCCGGGCGGAAGCGTGGCCGTGAGCGGCGGCGCGCCCGCGAAGGAGGAGCTCCTCCACGTCGCGGTCGGCGCCGCGTTCGTGGTCTCGCTCGGCTCGCTCTTCGCCGTCCAGCCGCTGATCGAGCTGGCCCGGCACGCCGCGCGCGCGTTCCCGCTCTGAAAAAGGTCTGAAAACCGTCAGGCGTTCAGGTTTGTGAACGACTCGAGTGCGACAGATTACGAGTCGCCGCACAATCGATGAGTTAAGGAGCCGGCCATGCTACGAACGCACGTGACGCGGGGAAGGCTGGGACTCGTCCTGGCGGTCGCCGCCGGGGTATTGCTGGGCGCGATCTTCGGCCAGCCGGGCAACGGCCGGGCCGCAAGCACCGCCGTCCCGAAGAACAAGACCGCGCCGACCATCTCCGGAGCCGCCGCAGTGGGAAGCACGCTCGTGGCGACTCATGGGACGTGGAGCGGAAGCCCGACGTCGTTCCACTACGCCTGGAGTCGATGTGACGCGACCGGAGCCGCCTGTCTCGCTATCGGAGGCGCCACGGCGAAGATCTACACGGTTACGAGCAGCGACGTGGGCCACACGCTCCGCGTGACGGTCACGGCGCGGAACGCCGACGGCAGCGCCTCGGCGACATCCGCAGCGACGGCGGTCGTGCCCACGAGTGGGTGCCCGTCGGCCACCGGTCCGATCCCAGTCGCCGCGCTCGTGCCGCCGGAGCGCCTCCAGATCGCAAGCGCGTCGATCACACCGTCCGTGAGGCGCTCGACCAACACGATCCGCATTCACCTCGTGATCCAGGCGTGTGACACTCGGCCGGTGCAGGGGGCAACGGTCTTCGCAACCCCGATCCCGTACAACCAGTTCGCGGCGGCGCAGGGGGTCACAGGCGCGGACGGCTCGGTCACGCTCACTGAGGGTCGTCGCAGCGGGTTCCCCGCCAGCCGGCATCAGCGTCTTCTGGCGGTATTCGTGCGCGCTTCGAAGCCAGGCGACCCGGCCCTCGGCGGCGTGTCAACCCGCCGAGTGGTCGCGTTCCCATTCGCTCGTCACTAGGAATTGTGGTGGTGGCCCTCGCGAACTCCGCGGGGGCCACCGGCCTCATCTGAAAAGGTTCTGCAAAGAGCAAGGTTCGGACTACTCGCGGTCGGTTACCACTTCTTCGAAGTACTGATCGGATTACGAAGGAGAGGATACGATGCGAGGAGCGAACCTTGGAATCGCGGTCGTGATCGCCGCGGCTGCATTTGCCATCGGCGCCGTCATCGGACGGCCGGGCACCGGCCAGGCCGCCGGCAATGCGCCGGTGAGCACGGCGGCGCCGACCATCTCGGGGACGGCGCAGCAAGGACAGAAGCTGTCGACCACCAACGGCAGCTGGAGCGGGAGCCCGACCGCGTACACGTACGCCTGGAATCTGTGCGACGCGAGCGGCAACTCCTGCACCGCGATCAGCGGCGCGACCTCCGCGAGCTACACGGCGGCGGCCACCGACGTGGGCCACACGCTCCGCGTCACGGTGACCGCGACGAACTCGGGCGGCTCAGCCAAGGCGACGTCGACACAATCGGCCGTCGTCTCCAGCACGACGGCTCCGACACCGACGACAGCCCCGACCATCTCGGGCACCCCTGCCAACGGATCGACCCTGACCGCGAACAAGGGGACGTGGAGCGGGAGTCCGACGAACATCGCCGTCCAGTGGCTCCGCTGCGACGCGGGCGGCAACGGCTGCACTGCGGTCAGCGGCGCGACAGGCGACACGTACGCCGTGGCCCAGGCAGATGCCGGCGACACGATCCGCCTCTCGGTGACGGCCACGAACTCCGGCGGCTCGACGACGTTCGTCTCACAGCAGACGGCCGCCGTGCCGGGCGCCGGCGCGAGCGGGTGCCCTGCGGGCACCGGCACGGTTCAGGTCGCCGACCTGACGCCGCCGGCACGCCTGTCCATCAGCAAGGCGTCGATCTCGCCGAAGCTGGTGACGCTCGGGAGCCACACGATCCAGCTGAAGTTCACGGTGACCGCCTGCAACGGCCGGCCTGTTTCGGGTGCGCAGGTCTTCGCGACCCCGATCCCGTACAACCAGTTCTCCGGAAGCACGAAGGTCACCGCCGACGACGGCACGGTGACGCTCACGGAGACGCGCCGGCACGGCTTCCCCGCCCGGAAGCGGCATCAGCATCTGCTGGCGGTGTTCGCCCGCGCAGCGAAGCCGGGCGAGCCGGTCCTCGCGGGCGTGTCCACGCGCCGCACAGTGGCCTTCCAGGTCAACCTCCCGTAGGCACGCAGGAGCTTGGCGGCGCCCCGCCCCTCCCGGCGGGGTGCCGCCTCGCTACGCGGCGCGTGAGAGGAGCTCGTCGACCTCGGCGGGCCGCAGACGGCGCTGCGGGCGATCCCGAGGGACGCGCACAGGCTCGAGCACCCATGCGACGAGCGGGACGCCGTAGGCGAACAGGGCGAGGACGAGGGCCCAGGCCGCGATAGGCGACGCCGCACCTCCGGTCGGTGCGTTCTCCCGGGCGGCCGAGGCGAGGACGACTAGGGCGAGAGCGACGCCGCTCGACACCGCGCGCAACACCGCGGGCTTCCCTTCGAGGGCGTCGCCGGCGGCGAGGAACGCCGGCGCAGCGGCGGCGGGCACCGCGAGCAGCACGAGCCAGGTCGCCGAGCCGTCGAGTCCGGCTGCCCCCGTTACGAGAGCAGCCGTCGCGAGCACCAGGGGCAGGAGCCGCGAACCCACGCCTAAAGGTTCACGGCCGCATCGGACGGTCCTTCCTCAGTAGGCTCGCGGCGTCCAGTCAAAGGAGTTCATGCATGCCCGAAACGACCCTGACCTGGCTCGGCCACGCGACGTTCCGCTTCGACACGCCCGGCGGTAAGCGGGTCTACATCGACCCCTTCCTGAACGGGAACCCGAAGTGCCCCGAGTCGGAGGTCGAGCCGGAGCGCATCGACGTGATCGCGCTCACCCACGCCCACGGCGACCATCTCGGCGACACCGTCGAGCTCGCGAAGAAGCACGGGTGCACCGTCATTGCGCCGGTCGAGCTCGCGGACTGGCTGCAGACGAAGCACCAGCTCGAGAACGTCCTCGATCCGAACAAGGGCGGAACCGTCGAGGCGGCCGGCGTGAAGTTCACGCTCACAAACGCGCACCACTCGAGCTCGAACAACGACCTCGAGTACATGGGCGAGCCGTGCGGCATCGTCGTCACGGTCGAGAACGGGACGAAGCTCTACTTCGCCGGCGACACGTGCGTCTTCGGCGACATGCAGCTGATCGCCCGCCTCTATTCGCCCGACGTCGCGATCCTCCCCATCGGCGACCACTACACGATGGGCCCGCGCGAGGCGGCCCTCGCGCTCGAGCTCCTCGACGTCAAGCGCTGCGTACCGTGCCACTACGGCACGTTCCCCGCGCTGACCGGCACACCCGCCGAGCTGAAGCAGCTCGCGCCGGACGTGCAGATCGAGGAGATGGAGCCGGGGGGCTCCGTGACGCTATGAGGGAGCGCTGGTGGGGCGGGAGCGGCCGGCGCGTGCCGGAGCTGGCCGTGGAGGGGGATCCCGCCGTGCCGGTGGAGGAGGCGCTCGTCGTCGACGGCGTCGACCAGCTGCAACCCATCGCCGAGGCATTCGAAGCGGGCCGTCCCGTCGTCGTGCGCGCTGCGTCGGCGGACGACGTGCGCGCGGCGCTTGCGCGGCCCGAGGTGGCGGCCGTCCTCGTCCCGGAGGAGCGGCGTGACCTGCTCGAGCTCGACCTCACGGAGCTGACCTATGGCTGAGCCCGTCGTCGCCACCTACTCGATCGCCGCCTGTGACCTCGAGGCGGAGCAGTGGGGCGTCGCGGTGCAGTCGAAGTTCCTCTCGGTCGGCTCGGTCGTCCCGTGGGCGGAGCCCGAGGTAGGCGCGATCGCGACGCAGGCGTATGCGAATCCCAGCTACGGCCCGAACGGGCTGGCGCTTCTCCGTGAGGGGCTGAGCGCCGAGGAGGTCGTGGAGCGCCTCACCACGGAGGACGAGGGACGCGACGACCGGCAGCTCGGGATCGTCGACTCCCGCGGCGGCAGCGCGAGCTGGACCGGCCCCGGCTGCAACGAGTGGGCGGGACATCGGACGGGTCCCGGCTACGCGGCACAGGGCAACATCCTCGTCGGCGAGGAGACGGTGGCCGCGCTCGCGACCACCTTCGAGGGGAATTCGGCGCTCCCGCTCGCGTCGCGACTGATCGAGTGCCTCGCGGCGGCGCAGGCAGCCGGCGGCGACCGGCGCGGGCAGCAGTCGGCATCGCTCCTCGTCGTGCAGCGGAACGGCGGCTACGCGGGCCTGTCCGACCTCCTCGTCGACCTTCGCGTCGACGACCACGAGCGCCCGATCCAGGAGCTCAGGCGCATCCACGAGATCCACCACCGGCTGTTCGGGATCAGCCCGCGGGAGGACTGGCTGCCGCTCGAAGGCTCCCTGCGCGAAGAGGTGGAGGAACAGCTCGCACGGCTCGGCTACGACTCGCTCGACGCTTGGGCCGGCGTCGAGAACCTCGAGGAACGGGTGGACGGGGCGGATGCGATCGATCCCGTCGTCCTCGACGCCCTCAGGGAGGCGAGCTCATGAGCGAGGGTTACGAGATCCTCGCGCTCGACGAGGCCGAGAGGGTCGCACACCGCGACAGCACCCTGATTCCAGTCCGCTACCTCCTCGGCTTCCGGCCGGCCGGCGTCAACGCCTGGTACGCCGACACGGGCGACCAGCTGATGCCCCCGCACACGGAGGACAGCGGCAACGAGGAGCTCTACGTCGTGGTGCAGGGACGCGCGACGTTCACGGTCGGCGAGGAGACGAAGGACGCCGCGGCCGGCACGCTCGTGTTCGTCCCCGCCGAGGTGTTCCGCAGCGCGGTCGCGGCGGAGGACGGCACGATCGTCTTCGTCGTCGGCGGAACCGTCGGCCAGGCGTTCAACGCCGGCGGCTGGGAGGAGTTCACGCTCGCGGAGGCCTATCGCCACGCAGGTCGGATCGACGACGGCCGGGCGGTCATGGAGCGGATGGTCGCGGAGAAGCCCGACTACTGGGCCGCCGCGTACAACGCCGGGTGCTGGGAGTCGATGGCCGGGAATCCCGACGCTGCCTTCGCCCACCTCCGCCGCGCGAAGGAGCTGAACGCGGAGGAGGCCGCGCCGTACTTCCGCGAGGACACCGACCTCGACAACATCCGCGACGACCCCCGTTTCCAGGAGCTCCTCCGATGAACCTCTCCCACATCGACGAGCTCGACGCGATCGAGCTGGCAGACGGCTTCGTCTGGCGGCCGGTGCGCCGGCATTTCGGCATCCAGGCGTTCGGCACGAACGCGTACACATCCGGAGCGAGCGGCCGGATCGTCGAGGAGCACACAGAGGACCGGCTCGGCCACGAGGAGCTCTACCTCGTCCTGCGCGGGCGCGTCCGGTTCACGGTCGACGGGAACGAGCACGAGCTCGGCCCCGGACAGCTCGTCTTCGTGCGCGATCCAGCTCTCAGGCGCGGCGCGGTTGCGGTCACCGACGACGCGGCCGTCCTCGCGGTCGGCGGCAAGCCGGGCGAGCCGCACGAGATCTCCGCCTGGGAGTACGTCTTCCTCGCCGTTCCCGACCTCCAGGCGGGCCGCCACGGCGAGGCGAAGCGGCTGCTCGAGGAGGGGCTCGAGGCGAAGCCGGGCAATCCGGCGATCCTCTACAACCTCGCGTGCGCCGAGGCGCTCAGCGGGGAGCGGGAAGCCGCGCTCGAGCATCTCGGGACCGCCGTGGCCGCGGAGGATCGCTTCCGCGCCGCGGCTCAGGACGACGAGGACTTCGCCTCGATCAGAGACGACCCGCGCTTCCCGCGCTAGCGGTCGCCAGGAAGACGGACGCCGGCCGCGAGCTCGCGGAGCGCCGGGACCGGATCCGACTCCGGTCTCGCGACGAGAAGCACCGCGCCGTGACCCGCCTCCCGCACGAGCGAGTCCACGAGGAGCTGCAGCCCGAGCGCCAGCGCGAATGCCTTGTGCGCATGCTCGCCGCCGAACGGGACGAGCTCGTCCTCCTGCGCGAGTCCCGCGACGACGTCGCCCCATGTCACCGCGCCCATCGAGACATCGGCGACGACGGGATCGCCGTCGACGCCCGGGATCCCGATGGCGAGCGGGTTCGTGCCTGCGAGCTTCGGACCGCCCGAGGGATGCCCGAGACGAAGCGGAGACGTCGCAGTCAGCACGGCGACGAGCCCGCCCTCGGCGAGTCGGCGGACGTGATGGCCGAGCATCCCCGTCGGGAACGTCCGCTCGCACACGACGAGACGCGCGTGATCGGGCGGCCGCTCGAGCTGCGCCCGCACAACGCGCCCGAGGACGAGGTAGCCGATCGCGCCGCCGCCGTGCCAGCGCTGAAAGCCGTCGTCCTCCTCGAGCAGCGAGGGCTGGGCCGACGGATCGTAGCCCTCGAGGTCCTCGAGCCACGGGATCCGCGCGTGGCCGTGACCCTGCTTTCCGCGGCGCTCGGCGCCGTCGAAGTGTGCCCAGAGCTCCTCCGCGTCGGCGTCCCGGAAGCCGAGCGCGTGCAGCCGGCTCAGGCCCTCCTGGGCGTCCACGACGCAGGCTCAGCCGACGAGCGGCAGTGACTTGACGATGCCGCCGCGCTCGCGGCGGAGCGCCTGGATCTCCTCGGCGATCGCGACGATCGCCCGCGCCGACTCCGCCTCGGGCTGCGCGGAGACGACGGGCGCGCCTGCGTCGCCCTGCTCGCGCAGGACCGGATCGAGCGGGATGGTGCCGAGCAGCGGGACCCCGAGCTCGTTCGCGAGCTCCTCGCCGCCGCCGCTCCCGAAGACGTCGCCGGACATGTTCTCGACGACGCCGAGGAGGCGCATGTTCGTCTTCTGAGCCATCGCAGCGGCTCGGGCAGCGACGTCCTGCGCGAGCTTCTGCGGCGTCGTCACGACGACGACCTCGGCCCGCGGCAGGAGCTGGCCGAGCGAGATCGAGATGTCCCCGGTCCCGGGCGGCATGTCGACGACGAGGACGTCGATCTCGCCCCAGTGGACGTCAGTGAGGAACTGCTCGAGCGCGCGATGGAGCATCGGGCCGCGCCACATCACGGGCTCGTTGCTGCTCTCGAGGAAGAAGCCGATCGACATGAGCTTCAGATCGTCCTGCACCGGCGGCACGATCAGGTCGTCCACCGCGACCGGGCGCTGGCGGATGCCGAGCACGTGCGGGATCGAATGCCCGTAGATGTCCGCGTCGAGCACGCCTACCCGGTGGCCGAGCTGCGAGAGCGCCACCGCGAGGTTCGCGGAGAGCGACGACTTGCCCACACCGCCCTTGCCGCTCGCGATCGCGAGCACGCGGCAGTCGGCCGGCAGCCGGATCACCCCGTCACGCTCGGGCGCTCCGCCGCGCAGCTTCTGCGTGAGCGCCTGCCGCTCCTCGGGCGTCATCACGTCGAAGGAGAGCTCGACCCCCGTCACTCCGGGCACGTCTGCAAGGGCGCGCTCGACCTGATCCTCGAAGGAGTCGCGCAGCGGGCAGCCGGCGATCGTGAGGACGATCGTGAGCGCGACGACGCCGTCGTGGGCCTCGAGATCGCGCACCATGTCGAGCTCGGTGACCGGACGCCGGAGCTCCGGGTCGATCACCTGCTCGAGCGCCGTCCGGACGTCGTCGAGAGAGACAGCCACGATGGCGAGCGTAGCGCTTAGGTGCCGGGCTCAGGCGCCTCGAACCGGCCGCGTGCCGTGCGCCGGATCCGCCCGGCGGCCACTGCCTCTCCGAGCGCGCGCCGGAAGCGTCCAGGGCCCCAGCGACGTGCTCCGACCGTGCGGAACAGTTCCTCACGCGAAATCGTTCCGCCCTCGTCGACCGCGCGCCCGATCGCCTCGACCTCGCGCTGCAGCTCGGTCAGGGCCGTCGGCCGGCGCAGCGACGTCCCCATGAGTCCCGGCGAGTAGTACGGATACTCCATGCCGGGGCCGGGCCGGTAGCGCCTGCGTCCCTCGCGCTCGCGCTCCGGCACCTGTTCCGCCTCCTCGGCCGTGAGCGGCTTCGCGATGTCCTCGAGCGGCACCTGCTCGGCCTTGACGCCGAAGAAGAGCTCCACGATCCCGCCGATCGCCATCACGCCGGCGCCGATGAGGAAGGCGGTCGCCACCTCGCCGCGGCTACCCGACGCGATGAGGTTGCCGAACAGGAGCGGCCCGATGATCCCGCCGATGCCGGTGCCGACGGCGAAGAAGAACGCGATCGCCAGGGCGCGCGTCTCCATCGGAAAGATCTCGCTCACGGTGAGGTATGCGGCGCTCGCACCCGCGGAGGCGAGGAAGAACGTGCCGAAGACGAACGCCTCGAACGCCCACGGCGAGCCGCCGAGCCCTTGCCCGAAGAAGAGGAACGCCATGATCGCGGCGACCACGGCCGAGCCGATGTACGTGCCCGCGATCATCGGCTTCCGCCCGACCGTGTCGAAGAGCCGGCCGAGCAGGAGCGGGCCGAGGAAGTTGCCGGCCGCGAAGACGACGATGAAGACCGGGACGAAGCTCGAGGAGACGCTCCAGAAGGTCGTGTAGAGCGTCCCGAGGTTGAACGTGACGCCGTTGTAGAGGAACGCCTGACCGATGAAGAGCGCGAGACCGAGGATCGCCCGGCGCGGATAGCGCTGGAATGCGGTCTTCGCGATCTCCCGGAACGGGATCGACTCGCGCTGCCGCACCGTGATCGAGCGGTCGGGTTCTTCGAGATGCTCGTCGTCCTCCTGCTCCACCGACGTCTCGATGTCGCGCACGATCGCCTCGGCTTCCTCCTCTCGTCCGTGGATGAAGAGCCACCGCGGGCTCTCCGGGACGTTGCGGCGGACGAACAGGACGCCCAAGCCGAGCGCCGCGCCCAGGAAGAACGAGTTCCGCCAGCCGACGCTCGCCGAGAGCAGCGTCTTGTCGAGCAGCAGCAGCGAGATCCCGGAGCCGGCGGCCGCGCCGACCCAGTAGGAGCCGTTGATGATCAGATCGACGCGGCCGCGCACCCGTGCGGGTATGAGCTCGTCGATCGCGGAGTTGATCGCCGCGTACTCGCCGCCGATTCCGGCGCCGGTCAGGAAGCGGCAGAGGAAGAAGAACCAGGCCGTCCAGGAGGCGGCGGTCGCGAGCGTGGCGACGATGTAGACGCCGAGCGTGATGAGGAAGAGCTTCTTCCGCCCGAAGCGGTCGGTGAGCTGCCCGGGATGTTCGTCTCGATGCGGCCGGTCTCGACGTAGGCGGTCTCGCTGCTCATGTGCGTCGTCAACGCGGAGGCGGGGGCCGCGGTTACGCTCCGGCGCGTGCTGAGCTGCCGGGTCTTCGGTCACCGATATCGCTTCCGGACAGAGGGGGCGACGATGCGGTGGACGTGCGAGCGCGGCTGCGGGGCCGGCGGCTCGAAGGAGTACGCGAGCGCCGCCGAGGCCGCCCGCTTCGCGACGTCCTTCGATCGTGAGGACCGGGACGAGGTCGGGCGGCGAGCGCCGTTCCTCGGGATGCTCCCGCTCCGGCTGTGGTGGACGTTGCGCAACCGCGACCGGTAGCAGGAGCCGGTCGCCGCGCGGCGAAGCGCTCCCTGGTGACCTCGGAGTCCACCACTCGCTGGCCGCTGCTCGAGGAGCGCCGGCCACTCGCGAACGCGAGCCACGGCACGGCACGGCGGAAGCTGCCGCGCTCGGCGTGGCTGCTCGCCGGCCTCGCCTTCATCTGCGGCGGGCTCATCAGCGCCGCGGCGTTCTCGATCGGCTGGCGCCACCAGGCGCAGCGCGACACGGCCGCCCGGGAGGCGCTCGCCACGGCGACCGCGCACGAGCATGCGCTCGAGCAGCAGCTGAGCACGCTGCGAACGTCGCTCGCCGCCGCCGAGAGCGCAGCCGCGGACGCCCGCGCCGCCGCCGCGGCAACGGCAGCGTCCGAGCGAGCGGTCGGCGCCAGGATCAGCGGCGACGCGGCCACGGCGAGCTCGTCCGCAACGGCGATGTCCTCCGACGCCGGCTCGCTCACCGGCTCCGCGGGCCGGATCGCCGGCGAGCTGAAGACGCTCGACACCTATCTCACGACGACGCCCGCCGGGCAGATCGACCCCGGCTACGTCGCGAGCCAGGCCACGTATCTCGGGCAGCAGCTGACGAAGCTCCAGTCGGATGCCGGAAGACTCGGCGACTCGGCCGCGTCGTTCGAGGCGGCCGCCCGAAAGCTCACCCGAATCGCCGCGACGCTCTCCACCCCCAAGTGAGCTGACGGACTTGGCTTTCCGGGGTCGACGTGCAATCGTGGTGGGGAAGATGAGGGGGTCGCTCGTCACGCTGGCAACCGTGCTTGCGCTGCTCGGAACCGCCGCGGGGGCGAGCGGTGGCGTGACGAGAAGCACACACGGGCGGATTCTCGGTGTGGTCCCGCACGCCGGCACGACCGGGGCGTCCCACGCGCTCGGCGCACTTGGCCTGTCGAGCCCCTTCGACCTCCTTTACCACGGCGGGCCAGTGATGCATTCGAGCACGACGTACGCGATCTACTGGTTCCCGAGTGGATTCACACTCGACCCAACCTACGAAAACACGATCGACCAGTACTTCACCGACGTCGCCGCCGCGAGTGGCGGGGTTGACAACGTGTACTCAGCAGCGACGCAGTACTCCGACGGAGGCGGACCGATCTCGTACCAGTCGGCCTTCGGCGGCGCGATCGTGGACACAACCACGTTTCCGTCGAACGGGTGTGACGACGGGAGCGACCCTGTCTGTCTAAGTGACGCACAGCTCCAGGCAGAGCTCCAGAACGTCCTCACGGCGCATGGCTTGCACGGCGGCCTCACGAACATGTACTTCCTCATAACGCCAAGCGGTGCGGGGTCGTGCTTCGACGCCGGCGAGTGCTCGACACACAAGTTCTGCGCGTATCACAGCGACTTCTTCGATTCCGCAGGCGAAGACGTGATCTACGCCAACGAACCATTTGAAGGGCCAGGCCCGGGGTGCACCGACTCGAGCCAGGGATTCCCCAACGATCCAGATGCCGATACGACGATCAACACGATCAGCCACGAGCACAACGAGGCCATCACCGATCCCGACGGCAACGCGTGGCTGGCTTCAAACGGACAGGAGAACGGCGACCTCTGCCTCTTCGACTTCGGCCCGAATCTTGGCGGCACTCAGGGAGCCGACGCCTACAACCAGGTGATCAACGGCAACCATTACGACCTCCAGCAGGAGTACAGCAACGACGGCAGCAGGTGTGTCCAGCGTTACCTCGGCGTTCCGGTGATCTTCAGCGGTCCCTCAGTCTCCGGAAGCGCCATCGTGGGGCATGTGCTCTCCGCGACGACCGGCACATGGTCACAGTCGCCGACGGGCTTCACGTACAACTGGCTCCGGTGCGCCACCACGAGCGCCTCGACGTGTTCCCCGATTCCCGGTGGCACCGGAGCGGCGTATCAGTTGACTGCAGCGGATGGCGGAAACGTGCTCCGCATCGGCATCACTGCCGCGAACGCGGCCGGGAGCTCGACCCTGGCCGAGTCGACTCCGACCGCACTGGTGGTCCCCGTGCCGAGCGCGACGGCGCCGCCCACCCTCTCGGGAGTCCCGGCGGTCGGAAAGGTGCTGAAAGTGAAGCCCGGGAGCTGGAACACACCCGCGACCTTCACCTACCAGTGGATGCGCTGCAGTGCCAAGGGCACGAGTTGCGTGCCGGTCGGGGGAGCAACAGGAACCGATTTCTTCATGCTCGGCGAGGACGCCGGCCACACGTTCGAGGTGGTGGTCACGGCGACGAACGCCGCCGGCTCGACGCAGGCGCTCACCAAGCGCAGTGCCCTGGTCGTCAGTGTCCCGCACCTGAAGAGGGCGCCGCGGATCACGGGGCTCATGCGGGTCGGCAGGCGCGTCGTCGTGAGCCACGGCACCTGGAGCGGCCCGCCGAAGAGCTACCGCTACCAGTGGCTCCGCTGCAACGGTCGCGGCGGAGGTTGCCGGAGCATCCACCACGCCACGCACGCCACGTACCGGCTCGGGCGAAGCGACTTCGGGCACCGGTTGCGCGCCCGCGTGACGGCGGTCAACGCCGCCGGCAAGAAGCTGACGACGTCACGCTCGTCCGCGCGCGTGTCCTTCTAGCCGCCGCGCAACGCGGCTGCGAGGCGCCCGCAGACGGCCTCGGAGCCCGCGGCTGCGACGCGCGAACGCTGCTCCAGGTCGAGCGGCGCTGCGCCGAAAGCGTCCTCCACGTCGAACAGGTCGATCGCGAGCCCGACCTCGCGGCAGAGGAGCTGAGCCGCGGCGATGTCCACCGACCGCGCGCCCTTAAGCGAGCAGACGGCGTCGACCCGCCCGGCCGCGAGATGGCAGAGCGAGAGCGCGAGCGAGCCCATGATCCGCAGCCTGTGCGCGAGCTCGGCGACCTTCGGCGCGTCGCGTGCGACGAGCGAGGTCCGCGTCGCTTCGAAGGAGAGGATCTCGACCTCGTCCTTCGGCCGCACGTCGCCGAGCGCATCGCCGTTCAGCCATGCCCCCTCGCCTCGCCGGGCCGTCCACTCCTCGCGAGAGCCGAAGTCGTGGACGAAGCCGAAGAGGACGTCGTCCATCGTCTCGCCCTCGGCGACCGCGATCGAGACCGAGAAGAACGGGATGCCGCGCTTCGCGTTCAGCGAGCCGTCGATCGGGTCGACGACGACCAGCGGACGCGCCTCGCCGCCGAGCCGGCCGACCTCCTCGGAGACGATCGAGCCGGCCGCCTCGCGGACGCGAGCGAGGATCACCTCCTCGGCGGCGCGGTCGATCGCCGTCGTCTCGTCGCCGCCGAGCCCGGCCCCGACGACCGGCTCGCGATCGGCGCGGGTCGGCATGCGCGCGAGCACGGCGTCCACGTCGGCGACCGCGGCCCGGCACAGCTCGAGCCAGTCAGTCAAGCGGCAGCATGAGGAGGCCGGACGTCAGCTTCGGATAGAAGAACGTGCTCTTCTGCGGCATCGCGTCACCCCGGCGCGCGACGTCCCAGACGTCCTCGATGCGGGTCGGGCGGAGAAGGAAGGCCGCCTCGGCCTCGGCGCGGTCAACGGCGGCGACGGCCTCGTCGCGCCGCGGGGTATACGTGACTCCGACGGGCGCTGCCTGATCGACGACCTCGGGATCGAGCAGGCCGTCGCCCGCGAGCAGCTCGTACCGGCCGCCGCGGTAGAGCACCGGCCCCGGCAGGTCGTCGCCGGGCGGGTCGATCGGCGCCCCGGAGGCGTCGGTGCCCTTCGCGACGCGGTGCGTCGGGAAGATGGTCAGCACCTCCTGGCCGGTCGGAACGATCACGGCGAGGAGCCAGGCCGAGGCGTCGGTCCCGTCCTCCTCGTGGAACGCGAGGGACGTCTCGTACCGATGATGGCCGTCGGCGATCAGGAGCTGTGCGTCGGCCAGCTCCTCCACGAGCGCGGCGGAGAACTCGTCGTCGAGCCGCCAGAGTCGCGAGACGACACCCGCCTCGTCGGCGGCGAGCTCCGGCTCGCCGAGCCCGTCGACCTCGACCGTCCCGTCCCAGAGGAAGAAGAGGGGCTCGAGCTGCGTGCGGGTCGCACGGAGGAGGCGCAGCCGGCCCTCCTTCGGCCCTGGGTGCGTGCGCTCGTGCGGCAGGACGACGCGGCTCTCGTACGCCTCGAGCTGGAGCGCGGCGACGAATCCCTCGCGACGCCCCGCGACCCCGTCCGGGCCGACGTACTCCTGGGCGAGCCACCAGCACGCGGGCTCGGAGTCGAGCACGAGCACTCCCCGCCCGCGCCAGTCCGCGAGCCTCGCAGCCGCCTCGTCCTCGGAGTCCGGCAGCGTCAGGTGGACGACGTTGTACGGGCTTCGTCCGAGGAGCTCTTCGCGCTGTCCCGGGTCGATGACGTCGTACGGCGGCGCGACAAGCGACTCGAGCTCGCCGCCGACAGCCGGGTCGTAGCGGAGCGCGCGGAACGGCCGTACGACTGCCACGGCACTGACCGTACCAATCGCGTAGCCTCGCTACCGCCGCGCCGGCTCCCGCGCGCCACGACGGGCGAGCCTTGCGTCCACGCTCGACGGGCCAGCTGTGCCAGTTCCGCGGCGATCGCCATGCCGACGCCCAGCCCGACGACCAGGACCCTGCGGAGAACGCGGGCCGTCCAGCGGAGCCTCAGGGTGAGGTCGCGCCGGCGGTCCGGCATGAAGCGCCGGCGGTGATCGACGACGAGCACCTGCTCGGAGGGGACGACGGCGATGACCGACGACGTGGGGACGCGACGAATGCGCCGTCTGCCCGTCCTCACCTCGAGAACCGAAGGATCGGTCAGGTCGTCGTCCGCCAGGATCCGCTCGACCGTGCCACGGCCGCCGCCTGCGATGGAGAAGCCGACGCAGTTGGCGAGCCAGTAGCGCGTGACCGGGCTGGCGGCGCCGAACCGCTTGCTCTGGCGCAGCGCAACGGCCATCCACGCATCGGTCCCCGTAACCCCGCCATGCGAAACTCCTCCTCGTGACCACGATCGCCGAACTGGAGGAGAACCGCACCGTGGAGGGCGTCTACGCCGTCGCGCGGAAGGAGCGCTTACGGACGCGCAACGGGTCGACGTACCTCGCGCTCGAGCTCGTCGACACGAGTGGCCGGATCGGAGCGCGCGTCTGGAACGACGTCGACCTGCTCGACGGACGCTTCGAGGCGGGGGACGCCGTCCATGTGCTCGGTCGCGTCGAGCGGTTCCGCAACAAGCTCCAGGTCGAGGTGAGGACGCTGGAGGCCGCGGACGGCGTCGATCCCGCGGGACTGACCCCCGGTCTTCGCCGCGACGCGAACGAGCTGGAGGGCTTCCTCGAGTTCCTCGTCTCCGAGGTGCACGACGAGGGGCTTCGCAACGTCGTCTCCCGAGCGCTCGCCGAGGCACCGCTCCGGTCGTATCCGGCCACGCCCGAAGGCCACCACTCCTACGCCGGCGGGCTGCTCGAGCACACGGTCGGCGTCGCGACGCTCTGCCGCGAGCTCGCCCAGATCCACCCGCGCCTCCGCGCCGACCTGCTGCTCGCCGCCGCGCTGGTCCACGACGTCGGCCGGACGCGCGAGCTCGGCCGCCCGCCCGTCTTCGCGCCGACCGAGGAGGGACGCCTGCTCGGCCACGTCCATCTCGGGCTCCGTTCCCTCGAGGAGCTCGGCGCCCCGGCGGAGCTGCTGCACGCGGTGGCCTGCCACCACGACCCGCGCGCCGCCCGCACCGCGGAGGCAGCAGTCCTCTACCACGCGAACCAGCTCGACGCCGTCGCGGCGACCCGCCCCGTGCCGGATTGATCGGCGTCGCACTCGCGCTCGCCGCGAGCCTCTCGTGGGGCATCGCCGACTTCGGCGGCGGCATCGGCACGCGCCGTGTCCAGGTCGTCTGGGTGCTCGTCGTGTCGCAGGGCGCCGGGCTCGTGCTCGTCGGCGCGATGGCCCTCGCGACCCAGGCGCATCCTCCGAGCGGCCGCGAGCTCGCGTGGGGAGCGTTCGCGGGCGTCATGGGCGCCCTCGGCCTGGGGTCGTTCTACCGCGCACTCGCCGTCGGGACGATGGGGATCGTCGGGCCGATCTCGGCAACCGGCGCCGTCGTTCCGATCGCCTACGGACTCGCGCGCGGCGAACGGCCTTCCGTCCTGCAGGCGGTCGGAATCATCGTCGCGGTCGCCGGTGTCGTGGCCGCGTCGCTCGAGCCGCTGCCCGAGGGCGCGGGCCGGAAGATCGCGACCGGCGTGGGGCTCGCGCTATTCGCCGCGCTCGGCTTCGGAGGGTCGATTCTCGGCCTCAACCGCGTCTCGCAGGCAGGCGTGGTCTGGGGCACGCTCAGCCTCCGGCTGACGGTCGTGCCGATCGTCCTGCTCGCCGCCCTTCTCCTCCGGCCGTCGACCGCCCGGCTGCGCCCGACGCTGCCGGTCATCGTCGCGGCGGGCCTCTTCGACACCGGGGCGAACCTGCTCTACGGCGCCTCAGCGCGACACGGGCTCATCAGCGTCGTCTCGGTGCTGGGATCGCTCTACCCGGTGGTGCTCGTCGCGCTCGCGCGCTTCGTCCTCGCGGAGCGGATCGCCCGTCCTCAGCTTGCAGGAGTCGCGATCGCCCTGGCCGGCGTCGCGCTCATATCGGCAGGCTAGATACCCGCTGCTCGATCACCGCTCGCAGCTCCCGCACTTCTTCGAGGCAGAGCCCGGCCGGATCGGGCAGGTTCCAGTCGAGGTACTCCTTGCCCGGGAGCACCGGACAGGCGTCGCCGCAGCCCATCGTCACGACAAGATCGGCCCATTCGACGTCCTCGCGCTCGAGCGCTCTGGGGACGCGCCCGGAGACGTCGATCCCCACCTCCTCGAGCGTCTCGACGACCGCTTCGTGGAGTTCGGTCGCGGGCCGCGAGCCTGCCGATCGCGCCTCGCCGCCGCGGCGCTCATACAGCGCCTGGGCGATCTGCGAGCGGCCCGCGTTCTCGACGCAGACGAAGAGGGCCTTCATCCTCCGAGCGTATGCCGCAGCTCACTCACGGCGTCGGGGACGAGCCGGTAGTACGCCCACGTCCCGCGGCGACTCGACTCGACGAGGCCGGCGTCGCGCAGCACCTTCAGGTGATGCGAGATCGTCGGCTGGGAGAGCTCGAACGCGGCGTTGAGGTCGCAGACGCAGCACTCGTCGGCGGAGGCGAGCCGGTTGACGATCGCGACACGCGTCGGATCCGCGAGAGCCCGGAAGCGAGCCGCGAGGGTCTCGCTCGACTCGGGATCGAGCGGCTCCGTCGCGGGACCGCAGCAGAGAACAGGGAGCATCTTCATCGACGGATCTCAATATACTGCATCGACGTCGATCGATGAAAGGAGGAACGATGCGCGGAGCATGTTGCGAAGGCTGCACCGAGGAGTGCGGCTGCGACGAGAACTGCTGCTGCTGAGCGGCGCATGCCGGCGGGGCGTACGACCCGCCGGCGCCCTTGCCGGCGCTAGACGTTGAAGCGGATGTTGAGGACGTCGCCGTCCTCGACGACGTACGTCTTCCCCTCGAGCCGCTGCTTGCCCGCCCGCGCCGCCTCCGCGTGGCCGCCCGCCTCCACGAGGTCGTCCCAGCGCACGACCTCGGACCGGATGAACCCGCGAGCGATGTCCGAGTGGATCGTCTCCGCTGCATCGAGCGCCGACTCGCCGCGGCGGAGCGTCCATGCCCTCGTCTCCTTCTCGCCCGCGGTGAAGAACGTGATCAGGTCGAGCGTGTCCGCGAGCCTCCGCACGACCTCGCCGAGCGCCGACTCGCCACCGCCCCGGAACTCCGCGGCCTCGTCAGGCGGCAGCTCCGAGAGCTCCGCCTCGAGCTGGAGGTCGATTCCGTCGCCGCCGTTCACCAGCTCGAGCAACGGCTTCGTCGTGAGCGGATCGAGCTCCGGCGGCAGCTCGCCCTCCCACTCTGCGAGCGTTCTCTCGGCGTCGAGATGCGCGAGGAGCCGCTCGAGGTCTGCGGCTTCCGCCTTGAGGCGCGCGTCCCCCGATTTCGCCTGCTTCGCGACGCGCTCCAGCCGGCGCTCGACGTGGTCGCGGTCGGCGACGAGGAGCTCGAGCTTCAGCGTCTCGAGGTCGTCGGCCGGAACCCGGGTGCCGGAGAAGCCGTCGAGGACGACGAGCAGCGCGTCGACCTGTCGCAGGTTCCCGAGCAGGGCCGGGCCGGTCCCCGGCACGTCGACGACCCGGACGGCGGCCGGCGTGAGCTTCCGTGCGCCCACCGTCGCGGCGAGCCGGTCGAGCCGCTCGTCCGGGATCTGGGCCATCCCGACGTGCTCCTTGCCGGAGCCGTGCGTCTCCGCGCGCGTCAACGCGCGAAACAGCGTCGTCTTGCCCGAGCTCGGCAGCCCGACGATCCCGACCTCCAGCGCCACGCGCGGAGGCTAGCCGGGTTGGACCTCGTGACGTTCGATCTGCTTCTGCAGAGAGACGAGCGCGCGGTGCTGGAGCGACTTGATCGCGCCCTCCGTCTTGTCGAGGATCGTCGCCACCTCCGCGTTCGGGAGGTTGAAGACGAACTTCAGGGTGAGCACCTGCTGCTGCTCGGGGGAGAGGCCCTCGATGAGCTTGAGCATCGACTCGCGGCCGATCGACCGCATCGCGACGAGCTCGGCGGACGGCTCCTCCTCTCCCGGCGGCTCGGGCACCTCCTCCTCAGGCTGCCAGCGACGGCGCGCTCGGAAGTGGTCCATCGCGAGGTTGTGTGCGATCCGGAAGAGCCACGCCGAGAACGGCGCCGACTGCCACTTGAAGCTGCCGATCTTCTCGAGCATCTTCAGGAACGTCTGCGTCGTGAGGTCCTCGGCGTCGTGGCGGTTGCCGACGCTGACGTGGAGGTAGCTGTAGATCCGGTCGAAGTGGGTGAGATACAGCTCCTCGAGCGCGTCGCGATCGCCCTGCTGGCCGCGTGCGACCAGCTCACGCACGTGCTCGATCGACTCGCGCGCGGGGGGCCGCTCTGCGGGGGAACTCATCCCCCCGTCATTTCCCCGAGACCCCACCCAAGCTAACTCCCGGCGCCGCGCGCTGCGCGCTAGGCGGAGCCAAACCCGACCCGGCCGGCGCGCACGATTCGCTTGTAGTACGCGACGTGGGCGACCACCACATGGAGCGGGCCGTCCTCGGTCTCGAGCACGACGACAGGCTTCCCGGCCCCGGTCGAGCTGAGGGACGCCTCGAGCTCGTCCGCCGAGCGCGCCTCGACGAAGCTGCCCACGATCTGGCCGCCCGCGAAGCCGAGCTCGATCCGCACGCGCTCGTCAGCCAACTGACACGACCTCGGAGAGAACGCCGTGGACGGAATCAGGATGCACGAAGGCGACCTCGAGGCCGAACATCCCCCGCCTCGGCGTCTCGTCGATCAGCTCGGCGCCCGCCTCCGAGAGCTGCGCGAGCACGGCGGCGATGTTCTCGACCTCGTAGGCGACGTGGTGCATCCCGGGGCCGCGCTTCGCCAGGAAGCGCCCCACCGGCGTGTCCTCCCGAAGCGCGCCCAGAAGCTCGAGCCGGCTCTCGCCGACCCGGATCGACGCCGCCTCGACGCCCTGCTCCTCGACGCGCGAGCGGTGCTCGAGCCGCGCTCCGAAGAGACGCTCGTACGTGTCGAGCGCGCCGTCGAGATCTTCGACCGCGAGACCGACGTGGTGCACCGAGCTGGGCGTCTCCATGTGGCGATCGTATTTGAAAGACTCGCGGCGACGATGCGCGTGTCGGCCTTCGCCCTTCTGCTGGCGGCGACGTTCCTCGCAGGCTGCGGGAGCCACGGCAAGTCCGGGCAGCCGAACGGCGAGGCGTCGAAGCCGGCAAATCGCGTCCTCGCGGACGCCACGAGGACGGCCTCGAACGCGAGCAGCGTGCACGTCTCGGGGGACATCGTCTCCGGCGGGACGCCCATCACGCTCGATCTGGACATGGCGCGCGGCAAGGGGGCGAAGGGCTCGATGTCCACGAGCGGGCTCAAGTTCGACCTCGTCCGGATCGGGGACACCGCGTACATCCGCGGCAGCGACGACTTCTACCGGCACTTCGCGGGAGCCGGCATCGCCCAGCTCATCCACGGCAAGTGGCTCAAGGCGTCGGTGAACGAGGGACGGTTTCGCTCGTTCGGCCCGCTGACGAGCGTGTCTCTCCTGTTCGCGAAGATCAGCGCGGGTCACGGCACGCTGTCGAACGACGGCCAGACGACCTACAAGGGACAGCAGGTCGTCGCGATCCGCGACACGTCCGACAGCAGCAAGCTCTACGTCGCCGCGACCGGCAAGCCGTATCCGGTGGCGATCGTCGGCGGCAAGAGCAGCCAGTCCGGGACGATCACGTTCGGCGACTGGGACGAGTCGGTCTCCCTTACGGCGCCCAAGGGCGCGATCGACATCTCCCAGCTCGGCGGCTAGCGCGAGGCGCTACTGCGGAAAGGACGAGCCGGCGCCCGGCTCGCTCGCAACGACCCGCGGCACGCCAACCGATTCGGACGCCCGCGACTCGGGCTCGACGTCGGCGATGAGCTCGAGGAGCTCGTCCCGGACGAGCGTCTCCTTCTCGAGCAGGGCAGCGGCGACGCGGTCGAGCGAGACGCGATGCTTGCCGAGCAGCCGCACCGCGTCCTCGTACGCCCCGTCGGTCAACCGGGCCTGCTCCTCGTCGCGCAGGCTCTTCGTAGCCTCCGAGAGCGCGTAGTTGTCGGCGCGCATCGTCCGCGACGTGACCATGTCGGACATGCCCCACTCGAACACCATCGAGCGGGCGATCTCGGTCACCTTCTCGAGATCGTTCGCGGCGCCGTTCGTGACACGGCCGAACACGACCTCCTCCGCGGCGCGACCGGCGAGGGCTACGACCATGCGGTCGACGAGCTCCTCCTTCGTGTGGAGGTAGCGGTCCTCCTCGGGCAGGTAGAAGGCGTAGCCGAGCGCATTTCCGCGGGAGACGATGGTCACCTTCTGCAGCTCCATGACGGAGCCCATCAGGTGCGCCATGAGCGCATGCCCGCCCTCGTGGTAGGCGAGGATGCGCCGCTCCTTCTCGGTGAGGACCTTCCGCTGCTGCAGTCCGGCGACGACGCGCTCGAGCGCCCAGTCGAAGTCCGCCTGCGAGATCGTCAGATCGCTGCGGCGGCCGGCCTTGATCGCGGCCTCGTTGCAGATGTTCGCGAGCTCGGCGCCGGTGAGCCCTGACGTCTGCCGGGCGACGAGTCCGAGATCGATGTTGTCGATGTTGAGCGGCTTGCCACGCGTGTGGACGCGGAGGATGGCCTCGCGGCCCGCAAGGTCGGGCGGCGGCACGAGCAGCTGCCGGTCGAAGCGCCCCGGACGGAGCAGCGCGGGGTCGAGATCCTGGATGCGGTTCGAGGCGCCCATCACGACGACCTGCTCGGCCCCTTCGAAGCCGTCGAGCTCGACGAGAAGCTGGTTCAGGGTCTGATCCTGCTCGCGGTTGAAGCCGTGGCCGCTGCGCTGCGCGCCGACGGCGTCGAGCTCGTCGATGAAGACGATCGCCGGGGCGTTCTTGCGCGCCTCGTTGAAGAGCTTGCGGATGCGAGCCGCACCGAGACCCGCGAACATCTCCACGAACGAGGAGGCGGAGGCGCTGTAGAAGTGCGCTCCCGACTCATGGGCGACGGCCTTCGCGAGCAGGGTCTTGCCGGTGCCCGGCGGCCCGTAGAGGAGAAGGCCCTTCGGCACCTTGGCGCCGAGCCGCTCGAAGCGCTTCGGGTCGCGCATGAAGTCGACGACCTCCATCAGCTCGGCGCGGACCTCCTCCACGCCGGCGACGTCGGACCAGGTCGTCTGGGACTTGGCGCCGTGGCTCAGGTCCGCGGGCTTGATGCGGGGCATCATCCCGACGGTCTTCCACAGCAGCCAGGCCATCAGCGCCAGCAGCAAGAACAGCGCCAGCGGCAGCCAAGTCGAGGCGAAGTCGTTCGCCTCGTGAAACCAGTGACCCACCATCTCAGTGGGCTATCGGCAGGAGCGAGGGCATCCCTTAGCTTGCCTTATCGAAGCGCGCGCAGGGCGGGCTCGAGCCGCTGCCGCGTCGTGAGGACTCCTGCGAAGAGATCGCCGTGGCGGCGGACCCGCTCGAGCACGACCTCCATCGTGAACGCAGTGGCGTCGAGCGACTCGTCGACCTCCTCCCACCGGAGCGGCGTCGAGACGGGGGCGCCCGGGCGAGGGCGCACCGAGTAGACGGAGGCGATCGTCTTGCCCTCGCCGTTCTGGTTCGCGTCGATGAGGACGCCGCGGCGCTTCGCCTTCGACCACTCCGTCGTCACGAGCCCGCGATGCGTGCGCGCGAGCGCGCCCGCGACGACCTCGCAGAACTCGCGCGCCTGCGCGTACGTGTAGCGGCGCTCCACCGGCAGAAGGACGTGCATGCCGTCGGCGCTGCTCGTCTTCGCGAAGGAGACGAGCCCGAGCGCATCGAGGGCCTGCTTGACCAGGCGCGCGACCTCCACGACCTCGGGGAAACCGACGTCGGGCGACGGGTCGAGGTCGAAGAGGACGAAGTCTGGGCGGTCGGGCTTGTCGACGCGCGAGTACCACGCGTTGAGATCGATGCAGCCCATGTTCACCGCCCACAGCAGCGCCCGCTCGTCGTTCACGAGCGGCGCGTCGATCCACCGCTTCTTCGGCGGCCGCTCCCGGGTCGAGACCTGCACGCGGAAGCGCTGGATCCACCCCGGCATCCCCTTCGGGGCGTCCTTCTGGAAGAAGGCCTTGCCGTAGGCGCCGTCGGGATAGCGCCGCATCGTGAACGGCCGGTCGCGCAGGTGCGGGAGGACGACGGGCGCGACCGCGCGGTAGTAGTCGAGCAGGTCGCCTTTCGTGATCCCGCCGCTCGGGTCGTCGTCCGGCCAGAACGGCTTGTCGAGGTTCGAGAGCTTGACCCCGTCCTCCGTCTTCTCGACCGGCCCCTCGCGCCGAACCGCCGCCGCCGGCTTGTCGTCGCGGAGCCCCTGAAACGAGGGAGCGCGGAGGTGGCCGTCGTGCGTCCACTCCGCGAACTCGACCTCGCACACGAGCTCGGGCTCGACCCAGGAGACGTCGCCCTTCCGCACCTTCGCCATCTTCGGCTCGACCGGGAACGGCGTCCTGTCGCGGCGGAGGGGCTCGAGCTTCGCGAGGAGCTCGTCGATGTCGCGCTCGCTGAACCCCGTGCCGCAGTTGCCGACCCACGCCAGCTCCTTGCCGCGCCGGACCCCGAGGACGAGCGAGCCGAGCCGGCCCTCACGCCGCCCCTGGCCCTTCGTCCAGCCGCAGATGACGCACTCCTGCCGGCCGTGGGTCTTGATCTTCAGCCACTCGCGGTTGCGCTTCCCCTCCTGGTAGCGCGAGCTCGCGCGCTTCGCCATCACGCCCTCGAGCCGCTGCTCGCGGGCCGCCTCGAGCAGTGCCTCGCCGTCGTCGAAGACGCCCGAGAGCTGGACGTGGTGCGACGGAGCGAGCAGGGCCTCGAGCCGCTCCCGCCGCTCGGTCAGCGGCAGGTCGACGACGGGCTCGCCGTCGATCTCCAGCACGTCGAACACCTCGTAGAGGAGCGGCGTCCCCGGCTTGCCCTGCTGCATCGCGGAGAAGCTCGGCCGGCCCTGCTCGTCGAGCGCGCACACCTCGCCGTCGACGACTGCGTCTGGGGAACGGAGCGCCTTCGGCAGTTCCTTCGCGACCACTGCGAAGCGCTCCGTCAGGTCGTTGCCATTGCGCGACCTCAGCGTCGCCTCGCCGCCGCGGACGTAGCCGAGCGCGCGGTAGCCGTCCCACTTCGGCTCGAAGACCCAGCCGTCGCCGGGCGGCACGCTCTCCACCGACGACGCGAGCATCGGCGAGTAGCGACGGTTCTCGCGTGGCGGCCCGGCGCCGTCCTCGCGCTTGCGGAGAATGAGCCAGTTCTTCTCGTCGCCGGAGAGGTGGGCGGGGACGAGCGCCCACGTCCCTTCGAGCCGCTCGCCGTGAAGGCGCACGGTCAGGCCGCCGTCGCGCTTCTCCTCGAGCAGCTCGTACGTGCCGCGGTCCCAGATCTCGACCGTTCCCGCGCCGTAGTTCCCCTGGGGGATCTCGCCCTCGAAGCTTCCGTACTCGAGCGGATGATCCTCCACGTGGACGGCGAGGTGCTGCTCGCCCGGCTCGAGCGGCACGCCCTTGGGGACGGCCCACGAGACGAGGACGCCGTCGCGCTCGAGGCGGAAGTCGTAGTGGAGCCGGCGGGCGTCGTGTCGCTGCACGACGAAGGTCGGCGCCTTCGTCCTGCCGCGCTTGCCGCCGAACGGCTCGGGAGTCTTCTTTCGGTTGCGCTTGCGCTCATACTCCGAGAGCTTCTTGCTCACGCGCTCTTTCTAGCGCGTGAGCGCTGCGTGCGCTCGACCGACTCGCGCAGCGCCTGCATCAGGTCGACGACCGGCGCCTCCTGCTCGTGCGGCTCCGGCAGCGGTGAGCCGTCGGCCTTCGAGCGGATGAGCTCGAGCAGCTCCGACCGATACGTGTCGTCGTAGCGCGCGGGGTCGAACTCCGCGCTGAGGTTCTCGACGAGCGACTTCGCCATCTCGACCTCGGCCCTGCGCAGGCCGTTTCCGGCCGCTGCCTCGCCCGCGACCTCCGCCGGCCGTCGCACCTCGTCGGCGTAGTACATCGTCTCGAGCACGAGCACGTTCTCGTACGGCCGGAGGCACGCGAGGTGCTGCTTGTTCCGGATCACGACCTTCGCGATCCCGACACGCCCCGTGTCTTCGAGCGCCTGGACGAGCAGGCGGTACGGCTTCTCGCCGCCCTCCTGCGGCACGAGGTAGTACGCCTGCCGGAAGTAGATGGGGTCGATCTCGTCGAGCGCGACGAAGTCGCAGATGTCGACCGAGTGCGTGAGCTCGACGTCGAGGCGGTCGAGATCCTCGGGCTCGATCGGGACGAACCGCCCCTTCTCGAGCTCGAATGCGCGCACAACGTCGTCGGGGTCGACGTGCTCGCCCGTGTCCTTGCGCACCTTGTCGTAGCCGATCGGCTCGAGGTCGTGGCGGTCGACGAAGTGGAAGCGGAGCTCCTTCGAGGTCGTCGCGCTCAGCATCCTGACCGGGATGCTCACGAGCCCGAACGAGATCGTCCCGCTCCAGATCGGGCGCGGCGGCATGCTCTGTTCCTCCCCTCGTCCCGCCGCTCGGAAACGGCGCCGGGCCGCCCCTTTATCGGTCACGAGTCGTACTCCGGCGGTTTACACCCCGCACACATAGCGGGGATAAGCCTGTGGACGGTGTGGACAGTGGCCCGGTACGGCGCGGCCGAACCTGCTTAAACCTATTCCAAGTTGGTCACGCGAACACGCCGAGCGACCGGAAGCGGGCGCGGCGCCGACGGCGGAGATCGTCGCCCGGGATCCCGTCCAGCTCGGCGAGCGATTCACGCAGAGCATGGCCGAGCAGCCGCGCAGCCATGTCGTGGTCGATGTGCGCCCCGCCGTGGGGCTCCGGGACGATTTCGTCGACCACTCCGAGTTCGAGGCAGTGCACCGCGTCGGGGCGGAAGGCGGCCGCGGCCTTCTTCGCCTGGCCCGCGTCGCGCCAGAGGATCGCGGCACAGCCCTCCGGCGAGATGACCGAGTAGATCGCGTTCTCCTGCATCAGGACGCGGTCGGCGAGCGCGAGCGCGATCGCCCCGCCGGAGCCGCCCTCGCCGATCACGCACGCCACCGCCGGCACCGTCAGGCGCGCCATGACCGCCTGCGAGCGGGCGATCGCCGCCCCCTGGCCGTGCTGCTCGGCGACGACGCCCGGGTAGGCGCCCGGCGTGTCGACGAGGGAGATGACGGGGAACCCGTGCCGGTCGGCGAGCTCCATCGCGTGCCACGCCTTCCGGTAGCCCTCCGGGTTCGGCATCCCGAAGCGACGGCTCGCGCGCTCGTGGATGTCACGTCCCTTCTGCTGGCCGACGAGGACGACAGTGCGGCCCTCGAGCTTCCCGAGGCCCGCGATCATCGCGCCGTCGTCGCCGAGGGCACGGTCGCCGTGGAGCTCGAACCAGTCGTCGAGCAGCCGCTCCACGTAGTCGAGCGTGTATGGCCTGTCGTCGTGGCGCGCGAGCTCGACCTTGCGCCAGATCTCCTCGTCGGTGGCCTCCTCGCCGATCCGGGCGATCTGCCGCTGCAGCCGCTCGAGCTCGCCGGAGATCCGCGCGCCGCCGAGCAGCGGCAGGCTCCTCAGGCGCCCGAGCCGCTCGCGCAGCCGGAGCTCGTGCTCACTCGGGGGCATCGAACAGCCTCAGGAGCCGGGAGAGCGTCGGCCGCAGCTCCGGGCGCGGCACGATCGCGTCGATCTGGCCGTAGCGGAGGTTCTGCTCCGCCCGGCCGAAGTCGTCGGGCAGCTTCTCGCGCGTGATCTCCTGTACGACGCGCGGGCCTGCGAAGGACATGAGCGCGTTCGGCTCCGCAAGCACGACGTCGCCGAGCGTCGCGAAGCTCGCAAGCACGCCGCCAGTAGTGGGGTGCGCCATCACACAGAGGAGCGCGTTTCCCGAGTCGTGGAGATCCTCGACCGCCGCGACCGTCTTCGGCAGCTGCATGAGCGCGAGGATTCCCTCCTGCATCCGCGCTCCGCCCGAGCTCGTGACGGCGATCAGCGGCATCCCCGCCTCCGCCGCTGCGTCGCACGCACGCGACAGCTTCTCGCCGACGACGCTGCCCATCGACCCACCCATGAAGGCGAAATCCATGACGGCGAGCTCGCACTGGCGGCCCTCGATCGCGGCCCGGCCGATCACCAGCGCGTCCGCGAGACCGGTCTTCATCTCGGCTTCCGCGAGACGCTCCGTATAGGGCCGGAGGTCGAAGAAGCCGAGCGGATCCTCGGAGTGGAGATCCGTCGCCTCCTCGGTGAACGAGCCGGGATCGACGAGTGAGGCGATGCGCGGGCGCGCCCGCATCGGGAAGTGGTGCCCGCACTGCTCGCACACCCAGAGGCTGCGCTCGAGCTCGTCGTCGCGGTAGTGCGAATGACAGCTCGGACAGGTGTTCGGGTGACTCGGGGGAGGGCTCGGCTGGTCGTCGGTCTCGACCGAAACGTCGATCTTGGCCACGGCGCCAGCTTAGACCTCGGCGCCCGAGGGGAAGTTGCGAAGCGCTCTCGCCTCTAGTACCCCAGCGCAGCCGCGAGCCGCTCGGCCTTCTCGACGTTGACCGGGTCCGGAGCAAGGCCGGTGAAGCCGGCACCGACGAGCTTGCCGCTGTCCCGCACTCGGGCCAGGAGCTCCTCGACCTCGCCGAGCGACGGGCCGGCGGGCTCGGGCATGAAGACGGCGACCTCGCCGGGGTCGAAGACGTCGTAGTCGAGGGCGACGTAGACGGATTCGACACGACCGAGGAGCGTGGCAGGGTCGTCGCCGATCCCCGCCGCGGAGATGAACTCCTCCTCGGGCGGGTCGAGATTGCGGGCCCCCCAGAGGACGACGTCGGTCGCGGCGATCGTGCCCCGGTCGATGAGCATGCGCAGCGGCATCCCCCACTCGTTGCCCGAGGGAGACGTCTCCGGCGTGTTCAGGTCGCCGTGCGCGTCGAGCCACAGGACGGCCACGTGGCCGTGACGCGCGGCGAGCCCCTCGACCGCCCCGACGTGGGAGCAGCAGCAACCGCCGAGCACGAGCGGCCGTATGGGCAGGTCCGACGCCACCGCGAGCGTCTGCATCGCGAGCGTCTCCTCCTCGACGACCGCCACCTCCGGATAGTCGAGCGGAAGTGACGCCGCCTCGACCATCGCCTCGCCGCCGTCTCCCCACGCGCGCGGAACGCGGACGAGCCCTGCGGCGAAGGTGGCGCCGCAGCTGTGGCACTCGTATCCCTCGTCCACCGCGACGGCCGTCAGCGTGCGGCAGCGTGGGCAGCGGGCGCGCAGCAGGCTCACCCGAGGACCTTCTCCCAAACGACCTGCTCCGCATCGACGGCCATGCCGACGCTCTCGTACAGCTTCGTCGCGCCGGTCTCGTTCTCCGAGTCGACCCCGAGGCCGACCCGGCGCCGACCGCGCCGGTGGAACTCCCCGAAACTGTGCAGCAGGAGCGCCTTCGCCAGGCCTCGACCCCGCCACGCGGGACGCACGCCGAGCGCGCCGATCCAGCCTCCGCCGGATCGCTCCGGGTCGTTCCGGGCGAGAGCCACGACCTCGTCGCCCACCCGCACGAGGAACCAGAGCGACGGATCGTGATCCGGCTTCTCGACCTGCCGTCGCCACCAATCCTCGAACGACTCGGGCTGGTGATCCCAGTGCTCTGCGAACGCCTCCTCGAGCGCGGCGTGGAAGGCGGGCGCGAGCTCCGCCGAGAACACCTCGATGCGGAGACCGTCGGGGAGTGCGGGAGCCGGCGGCGGTTTGTCGTCCAGCTCGATCGTCATCTCCCAGAAGCGTCGCACCTCGCGGTAGCCGCGGCCGGTGAGCAACCTCCCGGCTTCCTGGTCGGGCGCGAGGGTCACGTTGTGGATTCGCGCCGCGCCGAGCTCCCGCAGACGCTCCTCGCTGCGGTCGACCAGCTGCGGGCCGATACCGCGCCCGTGCGCCTCGTGATGGACGGCACCGACGGCGACGCCTGTCGTATCGGGCTTCTCGACCCAGCCCAGCGCGACCAGCGTTTCGTTCTCGTCGAATCGCCACGTGTTGGCCGGGAGGTCGACGCTCGAGAGCCATCCCGCGACGTCGATCGCGCCGAGACGGGCCGGCCGGCCGAAGAGACGCGTCTCGTCCTCGGCGAGAAATTCGGCGAGCGCGGGGAAATCGTCCCGCGTGAACGGGCGAATGTTCACGAGACGAGGGAGTCGAGGGTGTCCGCGAGCCCGGCGAGGCTCCGCAGCTCGACGTCCGGCTGCGGCTCGGGCTCCTCGCCGAGGCGATTGATCCACACGGTGCGGAGCCCGAGCCCCGCCGCCGGCGCGATGTCGTGGAACAGGCTCGCCGCGACGTGGACGTGCCCGGCGGGATCGGCTCCGGTGCGCGCGAAGAACTCGTCCCAGTGCCCGCGTGCCGGCTTGTAGGAGCCGATCTCGGAGGCCACGACCGAGTAGTCGAACGCGACACCGATCCGCGCGAGCGACGCGTCGAGCAGGTCCCGATCGCTGTTCGAAAGGACGGCGAGCCGCCAGCCCCGGCCGTGGGCCTCCTCGAGGGCCGCCGGAACCTCCGGGAACACGTCCCAGCCGGGGAGCGCTCGGCCGAGCGCATCCTCCTCCTCGGCCGGCGCGCCGAGCCGCGCCAAAACTACCGCCATCGTCTCGCGGTAGCTGCGGCCCGGATCCTCGTGCTGGATCTGCGGCTCGAGCTCGTGATACGCGCGCAGCTGCTCGCCGGCACGCGCCGCGCCGAAGAGCCGCTCGAGCTCCCGGCCGATGCCGCCGTTCCAGTCGATCAGGGTGCCGTAGCAGTCGAAGCTCGCCCAGCGCGTCACGCCGCCGAGCCTATACACGACCCGGCGCTAGTTCTCGAACCGCCTGAAGACGACGCACGCGTTGTGGCCGCCGAAGCCGAAGCTGTTGGAGACGGCCACTTTCACGTCGGCGTCGCGGGCCTCGTTGGCCACGTAGTCGAGATCGCAGGTCGGATCCTCGACCTCGTAGTTGATCGTCGGCGGCAGCTTGCCGTCGCGGATCGACAGGATCGTGAACGTCGCTTCGATCGCGCCCGCAGCTCCGAGGCAATGCCCGGTGGCTCCCTTCGTCCCCGAGACCGGCGTCTTGTACGCGTTCTCCTCGCCGAGCGCGAGCTTGAGCATCTGCGTCTCCGACGTGTCGCCGACCGGGGTCGAGGTCGCGTGTGCGTTGATGTAGTCGATCTCCTCCACGCCGACTCCGGCGTCGCCGAGCGCCATCTTGAGCGCTGTCACAGGCCCGGTCGGATCGGGCTCGGTGATGTGCTTCGCGTCGGAGGAGAGCCCGTAGCCGGACACCTCCGCATAGATCTTTGCGCCGCGCGCCTGCGCGTGCTCGAGCTCCTCGAGCACCAGCAACGCCCCCGCCTCTCCCATCACGAAGCCGTCGCGGTCGGCGTCGAAGGGACGCGAGGCGCGTTCCGGATCGTCGTTGCGCTTGCTGAGAGCGCCCATCCGTGCGAACGCGGCGATCGCCGGTGCGATGAGGCTGGCCTCGGTTCCTCCGGCGATCACGACGTCGACGGTCTCGTCGCGGATCAGGCGCGTCCCCTCGCCGATCGCGTTCGCGCTCGCCGCGCACGCCGTCGCGCTGCACAGCATCGGACCGCTCCAACCGAGGTGGATCCCGATCAACCCCGCCGT